>NZ_JBHSIU010000053.1:0-210141 GCF_042653625.1 Dactylosporangium cerinum | reverse complement strand
GCAGGCTCCAGTGGCCACCGGCCGCGCAGGCCCTGATCTCAACCAGGCGCTCGCGGGTCGACGCGGCGCTGTCGAGCGCCTACGTGACGGCAAACTCCAGATACTCGACCAGATGCTCGTGGGTCGGCGCCGAGCTGTCGGGGGTGAAGTGCAGGTAGCGCAGCCGCTTGCCGGTGCCTTGCAGCAGCCCGTGCGGATCGGGCATGTCGGCGCCGTGCTCGAACCCGACCGACACCGAGTCGGTGCCCGGAAAGAGGCCGGCCACATATCCCCGCTCGGGGTGGTGGAAGCCAAGTCCGTGCCAGCCCTGATAGATCCGCTCGGTCAACTCGGGCCGTGCGTCGAGGATGACATCCCGCAGGTGGCGGGCCAACGCGGCGATCTCAGCACAGTGCTCTTCGAGAAGTTGCTCGAGGCCCGAGGGCTCGGTGGCTATCATGCCGACACCTCACCACATGGGTACGACAATTCCAGCGACTTTTCCTACCAGTCGAACTCGGGTCCCCAGGCCTCCCCACCGGGCAGGATCGCCCGGCCGGTGTAGACCCATTTCTGCAGCACGGCGTACCTGTGGCCGCGCGGCACGGTGGCGTCGAACGGCCCGCAATTGTGCTCCGGGGCGAAGTCGGTGAACATCAGTCCGGTGCATGGGTGGGGTCCGTCCATGACCTCGCCCGAGTCGACGTCGACGAGCGAGATCGACATGTCCGCCTGGATACCGGGCAGCGCCTGGGCGTGCCCGACCATGCGGATGCCGCTCTCGCTGGTCTGATGGCACGGCTGCGCCAGCAGTGGATGGCCGAGATCCCAGGTGTACTGCTCCGCACACTGCCAGGCACCCCAGACAATTGCCTCGACAGGTCCGGCCGAACGCGTCGGCGCACCTGCTCCGAGTCTCGATCCGCCAGGTGTACGACTACCGCCCGCCACTGGCCCGCCACTCTGCTCCGGCCTCGCGGCCTGACTCTCCGCGATCGCCGTCGGCGTCTCGGCGCGCTGGGTCGCGGTCCCGGCGCTCGGCTGGTGCGCGATCCGCCAGGCGGGCACCGCCACGACCGCGAGCGCCGCGAGCGCGACCGCAAAAACTGTCATACGCGAGCGCGATGATGTCGGCGTTCGGGGCTTCGGCACCGGCGGATCGAAGGAGGGCACCTCATGGATCACGGGTTGGGGCGGCAGCGGCGGATCGCCGGCGGTGCGCTTGGCCACGACGCGCAGCGCGTGCGCCAGTTCCTTCGCCGATGGGCGACGGCCTGGGCGCTTGTCCATGCAGGCCTCCACGACCCGCCAGACCGTCTCCGGCATGCCCTCCACGCGCTGCGGCGACTCGTCGACGTGCCGGCGCAGGATCGCCCAGGCCGGGCCGCCGGCGTAGGGCGGCCGTCCGGTGACGAGCTCGAACAGGACCACGCCGAGGGCGTAGACGTCCGCGGACGGTGCCGGCCGCCCGCCGTAGACGGCCTCGGGCGCGATGTAGTTCGCGGTGCCGACGAGCGCGCCCGGCGTGGTCATGCTCGGCGTGTCGAGCACCCGCGCGATGCCGAAGTCGGTGAGCCGGGTGTGCGGCTCACCGCCGTCGCGGTCGAGCAGGATGTTGTCCGGCTTCAGGTCGCGGTGCACGATGCCGCGCCGGTGCGCGGCCGACAACGCGTCGGCGACCTGGGCGAGCAGCGTCGCCGCGGCGGCGGGCGCCAGGGTGCCCTGCTCGTGCAGGTGGTCACGGAGGCTGCCGCCGTCGACGAGGTCCATGACGAGGCCGAGCGACGTGCCGACCGTGACCAGATCACGGACCCGCACGATGTGCGGGTGGCTCAACATGAGCAGGATCGCGCGCTCCTGGACGAACCGGCTGACCGCCTTCGGCTCCGCCATGAGGTCCTCGCGCAGCAGCTTGACGGCGACCTCGCCCTCGCCCTGCAGCGCCCTGGCCCGCCACACGGTGCCCGTGCCACCGCCACCGATCGGCTCGATCAGCTGGTAGGCGTCACCGATGAGGTAACCGGTGAGGTCCTCGCTGAGCGACTGGAGACGGTCGTCCGTGTCGTCGCGCGCTTCGGGGGGAGTACGCATCGGGGTATTCGTACAGAATGCAAGATGAAGGTCACAACCGTTACCAGGCATTACTCCCCTCATGGGGGACTCTTCGGGCGTCGGGGACCTTTACAACTGCCGATACATGATATGGAAGTCGACCAACCCGTGCTTCGTGCTGCGGAAGCCGTCCGGAATCGTGCCGACGATGATGAAGCCGAGCGAGCGCCAGAGCTTCACGGCGGTGGTGTTGGTGGAGACGACCGCGTTGAACTGCATCGCGGCGAAGCCGAGCTCGCGGGCCCGGTCCAGGCAGTGCTCGCCGAGCGCGCGACCCAGGCCACGGCCTCGCGCACGGGTCGACACCATGAAGCTCGCGTTCGCCACGTGGTCGCCGAGGCGTCCCTTGTTCGGGCCGACCTTGTAGGTGCCGAGCACGTCGCCGTCCTCGACCGCTACCCAGACCTCGAAGGGTGGTGGCAGCAGCCAGTGTGACCTCGCCTGCTGCTCGGTGGACGCCGGGTCGTTGTCATAACTCTCACCGGCCGCGACGACCTCGTGCCAGACCTCCCAGAGCCCACGCCCGTTCCCGCCGCGCTTCCCGCCGTGTCCATGACCGTCATCGCCGAGGTCGACGCCGTGCTCACGACCGTGTTCGTCGCCCAGTTCGCCGCCCAGTTCGTCGCCGTTCCAGTCGGTGTCGACAAAGCGCCTGATCTCCACGCTGTTCATTCAACACGTCAGGTGGCAGGCTCTGCATTCGTGTTCGATGTGTTGAGCGACGCATTCAGCCGGTTGCCCGCACCTCCGCGTGAGGTCGTCATCGCCACCGCCGTGGTGGCGCTCCTGGCGGTCCTGCTGCGGCCGGCCTGGCGGGTCATGCGCAACTTCGTCACCATCGCGCATGAGGGCGGCCACGCCCTGGCGGCGGTGTTGAGCGGCCGGCGGCTCTCCGGGATCCGGCTGCACTCCGACACGTCGGGCCTGACGCTGTCGAAGGGCCGGCCCAACGGGCTGGGCATGGTGGTGACCGGGCTGGCCGGATACATCACGCCGTCGCTGCTGGGGCTCGGCGCCGCCGCGATCCTCGGCGCCGGTCGCATCACGGTGCTGCTCTGGCTGCTGCTGCTCCTGCTCGCCGCGATGCTCGTCATGATCCGCAACGTCTACGGCGTGGTGTCCGTCGTCGTGGCCGGCGCGATCATCTTCGGCGTCTCGTGGTTCGGCTCGCCGCAGGTGCAGGGTGCGTTCGCGTACGCCTTCTCCTGGTTCATGCTGCTCGGCGGGGTCAGGGCCGTGTTCGAGCTGCAGCAGTCCCGGTTCCGGCGCCAGGCGCCCAACTCCGACGCCGATCAGATCGGCCGGCTGACGCACGTGCCGGCGATCATCTTCGTGGCGTTCTTCGTCATCGTGTCGCTGGCCTCGCTGGCGTTCGGCACGCGGCTCATGCTGGGACCGGTGTCAGACCTGATCTCCGGCTGAGCGGATCTGGGCTTCTCCCGGCGCGCCAGATCCGCCGGCTCACGCCAAGTCCGGGCCTCCAGGCTGAGCACCGCATTGCCGACCTGGCGTCAACCCGGACTTCCAGCCGAGCACCGCCTCGCCGACCCCGCGCACCGGTTCCTGCGGCTCACGCCGGTCCGGCTTCCGGCTGAGCACCGCGTTGCCGACCCGGCGCACCGAATCCGGTGGCTCAGGCCGGTCTGGGCTTCCGGCTGAGCACCGCGTTGCCGACCCGGCGCGCCGGAGCCGGCGGGCTCACGCCGGGATTTGGCTTCTCCTGATCTCCGGCTGATCGGATCTGGCGCGTCTCCCGGTATGCCAGGCCGGCGGTTCACGCCGGTCCGGGCTTCCGGCTGAGCACCACTTTGCCGATCCGGCCCGCCGGATCCGGCGGCTCACGCCAGGACGGGCGTCAGTCCGGGCTTCCGGCTGAGGACGGCTTCGCCGACCCGATGCGCCTCCTCGAGGTGCGGCCAGCCGGAGAGGATGAACTCGTCGACGCCCTCGTACTCGGCCAGGCGCTGCCGGATCTCCACGGGGCTGCCCACCAGTGCGGTGCCGGCGCCCTCGCGGACCAGCCCGATGCCGGCCCACAGGTTGGGCGCGATGACCAGGCCGTCGGCCGTGCCCGCGTTGAGCGCGGTCATCCTGGCCTGCCCCACCGAGTCCATCCTGGCGAACCTCGCCTGCGCCGCCGCGATCCGCCCCGGGTCCATGCCGCGCAGCAGCCGGTCGGCCTCGGCCCACGCCTGGTCGGCGTCGTCACGGACGATGACGTGCACCCGCAGCCCGAAGCGCAGCGTACGCCCGTGCGCCGCGGCCTTGGCCCGCATCCGCGCGACCCGCTCCGCGATCGCGGCGGGTGGCTCACCCCACATCAGGTAGACGTCGGCGTACTGGGCCGCCACGTCCTCGGCGGCCGGTGACGCGCCGCCGAAGTAGATGGGCGGGACGTCGGCGAGCGGGGTACCGAGGCCGCCGCATTCGACGTGGTAATAGTCGCCGTGGAAGTCGAACCGTTCACCCTTCCACGTGTTGCGAAGGACCTGGAGATACTCGGCGGTGCGGGCGTACCGGCCGTCGTGCTCGACGAAGTCGCCGTACGCCCGCTGCTCCTGCTGGTCACCGCCGGTGACGACGTTGAGGGCGAGCCGGCCACCGGAGATCCACTGGAACGCCTCCGCCTGCTGGGCGAGCAGCGTGGGCAGCGTGAACCCGGCCCGGAACGCGACGAGCATCCGCAGTGTGGTCGTGTGCTGTGCGATCGCGGTACACATGACGAGCGGATCCAGGCAGCCCGCGCCGACGGGCGTCAGCACCGAGGCGAACCCCGCCTCCTCGGCCGCCCTGGCCACCTCCGACAGGTACGCGACCGTGGGCGTCCTCACGTGTGCGGCGGCACCCGCAGCGACCGTCGCCGCGCCGACCTGATCGCCGTCTCCGGTCGTCGGCAGGAACCAGTGGAACGTCGTCATGCCGCCACCCTACCTACTGAAACGGTCTGTTTCACAGACAGTCCGCCGAGACTGGGAAATGTGGCGCCGATCGATTAGAATGTGTGTACGAAAGTCGCTCTTGAGCTGGGGTTCTTGAGCCGGTTTCGTTGGCTGGGAGGAGAGCGCAAGTGACCGTGTCCACCGTCACCCCGGGGTCCGTTCCGTATGCGACCCTGTTGAGTTTCACGCGCTATGTCGGCCGCACCGGCCCGCGCAAGGCGAGCTTCGTGGGCGGCCTGCGCCGTCAACGCGAGTCGGGCTCCGGCTTCAACCCGCACGGCCAGCTCGTCAAGGCACTGAAGGCCGACATCCGGTTCCGGACCGGCGGCACGTACCTCAACGCGGTCGTCGATCAGGTCAACTCGCGGTGGCGCCCGCTGTATGAGTCCGTCGTCCCCGGCGCGCTGCGCTACATCGAGTCCCTCGGCGATCTGTCGCAGGTGGAGATCACCCCGACCCGCGACGCCCTCGGCATGCTGGGCAACCTCCCCGTCAAGATCAATCCGCACTTCGGCCTGCGGTATGCGGACGGTCACGGCGAGGCGGTCCGGCTGCACTTCGACGAAGACCCGCCGCAGAACGAGGCAGCGGTCGCCACCCTGCACCTGATGACCCGCCACATGGACCTCGTCCTGCCCAACGCCACCCCCGTCCTCGTCGACCTCCGCCGCGGCGACGTCCTGCGCCCCGACCCGGCACTCAAGCAGGGCGAGGTCGAGCGCTGGCTCGCCGGCGAGGCGGCCGCGTTCGCCGCGATGTGGGGCACCACCGCCTGACCCAACCCGACCCGATCCGACCCCGCAGGACGCGGACGAGGCACGCCACCCCTCTGGCGCGCCTCGTCCGCCCGCACCCACCAACTGCCGTGCGCCCCTGGGCACGCGGTTCTGGGCATGGGCTCCAGGCACACGGCTCCAGGCACACGGCTCCAGGCACACGGCTCCAGGCACACGGCTCCAGGCACACGGCTCCAGGCATGGGGCTTTCAAGGGCGAACATCTTGGGTCGATGCCGGGCAGGCCGCTCCGGGCACACCGCTCCGGGCACACCGCTCCGGGCACACCGCTCCGGGCACACCGCTCCGGGCACACCGCTCCGGGCACACCGCTCCGGGCACACCGCTCCGGGCACACCGCTTTTCAGGGGCGTGCACCGTGAGGTCGATGCCGGCGACGTGGACGAGGCACGCCACAAGGCACTCCACCACCTCGGGCAGGGCCTTATCCGTCACCGCGGAGCCCCTTCCCTGCCTCGCCGGTGATCCAGGTCGACACTCGGCGGCGCGACCAGAAGCGCGGTGCGCACCGACTACGCCCACGCCGGATCGAGTCGCCCCACCGACCGGTCCAGGCAGCCGTCGGGCGACCATCCTGACGACCAACCCGCGACTTCGATCAGTGATCCGGCTGATCGAAGTCGCCCGACGGCCGCCCGGACAGCCAGCCCGCGACTTCGATCTTTGAAAGTCCCGCCGGTAGGTCCTGGCACGACAAGCCGAACGATCTCAACGTCACCGCGTGCCAGCGCCCAGTCCGGCACGACCGATGTCCGGATCAGCCCCTTTGCCCGCTTGTGCTGCGCCGGAAGTGGATCTCCCCGTGATCCACTTCCAGCGCGGAACAACCGCCCAAACCTCGAAACCCCTCATGATCCGGAAGACCTTGCACACCCCTGGGTGCGCAAGGTCTTCCGGATCATGGGTCAGGGGCGGTAAGCGGGGGAGGTCAGGGACGGTTCGGGAGTGCAGAGCGGGGCGATCTCCGCCGCCGGCAGTGGCCGGGCGAAGTAGAAGCCCTGGGCCAGCCGGTACCCCAGCTCCAGCAACCGCGACGCCTGCTCGGCTGTCTCGACGCCCTCCGCCACCGCCTCCAGCCGCAGCGCCTGGGCGATCTCGCTGATCGAGGTGGCGATCGCCTCCTGTTCGACCGAGCCCGTGACCCCGTCGACGAAGGACTTGTCGACCTTCAAGACGTCCACCGGGCAGGTGCGCAGCAGGCCGAGCGAGGAGTGCCCGGTGCCGAAGTCGTCGAGGGCGATCTTCACCCCGAGGGCGTGCAGGGCGCGGACGGTGTCCAGGGCGCGGCCGCCGCCGAAGACCGCGGTCTCGGTGATCTCGATGGTGAGGCGGGCGGGGTCGAGGCCGGTGTCGGCGAGGGTGTCGGCGACGGTGCCGACGAAGGCCGGCTCGAGCAGCTGCCGGGCGGAGGCGTTGACGCTGATCTTCCAGGGTGCAAGGGGACCCAGGGAAGCGGCCCAGCGGGCGCCCTGCGCGCACGCCTGGCGCAGGACCCAGGCGCCGATGGGCACGATGAGGCCGGTGCGCTCGGCGACGGGGATGAAGGTGACGGGTGAGACGAGGCCGCGGGTGGGGTGGCGCCAGCGGATGAGGGCCTCGACGCCGCGGACGTCGCCGTCGGGGAGGCCGACGATGGGCTGGTAGAGGACGAACAGCTCGTCGCGGTCGAGGGCCTGGCTGAGCTCGGCGGCGATCTGGGCGTGCTCGACCGCGTGGGCGTCGAGCTCGGGGCCGTACTCGACCCAGCGGCTCTTGCCGAGCTCCTTGGCCGCGTACATGGCCATGTCCGCGCGGCGCAGCAGGTCGCTGGCGTCGCAGTCGGCGGTGTGCCGGGCCACGCCGATGCCCGCCTGGATCAACAACTCGTAACCGGCGGCGCGGACGGGGGCGGCGAGGGCGTCGATGAAGGTCTCGGCGATGCGGGCGCTCTCGGCGGCGTTGGCACCGGGCAGGAGGACTGCGAACTCGTCGCCGCCGAGGCGGGCGACCGTGTCGCCGGGGCGGACGCTGGCGCGGAGCCGCTCGCTGACCTCGACGAGGAGGGCGTCGCCGACGGCGTGGCCGAGGCGGTCGTTGATGGCCTTGAAGTCGTCGAGGTCGACGAGGGCGAGGGCCAGGCCGGCGGCGGAGGAGGACTGGGCGACCCGGACCGCCTGGGTGGTGGCAGTGTTGAACAGGGCCCGGTTGGCGAGGCCGGTGAGCGCGTCATGGGACGCCTGGTAGCCGAGCTGGTCCTGGTAGCGGCGGGCCTCGGTGATGTCGCGGGCGTTGCTGACGATGCCGCGGACGCTGGGGTCGTGCAGGAGGTTGCTGCTGACCACCTCGAACCAGCGCCAGTCGCCGGCGGCGTGGCGCAGCCGCACCTGCTGGGTGACGGTGCCGGCGGGCGCGCGTGCCAGGCGGCGGGCCTCGACCAGGTCCTCGGGGTGGACGCGGTCGCTGATGGTGGCGCCGAGGATCTCCTCGACCGCGAGGCCCAGGAAGCGCAGGAGGCTCGGGCTGGCATACGTGACCCGCCCCGCGGCGTCGGTGATGGCGAAGATGTCCGCGGAGTTCTGCACGAGGGAGCGGAAGCGGCGTTCGTGGCGGCGCAGCTCCAGCATGCTGGCGTCGACGCGGGCGAGCAGGGTGCTGTTCTCGTAGAACGAGATGAGCTGGCGGGCGACGACGAGCAGGGTGAGCAGGACGGAGCCGCCGACGAGGACGCGGTGTGGCGCTGGTCGGGGCCGATGCCGGCCAGGACGAAGCCGTCGGCCACGATGACCGCCAGATACGGCAGCAGGCTGAACGGCCGCGATGGGGCCCGGGGAGCCGCCACCCGCACGACGGCGAACCGCTGGAGGAGGGCGGCGAGGGTGATGCCGGCGGCGCAGACCGGATCGACAGGTGGCAGTCGTTGAGGTACGGCCGGGACTCCAGCAACGGCGCGACCGCACCGAGGGCGGCGCCGGCGATGACGGTGCCGCCGAGGACCCACAGCGCGCTGCGGTCGAGCCCGCCGGTGCCGGCGAGGGCGACCTTGGCGACCGCGAGGAGGCCGGCGAACAGCAGCACCACCACGCCGAAGATCGCCCACGCGGTGCCGGTGACCCGGGCCAGCTCGACCGAGCCGCGGGCGGCGAAGTACCAGGTCATGAGGCTCACCGAGCAGACCACGACGGCGAGGTCGAGCCCGAACGTGATGAGCCGGCGGCGGACCGGCAGCCGCAGCAGGGCCCAGACGAGGACTAGGACGGCACCCAGGTACAGGGTCATGGTGACGCTGCTGGAGCGCTGCGTCGGCGCGCCGGGGCCGACGAGGGAGTCCACGGCGCTGCTGAGGACACCGCCGAGCAGGATGAGCATGATGATGCCCAGGTGACGCCAGAAGCGGCCGGCGGGGCCGGCGAGGCGGGCGGTGCGGAAGCACACGGCGGCGGCGAGGCCCGCGCTGAGCGGCACGGGGATCCAGCCGATCGCGGGGTGGACGATCACGTGCGGCCACTGTGCGACGAGCCAGCCGGTGCTCAGCACCGCCAGGATCACGGCGCCGCGCAGCGCAGGGTGCGCGCGCACCGACCGCACATCGACCGACATCGACAGAGCCCTCCACCCGCCCGGACGTGCTGGACATTCGGCCGCCCACCGCCAGATCTGAGAGATTCCAGAAGAATGTCCAAATTGTCCAATCCTCAGATACCGCGAAGCGACTTGATCTATGGGTAGCCGGACGGTCACACATCGACGGCTCCCAGTGCTAGGTTGACCGCAGCGTGCTTCCTCATCCTTGCGCTGCGTAGCGGCCTCGCCGCCGAGAAGGGAACTCGATGACCGAGGGCCGGCACCACCGGCGTCGCGACGTCGAACACACGGAGGACGGGATCTACTTCCCGCCGCCGCGTGAGGTGCCACGCTCACGGGCTGCGCCGCAGGTCCGGCCGGTCGCCCCCTCCCCCTGGGCACCGACCGCACCGGACCGGCCGGCGCCGCATCTCCCACCGGCCCCTCCACCCGCGGCGTCGCCACCCGCACGCGAGCCGACTGCACGGCAGCCGGGCGGCGACACCCACCCCCCGGAGGCACCGGTCTACTACGCACGCGCGTCCGACTGGACCGTCCGCCCCTCCCCCTGGGCGACGGTCAAGGACGACGAATTCGCGGATGAGGACACGTACGCACCGGCGGAGGACCAGCCCCCACCTCCGCCGGTGCGGGCCCCACATCAGAAGAACACAACGACAAAAGCGGCCACGGTACCGGCAGGCCGCGCACAAAAGCAGCAACGGCGCCAACCGGTGCCCAGGGAAACAACCGTCCCGGCCCGGATGCCCGATCTCGCCGACAACCCGGTCTCCCCAACCGTGCCGGCGCCCGCGCAGCGACAGACCGTGCCGAGACAGACCGTGCCGGCGCCCGCACCGCGACAGACCACGCCGAGACAGACCGTGCCGGCGTCCGCGCCCGCCCAGGTGAGCAGCACGACCGCGTGGTGGATCGCGGCCGGCGTGATCATCGTCGCGCTCGCGGTCGCCGCCGGCATCCTCGTCGGGCTCAGCCTGGCTCAGCGCGATGGCCAAGATCTCCCTGGCGGCACCCACTCCCGGCCGGCGTCACCAGCAGGCTGAAATCATCAGGTGCATTTGCCGCAAAGAGGGTAGAGACGCCGCGTTGCCATCTGGACGCGATTTGGGGGAAGAGTCCATGAGTGGACCGATCGTGGGCAAGCGTCGCCTTCGAGCCGAGTTGCGACGGCTCCGGCGGGAGCGCGAGCTCACCCAGGACCTGGTGGCCGCCGAAATGGAGTGGTCACTGTCGAAACTGATCCGGATCGAGAACGGCACCGTCGCCATCTCGGTCAGCGACCTGCGCAGCCTCCTGGCCTACTACCGGCTGCACGACACCCAGCTGGTCGACGACCTGCTGGAACTGGCCCGGGCGGCGAAGCGGCGGATGTGGTGGGACGAGTACCGTGCCGCCTTGCCCGGCTCCCTGCTCACCTACGTGGGCTTCGAGGCGGAGGCGGTGTTCGTCGGCGGCTTCGAGCCGATGCAGTTCCCCGAGCTGATGCAGACCCGGCGGTACGCGACCGCGACGACCGCCGAACAGAAGGCCGGCGATCACGAGCAGCGCGTCGAGTTCCGGCTGCGGCGGCAGAGCGAGCTGTTCGAAAGGGAGACGCCGTCGCGGTTCCAGGCGCTGATCGACGAGTCGGTGCTGCGCCGGTTGCCGCTGCACGACGACGATTCCGTCCTCGTCGACCAGATCGAGCACGCGGTCGAGTTCGCCCAGCGGCCCTACACGGACGTGCGCATCGTGCCGTTCAACGCCGGCCACCACGTCGGGTGGGAGGGCGCGTTCACCGTCCTCGAGTTCGGCGCCGACGACGGGATCCTGCACAAGGGCGGGCAGCTCCTCGAGGAGCCGGAGCTGATCACCGCGTACACCGAGGGGTTGCGTGCGCTGGCCGGGATGGCCCTGCCGCATGAGGCCTCGATCGACCTCATGCGGCAGGTGGCCGCCGAACTGAAACGGGGATGATCAGGCGGGCGGGTGGAAGAGCACCCCGTTGCCGCTGACCAGCACCGGCTGGTTGTTGGCATACTGGTAGGCAACGGTCCCGGCGGCGTTCTCGATCCCGACGGTGGCGTTGCTGCCCTGCTCGAACGCGTTGTCGAGGTCCTTGTACGCGAACGCGATGTCGCCGTTCTCGTAGAAGACCGCCTCGAACGTGAGGCGACGGGACAGGTTGCCGTAGATGTACACGTTGCGCCACTCGATGACGTAGGCCCGGTTCGGCGCCGCACCGGTGGTGGCGGTGCGGACGCTGGACTGGCCGTCCACGACGAGGTCCGACCAGAACGGGTAGACCGTCGCGTTGGGCGCGGCCGTGGTCGGCAGCGTCGTGTGATCGGCGTTGGCCGCACCGGGGTTGACGAAGCTCGCCTTGCCGTTGGTGTCGACCCAGACGGAGTTGTACGAGGTGCCGTACAACTTCACCGGGAACGGCGTGGTGAGCTGGACAATGCTGTCGTCTCCGGTGAGCGTCAGCGGCGTGTCACCGTCGATGAACGCCCGGGTGCCGTCGGCGCAGGTGTAGCCGAACGCGTCGGCCCCCTGCGTCAGCGCCAGGTTGACGGTGGTGCTGCCGGCGGCGACGGTCACCGGGGCCGAGGCCCCGCCGCCACCGCACTGCCCGCCCGAGCCGATCGAGGCGGTCACCGTGTACGAGCCGGCGGCCACGTTGGTGAACGTGTACGTGCCGTTCGCGGCGGTCGTCTTCGACGCCCCGCCCGGGGTCAGCGTCACCGTGGCGCCGGCCACCGGCGTGCCGGTGCCCTGGTTGGTCACGGTGCCGGTGACGGTGCCGGTCACGGGCGGCGGTTCCTCCCCGCCACCACCGGGCGCCTTGAACAGCACACCCATGCCGTTCTGCAGCGCCGAGGTGTTGTTGGAGTACTGGATACCGACGGTGCCGGCGGCGTTCTCGATGCCGACCGTCGAGGACGCGCCCGCCTCGGCGGTGTTGTCGATCCCCGAGTAGTTGGTGACGACGTCACCGTTCTCGTACAGGATCGCCTCGGCGTTGATCCGCCGGGACGTGAACCCGTACTGGTAGGCGTTGCGCCACTCGACCACGAACTGCCGGTTGGGCGCGGAGCCGATCGTCGCGGTCCGCACGCTCGCGGAGCCGTCGACGACGAGGTCGGTCCAGTACGCGTACACCGACGAGTTCGGCGTGGCCGTCGACGGGATCGCACCGTGCGCCGTGGTGGAGGCGCCCTGGTTGGCGAAGCTCAGCCGGCCGTTGGTGTCGATCCAGGCCGAGTTGTACGTCGTGCCGTAGAACTTGAAGCCGAACGGCAGCGAGATCTGGCTGAGGTTGTCGTCGCCGGTGAGCGGCAGCACGGTGCCGTCGGCCGGCACGAACGCCCGCGGCGCCGCCGAGCAGACGTAGCCGAAGGCGTCCACGCACGAGGACGTGTAGGTGGCCGTGTAGGTGGTGTTGGTCGCCGGCGCGGTGATGACGTGTGTCTGCGCCCCGCTGTCGGACCAGCTGCCGAACGCGGCCGGCACGTTGTTGACCAGCTGCGGCGTCGGCGCGCTGACCGTGTTGGTCGAGCCCTGGATGACGGTGCGGGTGAACGGCGCGGTCTGGCTCGTCGCGCCGACCGTCAGGTTCAGCCCGGCCGGGTTGCTGACGAACGTCAGGTCGACCGTCTTGGGCTGCACGTTGACGGTGGTGGTGCTGGTCAGCCCGCCCGAGTCGGTCGCCGTCAGCCGGAACTCCAGATACGACGGGTACTCGTGGTCGGGTGCGGTGAGCGTCCCGCCGGCGACGCCGTTGAGCGTCTGCATCGGGTGCTCGTGGCATACGCCCGGCGAGGAGCAGTGGTGCAGGATGATCGTCCAGCTCAGCGCGGACGCGGGCAGGGTGCCCTGCTGCGGGTCGGTGGCGCGGCCGGTGAAGTTGATCTGGTTGCCGACCGCCCAGGTGAACGAGGCCGCCGGCGTGTCGATGATCGCGGTCGGCGCGTCGTTGCCGGCCGTGATCGTCACCGTCTTGTCGTTGGTGACGCCGAGCGTGTCGGTGACCCGCAGCCTGGCCGTGTACGTCCCGGGCGTGGTGTACGTGTAGTTCGCCGTGACGCTGGCCGCGTTGTTGGGCGTGTCGAGGGTGCCGTCGTTGGTGAAGTCCCAGGCGTAGGTGAGCAGGCCCTGGTCGGCGGGGTCGGCGTCGGATGACGTGGCACCGCTGAAGGTCACCGCGAGCGGCGTGCCGCCGGACGTCCGGTTGGTGGTGATCGCCGCGACGGGCGGCTGGTTGCCGGCGTAGTACCGGATCCGGCGCACGGTGCCGCCGAGGTCCACGTAGTACAGCTCGCTGCCGGGGCCGATGGCCAGGTCGACCGGGTTCGCGGCGCCGGCGGAGAACGTGATGATGTTCGACGTGGACGGCAGGCCGCCCGCGGTCGCCGGCATCATCGCCCAGATGCAGTCACGGCTGTAGTCGGAGAAGAACATCGCGCCGCGGTAGGCGGCCGGGTAGGGGCCGCTGTCCGGGTAGAAGGCCACGCCGGAGGACGAGGAACTGCCGCTGGGGCAGGTCTCGCCGGTGACGACCTTCGAGCTGTGGTTCCAGGCGAAGTACGGCTGGACGTTCGGCACCGACGGGGTCGCGCCGTACATCGGCTCGCACAGGTTCAGGTTGGCGCCGTCGTAGCCGCTCTGCGGGCTCGGGCCCTCGATGCACGGCCAGCCGTAGTTGCCGATGGTGCTGGCGACCGGGTTCTGCACCCGGTTGATCTCCTCGTAGGTGTTCCAGCCGACCTCGCCGCTCCACACCTCGTTGGTGCCGGGCTTGATGTTGAACCGGAACGGGTTGCGCATGCCGTAGGCCACGATCCGGCGGGCGTTGGCGTCCGCGGAGGCGAAGTTGGGGTTGGTCGGCAGCGCGGCGCCGGTCGACGGGTCGATCCGGATGATGGTCCCGTTGAGCCCGGTCGGGTCGGCGGTGGTGCGGATGTCCTGCGCGCGCAGGGCGCCGCCCTCGGCGGTGGGCGGGGTCAGCGCGGTGCCGGCGGCCGACGGCGGGTCGCCGCACCCGTTGGCGAACTGGCCGTAGTCGGTGGCGCTGAAGCTGGCGCCGTCACCGGAGGAGGCGTAGAGCGCGCCGTCGGCCCCGAAGTGCAGGTCGCCGATCGAGTGGCTGGGGTACTGCTGGCACCAGTCGGTGATCAGTACCTGCTCGGCACCGGTCATCTGGTTGCCGTTGGCCTGCAGCCGGGACAGCCGGCCGGTGACGATGCAGCTGCCGTTGTTGATGTCCGGGCAGACGTCGTTCCACTTCGGCGCGGCGCCGCCGGGCAGCGCGTCGTAGGTGTACAGGACGTAGACCCACGGGTTGGTCGGGAAGCCCGGCGCCAGCGCCAGGCCGAGCAGGCCCCGGTCCCACTGGTCGTGCACGTTGGTGCGCAGGTCGGCGAAGACGTCCGGGGTGGTGTCCGCAAGGCTGTCGAAGACCTTGATGAGCCCGCTCTTCTCGGCGACGAAGACGCGGCCGTCAGGCGAGAACTCGATGTTGGTCGGGTTGGTCAGCCCGCTGTAGACGACCTGCTCCTGGAAGCCGGTCGGCATGGTTGCCGCGGCGGCCTCGGGCGCGCTGGTCAGCGGGACGAACACGCTCGCCGTGAGCACGGCGGCGAGGAAAGCGCGCACGGTACGTCGACGTATCGACATGAACCGTCCTCTCCTGGGGGGGTGGGCAGAGAGGCGGGAGTCCCGCTGAAATTGCGCCAGCGTACCGAGCGGTAGGGCGTGAAGAAGTGTCGCGTTACCGACGGCGCACGGCCCGGCCCAACGCGAATCGGGCGAGTTCCGGACAAGATCGACGGAAAACGACCCGTTCGGCCAGTCAGCCGAACGGGTCGTGTGCAGGCCCGGAACGGCCCTGGGCCCCGTCAATGGCCCGGCCCGTCGGTTGTCGGGCTCCCGATGCGGTGCCAGGCCATGGAAACCGGTCCGGAGCAGTCGTGCACATCACTCGAAGGCGGCGCAGGCCTCGACGATCAGCGGCTCGTTGTCGCCGCAACCGAGGCCGTGGCCGCGGACCAGGATCTGCCGGCTGCCGTCGGCCACGCACAGGAGTTCCCTCATTCCATGAACTCGAGTTCGGAATTGAGTCGCCAGCCACCCAGAACGGGATCGGTGGACAATGCGCGGTGACACACCCGGCGCGCATTCGCGGTTGCCTCGGCGAGGTTTCCGGCGAGCCCGAAGAATCCGACGTGCATGCCGTTTCCGGTGGCTTTCACGCTGATGTGCTCCACCCGGTCGGACGGGATCACGCGGGCCCGCAGCGCCGCCGCCACCCGGTCCGGCCCGACACCCGGTGGCGCCCCGGGCCTCGCCTCCAACAGGAGCTTGACCAGGTACATCGCTACGGCCAGCCCCAGCCGTCCGGGTGCGCCGGCGGGGTCGTGGAGACCACCACCACCGGCTCGCCGCCATCGGCCCGGAAGCCCGTCGCGGCGCCGGCCCCGCTGGCCCCACCGATCCCGGCCAGGAGCGCGAGCGCCGCCCCGAACAGCATTCCGACAATGACCGTGGCGATGATTCGACGGTTGGTGAGGCGGGCGGAAAAAGGCATGGCTGCGCTCCTGCTCGATTCGGTGTTCCCCGTTTCCGGAGGTTTTCGATCGCCTCCGGTGAGGAATACCTTCCGGCATTGCCGGCGGCGCCGGAAGGTGTCCGGACGGGCCGGAACCGGCCTGACCGGAACCGGCCAAGTGGACCTTGAGCAGGCCCCCGGACTCTGAAAGAATCAAGCTGTCTCGATAGGTGCGGGGACGCGCCGTCACGGGGAATCGGACAAGGGGATCGACGTGCTCGAAGTGCTCGGTCTCGGCGCGACCGCCGAGACGGTCTACCGTGCGATGCTGCAACAGCCGGGCCTGGGCGTCGCCCCACTCGCCGACGCCCTGGGGGTCACGGCCGGCGAGGTCCGGGCCGCGCTCGACGAGCTTTTCGAGCTCTCACTGCTGCGCGAGTCGGTCGAACACGAGGGCCAGCTCCGGGCGGTCAATCCCGGTGTCGGGCTCCAGGCGCTGCTGGCCCGCCAGCAGGCGGAGCTGGAGCGCAAGCAGCTGCTGATCGCGCAGAGCCAGACGTCGGTCGCCACCCTCATGGCGCAATACGCGGAGCGGCCGGTGGCGGCGCTGGACGCGGAGCGGCTCGTCGGCCTCGACGCGGTGCAGGCCCGGCTGGAGGAGCTCGCGCAGGGGATCCGCATGGAGGCGCTGAGTCTGCTGCCCGGCGCGGCGCTGCCGGCGCCCGGCCTGGCCGCGGCCCATCGCAACAACACCGACCTGCTCGCCCGCGGGATCACGATCCGCACGGTGATGCAGGACTCCGCCCGCAACGACCGGCCGACCCTGGCCTACGCCCAATCATTGACCGACGCCGGGGCCGAGGTGCGCACCGCACCCGTGCTGCCGCCGCGGATGTTGATCGCCGACCGGCGGGTGGCGATCGTGCCGATCGACCCGGAGGACACCGGCGCGGGCGTCGTGCAGCTCACCGGCAGCGGTGTGGTCGCGTCGCTGGTGACGCTGTTCGAGCAGGTGTGGAGCACGGCGGTGCCGCTGGGTGCGAGCCGGGCCCGGGACCGCAAGGGCGTCACGGCGCAGGAGGCGGAGCTGCTGAAACTGCTCAGCCAGGGCCACACGGACGAGTCTGCGGCCAAGCGCCTGGGGCTGTCGGAGCGCAGCGCCCGGCGGATGATGGCCGATCTCATGGAGCGCCTCGGCGCGCGGTCGCGGTTCGAGGCGGGGCTGCTGGCCGCGCGGGAGGGCTGGCTGTGATGCCCTCCCGCGCGGCGGAGCCGGTTAGAGCTTCTCGTAGCAGGGCTTGTCGAGCTTGTAGTCCTTCGCGACGGTGCCGGTGAAGTAGTCCTTCATCAGCTTGATGTCGTTGGGGCCACCGGCGCCGACGGTCGGGTTGTAGATGAGGGACTGGCGGAAGACGCCGTCCGCGCCGGCGGCGTAGTTGCCGGCGCCCTCGGGCAGCATGCCCTCGTAGTCGACCTTGCTGAGCGACTTCGCGGCCTTGAGCAGGCCGGCCCGCGTCAGGTCACCGTCGGCCTGGGCCTTCTTCAGGGCGGCGAGCAGCGGGTAGGACCAGACCCAGCCCGACGTGTAGCCATCGTTCGGCGTGACGGACGAGCCGAGCGCCTCCCGCATGGCCTTGTGTCCGGGGGTGTCGGACGCCCACGACTTCCACGGCGAGGACTGCAGGTAGAGCGCCTTCAACGCGGGTGCCGCGGCGGTGGCGAGGAGGCCCTGGTTCCACGACGGGCTGGTGCCGATGAACTTGCCGGTGAAGCCGCGCTGGGCGGCGCCGCCGACGATCGCGGCCGCGTCCGCCGGTCCGGTGGTCAGGATGACCAGGTCCGGCTTCTGCGTGACGATGGCGGTGACCGCGCCGGCCTGCTTGTCGGTGCCGGAGTCGGTCTTCACGTTGATGAACGTCATGCCCAGCTTCTCCGCGGCGATCTTCGCCCCGGCCGCGGCGTCGTCGCCGTAGTCGCCGGCGAGGTGCACCGCCATGACGGTCTTGGGCTTGAAGGTCTCGTTGGCGTAGTCGACGGCGTTCATCGACTCGATGCAGTAGTTGGCGCCGGACTCGAGGATGTTGTCCTCGAACGCGTACGCCGAGGTCCAGGCGGCCGGGGCGGCGATGATGTTGTTGGTCTTCATGTCGGGCAGGATCGCCGCGGTGGTCGGCGAGCCGAGGCTCTGGGCGAGGGCGAGGACCTTGCCCTTCATCTCCTGGTAGGCCTCGTTGTGCGTCTGCGGGTTGTACTTGTTGTCGCGGACGTAGGTCTCCGCGTCGATGTCATAGCCGCCGATGCCGCCCTGGGCGTTGACCCGCTTCCAGAACGCCTTCTGCGCATCGGTGATCGGCACGGCGAGGACGTGGAAGGGGCCGACCGTCAGGTCGGAGATGATGCCGAGGTAGATGCAGCCCCGGTCCTTGTGCTCGGACTTGGGGCAGGGTTCCTTGGTGATACCGACGTCGGACTTGGCGCCCGATGCCCCCTTGTCCGTGCTGTCCGCGCCGCGGCATCCGGCAAGTGCGCCGGCAGTGAGCACCGCGGCCAGGGCAAACATGCCCAACCTCTTCATTGAGGGGCTCCTTTACGGGGTCAGTACGAGAACGGCCAGGCTTTCCAGTAGTTGCGGAGCCGGATCCAGATGCCGAACAGTCCGCGTGGCTCGAAGATCAGGAACACGATGATCAACACGCCGTAGAGGACGGTTTCGAGCTGGTAGGCGTTGGGGGACTCCGCGGGTGAGTTGCTGATGAACGGCAGGAACGACGGGACCTCCCGGATCAGCCGCGGCAGGAGCGTGATCAGGAAGGCGCCCAGGACGGCGCCGCTGACCGTGCCCGCACCGCCGATGAGGATCATCGCGATGTACTGCACCGACAGCAGCAGGTTGAAGGTCGTCGGGTCGAAGTAGCCGATCCCGACGTAGAGCAGCGCACCGGCGCAGCCGGCGTAGAACGACGACACCCCGAAGGCGATCGTCTTGTACCTGGCCAGGTTCACGCCCATCACGCCGGCCGCGATGTCGCGGTCCCGGATGGCGGTGAAGGCCCGGCCGACCCGCGAACGCGCCAGGTTGCGCGCCGCGAGAGCCGCGAGGACGAGCAGCACGAGCATCAGCAGGTACAGCTTCTGATCTCTCGTGAGGAAGGCGTCGCCGGTGTTGAGGTCGTAGCCCAGCAGGGTCGGCGCCGGGGGCTGCCGGCCGATGCCGGGCCCACCGGTCAGCGACGACCACTCGTTGATCACGTGGCCGCCGATGAAGACCAGGCCCAGCGTGACGATCGCCAGGTACAGGCCACGCAACCGGGTCGCCAGGGGCGCCACCAGTACACCGGCGAGCGCGGCGACGACACCGGCGGCGGGCAGCCAGATCAGGATCTCCCGGACCCCGAACCCGATGGTCCGCGCGTCGGGGTCACCGGCGATGGCCGCCGCCGTGTAGGCGCCGATGGCGAGGAAGAACGCGTGCCCGAGCGACACCTGCCCGGCGTAGCCCGTGACGATGTTGAGCCCGATCGCGCCGATCGCGGTGACGCAGGCCAGCCCGATCAGCTGCAGCAACTGGTCCTCGACCAGCCACGGCAGCGCGACGCCGACCGCGAGCAGGATGCCGACCGCCACCTTCTTCGAGGTGGTGTCGAGCAGCGCCAGCTCCTGGTTGTAGGAGGTGCGCAGCAGTGGACGGTTTCTCATACCCTTTCGACCTCCCGGGTGCCGAACAGGCCGTAGGGGCGCACGAGCAGGACCAGGAACATCACCACGTAGGGCGTGACGACCGAGATGTTGCCGCCGAGCCACGGCAGCGAGCCCTGATACGTGGCGGTGAGCTCCTGCACGGTGCCGACGGCCAGGCCGCCGATGACGGCGCCGGGCAGGGAGTCGAGACCGCCGAGGATGATCACCGGCAGCGCCGTCAGCGCGATCAGCCACAGCGACTCGCTGACGCTGCCGCCGACCGCGGCGAACGTGCCGGCGACCGCGGCGAGCGCGCCGGCCAGGGCCCACGACAGCGCGAACACCGCGCCGACGCTCACGCCCTGGGCGAGCGCCGCCTCCTGGTCGTAGGAGGCCGCCCGCATCGCCAGGCCGGTCCGGGTGTACCGGAAGAACAGGAACAGCAGGGCGATGAGCACGGCGGTGGTGAGGACCATCGCCACGTGCCGCTGCTCGACCTGGACCCCGCCGGGCAGTTTCCACACCTTCAGGCCCCACGGGTCGCCGACCTGCCGCACGTCCAGGCCGATGGCGGCGTTGACGACGACCCGGACCGCGATGTCGATGCCGAGCGTGATGATCGCGACGGTGAAGACCGGCCGGCCGATCATCGGCCGGACCGCGAGCCGTTCGACGCCCAGCGCCAGGCCGCCCGTGAGCACCGCGGCCGCGGCCAGCCCGAGGAAGAAGCCGAGCGGACCGACCAGGTAGGTCACCAGGACCGCACCGGCGAGCATGAACGCCGGCTGGGCGAAGGAGATGACCCGGGTGGCCTTGTAGATGATCACGAACCCGAGGCCCAGCAGCGCGTAGACGCTGCCCGTGCCGATGCCGCGCAGGACGCTCTCGACGAAGTCCTTCACACCCTGCTCCCGTACATGTCGTCGACGAGCGTTGCGAAGGTCGTGGCGACGGCGCCGCGCCGGACCTTCTGCGTCGCGGTGAGCTCGCCGTCCTCGTGGTCGAGCTCCTTGGGCAGCATCCGGAACGTCTTGACCTGCTCGACCGGGTTGTGGCCGGCGTTGACCGCGTCGACGACGCCCTGGATCAGGGCCACGACCTCGGGCTTGCCGGCGAGGTCGCGGTAGGTGGTGTAGCCGATGCCGCGCCGCTGCGCCCACTCCCCGACGGTGTCGAGCTCGATGCCGATGAGCGCGGTCAGGAACGCGCGCCGGTCGCCGATGACGATCGCCTCCTTGACGAACGGCGAGGCCTTCAACGCGTTCTCGATCTCGCTCGGGGCGACGTTCTTGCCACCGGCCGTGATGATGATGTCCTTCGAGCGGTCGGTGATCTTCAGGTGCGTGCCGTCGAGCAGCACCCCGACGTCGCCGGTGCGCAGCCAGCCGTCCGGCGTCATCGCCTCCGCGGTCGCCGCCTGGTTGCGGAAGTAGCCGGCGAACGTGCCCGGGTGCCGGGTCTGGATCTCCCCGTCGTCGGCGATGCGGATCTCGACCCCGCTGTGCGCCTCGCCGACCGTGCCGAGCCGGACCCGGCCGGGGCGGTTGGCGGTGCTGATCGCGGTGTTCTCGGTCATGCCGTAGACCTCGTACATCGGCACCCCGATGCCCATGAAGAACCGCAGCACGTCCGGGGCGATCGGGGCGGCGCCGCTGGCGGCGTAGCGGACCCGGCGCACCCCGATGCGCTCCTTCAGCGCCCGGTAGCACAGCAGCCAGCCGATCGCGTAGAGCAGCCGGCTGCCGGCGGTGTGCTTGCCGCCGTTGGCCTCCAGGGTGGCGCCGATGCGGTCCGCGACGCGCAGCCACAGCCGGGCGTTGGAGCGTTTGATCAGCGACGCCCCGGCGAGCCGGATCGTGACGCCGGCCATCATCTTCTCCCAGATGCGGGGCACCCCGAACAGGATCGTCGGCTGCACCTCGCGCAGGTCGGCCTGTACCGTCGCGATCGACTCCCCGAAGTGGACGGTGACCCCGGCGGCCGCGTTGAACCAGACGGTGAAGACCCGCTCCGCGACGTGGCACAGCGGCAGGTACGACAGGGTCAGGTCGCGCGGTCCCGGCGGCGGGTCGGAGAAGCCACCGCCCTCGATCAGGACCCGGATCGCGAAGTCCACGTTGGCGACGGTGAGCATCGCGCCCTTGGGCCGCCCGGTCGTGCCCGACGTGTAGATCAGCGTGGCGACGTCGTCGCTGTGTGCCTCCAGGTCGATCGTTTCCGCGCCCTCGTGCGACGCGAGGAGGTCGCTCCAGGCGATCAGCTTCGGGTGCTGGTACCGGCCGCGGATGCCTCTGGGCTCCAGGTAGACGATCCACTCCAGGTCCGGGCAGTCGTCCAGGACGGCCAGGGCCTTGTCGACCTGTTCCTGGTCCTCGGCGAAGAGGATCCGCGCGCCCGAGTCGGCCAGCATGTGACGCACTTCATCGGGTGGGTTGGTCGGGTACAGCCCGACGGTCGCCGCCCGGACCGCGACGGTCGCCACGTCGACGAAGAGCCACTCGGAGCGGTTCTCCGACTGGATCGCGACGCGGTCGCCGGGCTGGACACCGAGCGACCGCAGCGCCCGGGCGACCGTCTCCGCGGTGCTCCAGTAGTCCCGCCAGGTGATCTCGCGCCAGATGCCGCGGTGCTTCTCCCGCATCGCGACCGCGTGCGGTGTCCGTTCGGCGTGCTGTTTGACCAGGTCGGCGATCGTCATGCCGCCTCCACCTCCCCCAGGTAGGCGCGCAGGACGTCCGGGTTGTTCTGCACCTCGGCCGGCGTGCCGGTGGCGACCGGGACACCGAAGTCGACGACCATGACCCGGTCGGCGAGATCCATCACGAGGCCCATGTCGTGTTCGACGAGGATCATCGGGATGCCGAGCTCCTCGCGGACGTCGAGGATGAAGCGGGCCATGTCCTCGGTCTCCTCCAGGTTCATCCCGGCGACCGGCTCGTCCAGCAGCAGCAGCTTCGGCTCCATGGCGAGGGCCCGGCCGAGTTCGACGCGTTTCTGCACGCCGTACGGCAGCAGCCCCACCGGGAGCCGGCGCCACTGCGCGAGCTCCAGGAAGTCGACGATGTCCTCGACCACGGCCCGGTTGGCGATCTCTTCGCGCCGGGCGCGGCCGAGCCACGCGATGGCCGCCAGGGTGCCGTAGCGGATGTGATGGTGCCGGCCGAGCATGAGGTTCTCCAGCACGGTCAGGTGCTGGAACAGCTCGACGTTCTGGAAGGTGCGGGCCACGCCCAGCTTGGCGATCTTGTCCGGGCGCAGACCGGTGAGATCGGTGCCGTCGAGCGTCACCTTGCCGTGCTGTGGCCGGTACACACCGGAGATCACATTGAAGATCGACGTCTTCCCGGCCCCGTTGGGACCGATGACGGCGAACAACTCGTCCTTGGCGACGGTGAACGAAACACCGTCGATGGCTTTGACGCCGGCGAAGCTGAGCCGGACGTCTTCGAAACGCAGCACGGCGACTCCTTCTAGGTTTCCGACAGCGCTACGACAGCCAGCGCTTGCGGCGCTTGTAGTGCTTGACGTCGCGGAAGGACCGCTCGGCCCGGCCGAGGTAGAACTCGCGGATGTCGTCGTCGGCGAGCAGTTCGGCGGCGGGTTTGTCGAGCACGACCTTGCCCGTCTCCAGCACGTATCCGTGCTCGGCGATGGACAGCGCCATGGTCGCGTTCTGCTCGACCAGCAGCACGCCGGTGCCGGCCCGGTTGATCTGCACGATCAGGTCGCGGACCTGTTCCACCAGGCGCGGCGCGAGGCCGAGGCTGGGCTCGTCGAGCAGCAGGTACGCCGGGTCGGACATGAGCGCCCGCCCCATCGCCAGCATCTGCTGCTCGCCGCCGGAGAGGTAACCGGCGGTGCTGCCGCGCCGCTGGGCGAGGACGGGGAAGAGGCCGTACATGCGCTCGAGGGCCTCCGCCCGCCCCTTCGAGCGGGTGTGCGCGCCGAGCCGCAGGTTCTCCTCGACGGTCAGCTCGGCGAACGTCCTGCGCCCCTCCATCACCTGCGTCACGCCGCGGCGGACCACGGCGGCCGGTCTGAGCCGGTGGATGGGCCTGTCGTCGAGCGTGACGGCGCCCTTGGTGATGGCGCCGTCGTGCACGCCGAGCAGGCCCGACAGGGCTCGCAGCAGCGTGGTCTTGCCCGCACCGTTCGCGCCGAGCAGCGCGACGATCCGTCCTGGTGGCACCTGCAGGCTGACGCCGCGAAGCACCAGCATCACGTCGTCGTAGACGACCTCGAGGTTCTGGACACGCAACATCGGTGACGCTCCTCCGGGGGTGTTCGGAGTGGGCGAACTATGTGCATCGACGGTGAATAAAGTTACGTGTATTTAACCGGGTATCAGAGCAGAATCAAGCCCCAATTGTGTGTCCGTCAACACCTTCTTCCGTGTTGCATCACCGTCCGATGTGGACCGACAACTCGCCGTGATACGGACTTTTGGGGTAATAGATATAGAACAACGCGCGTGGGTTTCGCTTCTTTGTTGATCACGTTAAGTTAGGTCCTGGCCTGCTCGGCAGTCCGTCGCCCAGCCCGGGTGGCGCCGGGCAAGCGCCGCCGAATCGAGCGCCGTCCGGCGCTGTGCGAGCCGGGGACCCAAGGTCCTTTGGGGTGAATCCGCGAAGGCGCGGTAGGGCGGCACTCTTCCCGCCCGAACCCGTCAGCTAACCCGGTAGGCGGTCGGTGAAGAAGGGTCATCCCTTGTCCGCTGGACACCGCGCCAGACGATCCCTGCTGCGCACCCTGATCATCGGGGCTGTGTCGCTGGCCGTCGTGGCACCGACGAGTGTCGCCAAGGCCGAACCCACCCTCGCCGAGATCGAAGCCCAGCTCGAGAAGGCGGGCAACGATCTCGAAGACCTGGTCGAGGCCTTCAACAAGATCAATGGGGAGCTGGCCGCCACCCAGGCGTCCGCCGCCACCCTCCAGACCAAGCTCCAGCCCCTCGCGGACAGCATGGCCGCGGCCAACGCCAACGTCGACGTCATCGCCGTCGCCGCTTTCAAGGGCGCCGGTCCCCTGCAGAGCCTCAACGTCGTGCTCAACGCACAGTCGTCGGACACGCTGATCGACCAGCTCGCCACGCTGCAGCAGATCGGCAAGCACCAGCAGCACGAGATCGCCGACTACACGGCGGCCAAGACCAAGCTGGACGACGAGAAGAAGAAGATCGACGAGACGCTCGCCGCGGAGAACGCGCAGAAGGCCGAGCTCGAGACCAAGAAGAAGAAGATCGAGGGCGACGTCAAGAAGCTCGAGACCCTCCGCCGCCAGGCCACCGCGGCCGGCAGCACCGGTTCCACCGGCGTCAAGGTCACGCTCGGCGCCGAGTGCACCAGCCCGGCCAACGCGGCCGTCGCCTTCGCCTGTGCCCAGCTCGGCGAGCCCTACAAGTGGGGCGCCGCCGGACCGAACAGCTGGGACTGCTCGGGCCTGACCATGGGCGCGTGGAAGGCGGCCGGCATCACGCTGCCGCACAACGCCGCCGATCAATGGAGCAAGACCACGCACATCTCACGGTCCGCGCTCTCCCCCGGCGACCTGGCCTTCTTCCGGGGCCTGGGGCACGTGGGCATCTACATCGGCAACGGCAAGATGATCCACGCCCCGACCACCGGGCGGAACGTCGAGGTCCAGTCGATCGACGGCCGCAGCGACACGTACGGATACGGCCGGCCACACAAGTAACCCCTGGTGAACCACGCAGAGGCCATGCCCGCAAGATGGGGCATGGCCTCTTGGGATCCCGGGCAGTACGCCCGCTTCGCCGACGAACGCGCCCGCCCGTTCCACGAGCTGGTGGCGCGCATCCCGACCACCGCCCCGGTCGCGGTCGTCGACCTCGGCTGCGGCCCCGGCACCCTGACCGCGACCCTCGCCACCCGCTACCCGGACGCGGCGGTGCTCGGGATCGACTCGTCCCCGCAGATGCTCGCCGCGGCGGCGCCCCTGGCCACGCCGCAGCTGTCCTTCCAGCTCGGCGACATCGCCGGGTGGCGCCCGCAGCGCGGCTCGGTCGACGTCATCGTCGCCAACGCCTCCCTGCAGTGGGTCCCCGACCACGCGGCGCTGCTGCCGGTCCTCGCCGCGGGCCTCGACGACGGCGGCACCCTCGCGTTCCAGGTCCCGACCGGCGGCCCGATCCTCGACGCCGACATCCTGGACCCCGGCGTCCCCGGCCCGCGCGGCGCGACGCCGGTGCGTGAGCCCGCCTGGTACGTGCGGACCCTCGCGGCGCTCGGTCTGACCGTCGACGCGTGGGAGACGACCTACTTCCACGTCCTGCCGGGCGAGGACCCGGTCCTGGAGTGGTTCAGCGGCACCGGGCTGCGCCCGTACCTCGACGCGCTGTCCGGCGCCGAGCTCGACGACTTCCGCGCCCGGGTCGCCGCCCGGCTGCGAGACCGGTACCCCCGGGAACCGTTCGGCACGATCCTGCCGTTTCCGCGACTGTTCGTGGTGGCGCACCGGCCCTGAGGCCGCGCAGCAACCCAGGCGCCCGCCTGGGTTGAGGTCTGACACGGGGCAGCCCCCGACCGGGAACGGTCAGGGGCTGCGGTTGTCGGTTGCGATCGGCTAGGCGGCCTGGAGCCCCTCGGCGCGGGCCAGCTCACGGAGCCGGCCGAGGGCCTGGATCTCCAGCTGGCGGATGCGCTCGCGGGACAGGGAGAACCGGCTCGCGACCTCGGTCAGCGAGTGCTCGCGACCGTCCTCGAGACCGTAGCGGGCGCGCATGATGCCCGCCGACCGGTCGTCCAGGTGGTTGAGCAGGCCCTCGATGCGCTGGCGCTCCAGGGCGGCGAGGACCACGTCCTCCGGCGACGGTGCGTCGGAGTCGGAGACCAGGTCGCCCAGGCTGGTGTCGCCGTCGTCGCCGACAGGGGTGTCGAGCGAGACGGTGTCCTGGGACCAGCGCTTGAGCTCGTGGACGCGCTCGACGGGGACGCCGAGGGCGGTGGCGAGCTGCTCAGGCTCGGGGTCGTTGCCGAGCTCACGGGTGAGCTGACGCGCGACGTTGCGCATCCGGTTGACGTCTTCGACGAGGTGGACGGGCAGCCGGACGGTGCGTTCCTGCTGCGCGATCGCCCGGCTGATCGCCTGGCGGATCCACCATGTCGCATATGTCGAGAACTTGTAGCCGCGCACGTAGTCGAACTTCTCGACGGCGCGGACCAGGCCGGTGTTGCCCTCCTGGATGAGGTCGAGCATCGGCATGCCGGACCGCACGTAACGCCGCGCGATCGAGACCACCAGGCGCAGGTTGGCCCGGATGAACCGGTCCTTGGCGCGCTCGCCCTCGTCGACCAGACGCTGCAGCTCGGCGGCGCTCACGCCGTCGGGCAGCTCGTCCACGTCCAGCAGATGCTCCGCATAGAGACCAGCCTCGACCGCTTTGGAAAGCTCGACCTCAGAAGCGGCGTCGAGCAGCGGCGTGCGGGAGATCTCATGCAGGTAGACACCAACCAGGTCACGCTCTTCGGCACCTGTATCGGGTCGCATCTCCACTTTCACGTTCTCCACCTTCGGGCCCCTCCCCGTCCATCCTTCGCCTTCCCCGTTTCACCCTGCTAAAACGGGTGCCCCCCGGGTATGCCCCCTACACAACGGTCACGTGGCCTGCCGAATTCCACCCTCGCGGGCGATTCGGTGACGACCCGTGAGAGTTGCACCACTTACCTAGACGACTCGGGAGCTTCTCCGGTTCGCTTCGGTTCCAACAAGTGATACGTGGTATTCCTGCCCGTCAGACGCCTAAACTCGCTGTGAGTTCCCTGGGAACGGCACCGACTGGGACCGGGGTCACCGCAGTTCATCGGCAACAGTCGCCCGCATGACAGGCAAATGCGCAGGTATCCGCAGGAATCGACGCGTGCTGCCGTCTGTCGAAATGCTGACGGGCTCGTCACACTCCCGCCTACCGAGCGTGCCATTCCCGCAACAGCGCGACTTCTTCCTCTTCCGTGAGACCTGTGCTGTGGCGTACATCACCGAATGCGGCGAGTGTGTCCGCCGCGGTTTCGGCAAGCGCGCGGGGACGAAGCCCGGCGGCAAGGGCCGGGGTGGTGTCATGGGTGAGAAACCCGGCAAATTCGGGCAGCAGTAGCCACAGGGGCAGCGACCGCGGACCGAACCAGGGCTCGACGCCCTGCGCGACCAGGAAGTCCTGTGACACCCAGGTGAGCGTGCCGTCGCCGCCGAAGCCGGCATGGAAGTCCCGGCGGGTCATCGGCGCACCTATACCGTCGAACGTCCCCGTCAGGCCCTCCTCCGCGGCCCGCACCGTCCAGTCGGCCAGGTCACGGACATCCACGAACTGGACCCGGTCGTCCGGGTCACCCGGGGTCAGGATCTCGCCGCCGCGGGCGTGCCGGGCCACCCAGTAGTCGAACCTGCCGGTGGGGTCCTCCGGC
The DNA here is from genome assembly GCF_042653625.1 of Dactylosporangium cerinum. Classification (NCBI taxonomy): domain Bacteria; kingdom Bacillati; phylum Actinomycetota; class Actinomycetes; order Micromonosporales; family Micromonosporaceae; genus Dactylosporangium; species Dactylosporangium cerinum. Next base: position 182,133 of record NZ_JBHSIU010000053.1, on the reverse strand, counting down.
CCGACGATCAGTCCGGCCCGGTTGACGAAGACATCGGCGAAGCCGTCCCGGACGAGCTCCTCACAGGTGACCTTGCAGCGGCCATACGCCTCGGCACTGGCGGCCGGGTCGTCGAAGTCCGGGTCGGCGGCCGGGAGCAACGGCGCCGTCGCCACGGTCTGGTCCGGGGTCGCGGTGTCGGCGTAGACGGAGCAGCTGGAGACGAAGGTGTAATGCCCCACCCGGCCGGCGAGCCCCGCGACGGCGTGCCGGACGTGGCTGGGCTTGCGGGCGACGTCGACGACCGCGTCGAAGGTGCCCTCGACGGCGCGCAGCCCGTCGGGGTCGGACCGGTCGACGGTCACGAACCGGGCGCCGTCGACCGGGTCGCCGGACGTGCCGCGGGCCGCGCAGGTGACGTCGTGGCCGGCGGCGAGGGCCTGCCGGGCAACCGCCCGGCCGAAGAACACGGTGCCACCGAGTACAAGGATTCTCATCCGGCGATCCTTTGCCGTCCGTGCCGCTCGGCACAGCCCTGTTCGCTGTGAGCGACTACGCGGGGAGCGGAATCTACGCCCGATGGGACGGTGGGGGGCGGTGCGGGCGGGTCTTGTGCACGACCAGGACGAACAGGGCGACCGCGGCCATCACCGTCGCCACCACCGCCAGCCACAGCGACCACCGGTGCCCCTGCGGCGTGCCCGGCACCGCATTGGGCACAGTGGACGGTGGCGCGGCGACCGCCGGCAGCGACGACCCGGGCGCGAGCGCATAGACGCGCAGGAAATCGATCTGGAACTCCACGGGCAACGCCGTCGACGTGCCGGGGGTGGCGGATCCGCTGGTGGTCACCGCGAAGCCGAACCAGCGCTGCGCCGTGGAGACGGCCGGGTCGGCGACGCGCTCCTTGCCGTCGACGGACACCTTGAAGCCCGCCGGTGACCACTCGATCGCGTAGGAGTGCCAGTCGCTGAACGGGCCGGGCAGCGTCCGCACGGAGGTGCCGGCGCCGAAACCGTTGCGCACCAGGGCCTTCTCCTCGCCAGGCCGGGCGGTGATCTCCAGCTGCGACGTGTGCTGGGCGACCTGCTGGTCGACTGGGCGCAGCATGGCGATCGACGAGATCCCCGCGCCCAGCGGCACTCTGGCCAGGAACTCGTATCGCCCGAACTGCTGGGCCGCGCCGAGGCAGCGCAGCTCGCCGGTCACGAACGCCTTGCCGCCGTAGGCCCGCCGGTGCAGGGCGAGGTGCAGCTTCCCGCCGGAGACGGTGACCGCCTCGGGCCGGAAGTAGCTCGCCGAGGCGCCGCCGGTGGCCCCCTCGGAGACCCCGTCGGACGTGCCGTCCGAGACGCCGTCGTAGGCGGCGCAGCCCGGGGGCAGCGCACCGGAGTCGTCGAAGGACTCGGAGAAGACCGGCTGCCAGTCGCTCGGCTCCACGGCGAGGACCGGCGCGGGGGCCACCCACATCGCGGACGCGACGGCGACCAACATGGTCGCGGCCCGCCTCAACATGGTGTCAGCCCCCTCTCCCGCAAAACCTACCGGATACCTTGCGTCCGCACAGCATCGCGGAGCGTCGACGATCGTGCGTACTCGGCGGCCCGATCGGAGCGGACCGATCGGATCTGGACCCTCGCATTCACCCGCATGCAATCCATCCGTCTCCGGCAGGTGCTCGTGCGGGATCGACGGCTACGGAAGGATGGCCAACGACGCATGTCTTCCGAAGGAGAGATCATGGCCCAGCCCCGCGCCCGCGCGTGGCGGATCGCTCAGCACCTCGCGGTGCCGACGCTCGCCGTCGCGGTTGTCGCCCTCCTGCCCTTAGCCAAGTCCGGCGCGCCGGAACAGACCGACCGCTGGACTCCGCTCACGCCGGCCAACGTGTCGTTCGCCCAGAAGACCGGGCCGACGACCTCCGCTCAGCTGCTCGGGTTCAACGACTTCCACGGCAACATCGACGCGCCGCTCGGCAGCGGCGGCCTCATCAACGGCACCCCGGCAGGCGGCGCCGAATACCTCAGCACCTGGCTGACCAAGCTGCGCGACGCGGCGAAGGCCGACGGCGTCCGCAACAGCGACACGGTCGTGGCCGGCGACAGCATCGGGGCCACCCCGCTGGTCAGCGCCGCGTTCCACGACGAGCCGGCGATCGAGGTCCTCAACGCGATGGGCGTCGACATCTCGTCCGTCGGCAACCACGAGTTCGACGAGGGTGTCGACGAGCTCAAGCGCATCCAGTTCGGCGGTTGCCACCCCGTCGACGGTTGCCAGGACGGCGACGGCTTCGCCGGCGCGAAGTTCCCCTACCTCGCGGCCAACGTCACCAACAAGTCCAACAAACTGCCGATCCTGCTGCCCTTCACGATCAAGTTCTACGACGGCGTCCCGGTGGCGTACGTCGGCATGACCCTCGAGGGCACGCCGAGCATCGTCAACCCGGCCGGCATCAAGAACGTCGACTTCCGGGACGAGGTGCAGACCGCCAACCAGTACGCGACCGTCCTGGGCTGGCTCGGCATCAAGTCGATGGTGCTGCTGATCCACGAGGGTGGCCTGCAGAGCAGCCCGCCCGCGCCGCTGGACCCGTCCGGCTGCGCCAACTTCGCCGGCCCGATCACCGACATCGTCAAGGGCCTCAACCCGGCCTACGGCGTCGTCGTGTCCGGTCACACGCACCGCTTCTACACCTGCGAGCTGCCGAACTCCTCCGGCGCCAACTCGCTGGTGACGAGCGCCGGCACCGCCGGCACCCTGGTCACCGACATCCGCGTGTCGCTGGACAAGAAGACCCGCAAGTTCGTCGACGCGTCCGCGACCAACGTCATCGTCGAGAACGGCGTCAAGCTCGCCGACGGCACGTGGCAGAAGGACGCGGCGGGCAACTTCGTCCGCAACCCCGCGCTCGCCGACCCGAAGATCAAGGTCATCGCCGACAAGTACCGTGTCGCGGTGGCGCCGCTGGCCAACAAGATCGTCGGCAGCATCAGCGGTGACATCACCAACATCGCGCTGGCCAACGGCGAGTCGACGCTCGGTGACGTGATCGCCGACGCCCAGCTCAAGTACACGGCCTCGGCGGGCGCGCAGATCGCGCTCATGAACCCGGGCGGCATCCGCCAGTCACTGATCTACGCCAACTCCCCCGGCGGCGAGGCGCCCGGCCAGGTCACCTACGGCGAGGCCTTCACGGTCCAGCCGTTCAACAACCTGGTCGTCACGCAGTCGTTCACCGGCGCGCAGATCAAGGACGTGCTGGAGCAGCAGTTCGTCGGCTTCGGCGGGCAGACCGTCCAGCGGATCCTGCAGCCGTCGGCGAGCCTGACCTACACCTACAGCGCGTCGGCCGCGGCCGGCTCGAAGGTCAGCAACATCGCGGTCAACGGCACGCCGATCGACCCGGCGGGGACCTACCTGGTCACCACGAACGACTTCCTGGCCAACGGCGGCGACGGGTTCACCAACCTGTCGCTCGGCACCGGCCGGGTCTACGCGCCGGGCTTCGACGTCGATGCCCTCACCGCGTATCTGACGCCCGGTCCGGTCGCTCCGGGTCCGGGTAACCGCATCACCAAGATTGCCTGATCACTGCCCATGAACGGACCGTGTGGGCGGGCGGCGGGTTTTGCTCGTGCCCGCCCACACGTATGCTCGCAGGCGCCTGTGAACTGATGGACCGAGGTCGAAAGGTGTTGATCGGTGGAGCGACCGAGCTGGGCACCCGCGGATGTGGACCTCGACCAACCGAGCGTGGCCCGCGTCTATGACTACTACCTCGGCGGGTCACACAATTTCGCCGCCGACCGGGCGTTCGCCGAGCAGATCCTCAAGGTCATGCCCGCCGTCGCGCCGCTGACCCGCAGCAACCGGGCGTTCCTGCGCCGCGCCGTCACCATGCTGGCCGGACTGGGCATCCAGCAGTTCATCGACCTCGGCTCCGGCATCCCGACGGTGGGCAACGTGCACGAGCTCGTGCCCGGCGGCAAGGTCGTCTACGTCGACCACGACCCGGTGGCGGTGGCGCACAGCCGCGCGATCCTCGCCGACGTGCCGGGCACCGCCGTGGTCGCCGCCGACCTGCGGGCCCCGGCCGACGTGCTCGCCGCGCCGCAGGTGCAGGGCCTGCTCGACTTCACCCAGCCGATCGCGTTCCTCCTCGCCGCGGTGCTGCACTTCGTCCCCGACGAGGAGCGCCCGGCCGACATCGTCGCCGGCTACGCGGCCGCCGGCGTGCCCGGCAGCCACATCGTGCTGTCCCACGCCGGTCTCGACCGGCCGCTCACCCCCGCAGAGGAAGCGGCCAAGGAGATGTATCGCAAGTCCCCCACGCCGCTGATCCTGCGCAGCAGCCAGGAGGTCGCGAAGCTGCTGGGCGACCTGACGATCCTGGAGCCGGGGGTCGTCGCGACCTACGACTGGCGCCCGGACCCCGGCGCCGAGACCGCACCCGACGGCGACGCGATCGGCTGCGCCGCCGTCGCCCGCAAGGACTAGTGCACCCACGGATCATGACCGCCCTCAGCCCCACGCAGACGTCATGGGACCGCCCGCGTGACCGAGCCGCCGAGCGGCTGGCCCGCAGCTGGTCGCTGGCCATCGCCGGCACCAGCTACGTGTCGATGAACGGGCTCGAGGTGCAGGACTTCCTGACCGCCCTGTCGTCGCGGCTGATCCACGCGCTGACCGCCGAGACGTTCGACCCCGACGACGTGCGCGAGGTCGGCTCCACGCTCGTCGCCACGCACTTCACCGAGCCGACCACGCTCGAGCGGACCGTCGCCGTGCTCGCCGAGCAGTTCGCGAAGGCACCGACCCGCCGGGTCGCGGAGATCCAGGGCGCGCTCGCCGCCGGCTACGCCCAGGCGCTGCGCGACCGGGTCCTCGACGAGCAGGAGGAGATCCGCACCGCGGCGCTGTGGGCGCGGGCCCGCGCCGAGGAGAGCCGCCGCGTCAGCGAGGCGCGGTTCCGGGCGATCTTCGCCGGGGCCGCCATCGGGATGAGCGTCAGCACCGTCGACGGCCAGGTCATCGAGGTCAACCAGGCGCTGTGCGACATGCTCGGCTACAGCTCCGACGAGCTGCGGCTGATGACGTTCGAGGACTTCGTGCACCCGCAGGACCCGCCGGTCGCCGCCGGCATGTTCGAGGAGCTGCTCGCCGGCGGGCGGGACCAGTTCCGCATCGAGAAGCCGTACCTGCACAGGGACGGCCACCAGGTCTGGACCGACCTCGTCGCCTCGATCATCCGCGACGAGGACGGCGAGCCGAAGTGGCTGGTCGCGATGTTCGAGGACATCACCGAGCGGTACCTGCTCCAGCTGCGCCTGCGCCACCAGGCCCTGCACGACCCGCTGACCCAGCTGCCCAACCGGACGATGTTCTTCGACCGCCTCGCGGAGCTGCTCGCCGGCGCGGAGGAGGAGGCCGACTCCCGTGTCGGGGTCTGCTACCTCGACGTCGACGGGTTCAAGGTCATCAACGACACCCTCGGCCACGACGTCGGCGACCAGCTGCTGCAGACCGTCGCCCGGCGGCTCGCCCGCTCCATCTCCGGCGACGGCCAGCTGGTCGCCCGGATGGGCGGCGACGAGTTCGTGGTGCTCATCGAGCGCTCCGACGGCACCGACGACGTGGTCGCGGTCGCCGAGCGGGCCCTGGACACCGTCCGGGCGCCGGTCCACGTCGGCGGGCACGAGATCAGCATCTCGGCCAGCATCGGCGTGGTCGAGCAGCCGCTGCGCGGCACGAGCACCGGTGAGCTGATGAAGGCCGCCGACACGACCCTCTACTGGGCGAAGGCCGACGGGCGCAACCGGCTCGCGCTCTTCGACGCCGAGCGGCACGCCCGCGAGGTGACCCGCTACGAGCTGTCGGCCAGCATGCCGGCCGCGCTCGAACGGCGCGAGTTCTTCGTGGAGTACCAGCCGCTGGTCCGCCTCGGCGACGCGGTCACCATCGGCGTCGAGGCCCTGGTCAGGTGGCGCCATCCGCGCTTCGGGGTGCTCGGCCCGGACGCGTTCATCGGCATGGCCGAGGAGACCGGCCTGATCGTGCCGCTCGGCCGGTGGGTGCTGCACGAGGCGTGCAAGCAGGCCGCCCTGTGGCACCGGGAGCACGGCGCGAAGGCACCGCTGATGAGCGTCAACCTGGCGGTCCGCCAGATGCGCGACCGCACCATCGTGCGGGACGTGAAGGCGATCCTGGAGCAGACCGGGCTGGCCCCGGACCGGCTGCAGCTGGAGCTGACCGAGAGCGCCGTCATGGGCAGCGGCGGCGAGCCGACGGAGGCGCTCAACGCCCTGGCCGCGCTCGGGCCGCGGATCGCGATCGACGACTTCGGCACCGGCTACAGCAACTTCGCCTACCTGCGGCACCTGCCCGTGCACAGCCTGAAACTGGCCGGTTCGTTCGTCGCCGGGCTGCGGCCGCCGGAGGGCGCCGACCCGGTCGACCAGAAGATCATCGCCGCGGTGATCGGGCTCGCGCACGCGCTGAACCTGAGCGTCACAGCCGAGGGCGTCGAGACGGCCGAACAGGCCGACCGGCTGCTGGCCCTCGGTTGTGACACGGCGCAGGGTTGGTACTACGCGAGCTCCGGCCCCGCGTCAGCGATCAAGCTCTAGCTCTAGTTCGCCGCGTACGGGTTGACGTCCTCGTTCATGTCGACCATCAGCTGCGACCAGAGGTCCGCCTCGTGCGAGTCGGCGCCGATCAGGTCGTAGGACCCGTCGGTGAAGCCCGGATCGAACTGGAACTCCGGTAGGTCGGTCTCGTCGACGTACTGCGACTCGTCGCTCACGTCGCCGAAGCTCGGCTGCTCGTCGTGATAGTCGCCCAGAACGTCGCCGTCCAGGGTGGCGTGCTCGCCCTCCTGGCCGCCGGCGTCGAACGCGTCGTGGTGCTCGGCGAACTGCTGGTCGGAGGAGAGCAGGTCAGCGCCACCGTCATGGTCGACGTGGAGGCCGTCCTCCATCTCCCAGTCGATGTCAAAGTCGCTCATGGCCCGCTCCCGGTTGGTTGGTTACCTGGGCAACGGTAGGCCGATCCCCCGTTCGGCTGATCCCCGAAACGTGCCACGAGCGGTTTCGGATGCCATGGCAAGCCCTTTTCAGGGCTGCAGCCACCAGGGGCTGGAGTAGGCGAGGCCGAAGTCGTTGCAGGGGTGACCGTTGGGGCCGGGGCTCGGGTTGGGCTGGGTGGGATCGGAGATACGCAGCACCACCCAGTTGCCGGCGGCGACGTCCAGCGGCACCGTGAAGCGCACGACCTGGTTGGCGACCGTGTCGATGACGTCGGCCACCGTGGGCGCGGCCACCCCGGGGCGCAGCACCTGCACGCGGATCGGCTTTCCGTCCCAGTCCGGCCCGCGGTCGAGGTCCAGGGCGAAGCGCACGTCGCCCCTGGCGAGGGGCAGCACGCCGCCCATCCGCACGTCGTTGGCGGTGGCGTCGACGCGCAGGCCGGAGACCCGGGTGGCGAAGAACCGCCGGGACCGCATCGCTTCCAGGACACCGGCGCGGGTGTTCTGCGTCACCCACAGCCCGGTGCGGCCCTTGCCCTCGGGGAAGCCCCAGTCGGTGCCGTGCTCGTCGGACACACCGCTGATGCCGGTCCGCCAGCCGGCGTTGAGGCACGCGTTGAACGCGGAGGTGCGCCCCTCCGACCAGCCGTCGAAGAGGTAGTCGTCGCCGCGGTTGAACATCTCCAGGCTGACCATCGCGTCCTGGGCGGCGGCGGAGTAGGAGAAGTTGCCGAAGCGGGCGATCTCGCGGCCCGGATGGTTGAAGCTGGCCACCCCGCCGTTGCCGGCGATCCAGTTGTACAGGCCGCCCATGTTGCTGGAGCCGCCGAGATCGGTGAAGCCGTTGGTGAACCAGACGTTGACGTGGCCGAGCAGCGGGTGCGACCACTCGAAGCCGCGGATCGCGGTGTAGTTGCCGGGGTCGTCGGCCGCGTTGGCGAGGGCGCCGGTGCGGTCCCACTCCGACTTCGACAGGCCGCTGATGCCGAACAGGGTGGTGTGGTCGGTGAGCGCCGCGACGTCCAGCCCGGCCGAGCGCATCGAGGCGAAGGCCAGGTTGGGGTCGCCGTCGCCGTCGGACATGACGGTGTGGTTGTGCAGGTCGGCGTGGACCAGCGCGGTGCCGGCGGTGATCGCCGACGCGCGGGCGGCGCCCGTCAGCGCGGCGGGGCCGGCGCCGACCGTGGCGGCGGTGCCGGTCTCCGCGCGGGTGGTCCGGCCCTCACCGGCGTGCGCGGTGCCGGGCGCGGCGAGCAGCAGCAGACCGCCGGCGCCCGCGGCGAGCAGGCCCCGGCGGTCGAACCCGTGGGGGTGGCTGTGGTCTTCGGTCATGCCCCACAGCACACGCCACCCATCGCAACACGTCGATACATGGTGATGTCCGGCAGACGAACTCCGACCGGTCAGCGGGTGCGGCGGTCCAGCCAGCCGTCGCCGTTGAGGTCCTCGTACCGCTGGTCCATCACGCCGTCGTCGTTGGTGTCGAGCTCGGAGGAGTTGATGAGGCCGTCACGGTCCGTGTCGTGCCCGACGAAGTCGGCCCGGCCGTCACCGTCGGCGTCCACCACGATGTCGACGCCGCCGTCGGCCCGGTTCACGTAGGTGTGCTGGTCCCACTTCCCGTCGCCGTCCCAGTCGACCCTGGTGTGGTAGCCGTCGGTGGGCGCCTGCCCGACACCGCCGCCGGCGCCGTGCTGCAGCGCGCCGGCCAGGCCACCGGTGAGGCCGCGGCCGCCCTCGGCGCCGGGCGGCGGCGCGACCGGGGAGCCCCCGCGGGCGGCCTCGAGCCCGTCCAGGGCGCCGCCGATGCCGTGCCGGCCACTGCCGGCCCCGCCGTCGGCCGCCCCGAGCCCGGCCGCGCCACCGGCCGGTCCGAAGCCGGCCGAGCCGTCGCCGGCGGTGCTGGAGCGGTACACGGTGCCCTGGCTGCTGGAGTGGACCTCCGTGACGTGGCTCGTGCCGCCGTGCGCCTGCGCGGCGTAGGGGTCGGCCTCGGCGAGTCCGGCGCCGCCGGACGCCTGCGGGTCGGGTGCCTCGGCGAGGCCCGCGCTGCCCTCGCCGCCGCCGTGCCCCGCGGACGCGTAGACACGCGGCCCGCCGTCCGGCGCCTCGGCCAGACCGGCGCTGCCCGACCCGGCGGCCGGCGCCTCATCGAGCCCCGCGCTGCCGCTCTGGGCGTCCGCGGCCCCTGCGGACGCATACGCTCCGCCGGATCCGGCGTGCGCCTCGACCCCGCCGGCGGAGGCGTGTGCGCCGTGCCCGACGGCGTCGTGGAGGTGCCCGGCGAGGCCACCCTGGTGGGAGTCCGGTTCGACGGCGGCGTGCCGCCCGCCGGACTGCTCCAGCGCACCCAGCCCCCGGGCCGCGCTCTGCCCCGGACCGGAACCGTGCCCGGCGGTGTCGCCCAGGCCCTGGCCGTGGCCGTGGACGACGTCGCCGAGGCCCGAGCCGATCGAGGACAACAGGCCGAACATGCTGGCCTTGCTCGTGCGCTGCTCGACCCGGGACTGCCCGGCGTCCCCTCCGCCGACCTGCGCCTGGAGCAGCTCCAGTTCATCGGCGGACAGCCGGTACCCGGCGAGCGCACCCGCCGGGTCGGCGGCCAGGCGGGCCTGGAAGCCGGGGTCGGTCAGCAGTCGCTCCAGTACGTCGTCGAAGTCGCTCATCGGAACAGTCCCCCAGGTTGGCGTCGGTCAGTCGAGCTCGGGCATCGGCACGGGCTGTGGACGCGGACGGCAGGTGCCGCACTGCACGGCGTCCTCCACGACCAGGCCCTCGGCCCGGCCGCGGCTCTGCGAACGGTGCACCTCCAGCAGGTACGGGCCGAACTTCGCGTGGTCCTCACACAACCCACGCGCGCAGAACCGGCACGACCCCCGCGCCGCCTTGGCGCAGAACCAACAAAGCACGTTCGAGCTCCCTTAACCGACGATGCATTGCGAGTAGTAGATGACCGAGATCGTTGCGGAGCCGACGTTGCCGGCGGGGTCCGTCGCTGTCGCGGTGACGACGATGGTCGTGTCGGCCCGGAGGTTCACCCCACCGTAACTGGCGGAGAACGTCTTGCCGTCGCCGTTGTACTTGGCCGAACCGCTGCCCACCCTGGCGCTGATCGAGACCTTCAGCGTCGAGGTGGGGTCGACGGAGTCGACCGCGTACACCGTCAGCGGCACCGTGCTCGGGCCGCCGTACTTGCATCCGGGCGGATAGATGTAGTTCTGCTGGGTCGAGAAGGTCAGCCGGACCGTCGGCTTGGTGGTGTCCCGCGGCGGCGGCGCTGTGGTGGTGGTCGGTGGCGGAGGGCCGGCGGTCGTCCGGGTCGGACCAGGGGTCTTCGTCTTCGTCGGGGTGGTGCCCGGCGTGGCGGACGCGGACGGCGAGGCGCTGTCCGAGACCGACGGCGACGCGGACGGCGACTCCGACGGCGTGTCCGACGGTGACGGCTGCACGGTCGGCGTCCCGCCGGGCTTCGGCAGCGCGACCCCGTCGCCGCAGGTCAGGTCCGCCGACGGGTCCACCGAGACGGCCGAGCCGCCCTGGGTGACCACGCCGGAGGCGACCTCCGGCGACCCGTTGCCCGCGGCCAGGGCGAACCTGGCCCGCCCGTCGTTGCCGACGGTGTCGCCGACGCCGGTCACGGTGAGCTTCAACGGATCGAACGCCGTCGTCGTGCTCGTCGTGTCGACCAGGGTCCGGCCGGAGCGCAGGGTGAAGGCGCCGGTGGGCTGGATCGGGCGGCGGTCGACCGAGCTGACCAGCTCGCCGACGTCGAGGCGGGAGCCCGCGCACAGGACCGTGACGCTGCCGCCGCGGAAGGTCATCGTGGCCGTCGAGCGGTCCGCGACGGTGACGGTGTCGCCCTGCTCGACGTACATCTTGCCGTCCCGGCGCAGCGTGCGGTCCTCGCCGTTGATCCGGACCGTGGCCTGGCCGCGGGTGACGGTGATGAGGGCCCGGTCGGTCGGCATCTCCGCCCACACGGGCGCGGAGAAGAGGTTGCTGCCGGTCAGGAGGAGCGCGAACAGCAGCAGCAGCACCAGCAGCCACCACAGTTTGCGTTCGAAGCGTTTGTCGATGGACTCGTCGGTCTTGTCGTAGACGCCGGGCGGCGCCGCGAGGGGCGGGTACGCCGCCGGCGGGTGGGCCCCCGAGGACGGCGCGCGACCCCCGGCGACCGGGCCGCTCACCGCGGGACCACCGATGAGCAGCGGCAGCCCGGCGACGGCGGGCAGCACCCAGACCCGGGCCGCGGAACGGGCGGTGGCGACCTGGCCGGGCGGGCTGTCGCCGTACGGTCCGATCATCGCGCCGCGGCCGAGCTGGACACCCTCGGGCAGCAGCAGCGAACCGGAGGCGACCACGATCGCGTCGGCGCCGCTGCTCAGGTGCACCGGCTGCCCCGGCATCAGCTGCGCGGGCTGGGCGCGGGTCATGAGCCCGAGGCGGTCCTCCGGGCCGAGGCTGGACAGCGCCGGCGCCTCCGCCAGCAGCGCCTCGAGCTCGGCCCACTCCACCGGCGGCGGGCCGGACAGCGGGCCGACGGCGGCGGCGACCGTCGACGGCGGGATGGCCAGGAGGGTCGTGCCGGCGGTCAGCCAGCCGAGCGCGGCCGGCGCGCCGGTGAGCGCGTTGGCGAGGCCGACGACGCCGCCCTTGCCGACGCGTTCCCGCACGGTGCCGGTCGGGTCGCCGGGACGGCGGGCTTCCAGAGCGCCGTCGACGACGACGTACACCGACTGCTGCGCGGCACCGGCGAAGACCAGCTGCTCACCCGTGCGGGGGTGCACCCACCGGGCCTGCTCGGCCAGCTTGGCCAGCGCGGCCGGTGGCAGGTCGGCGAGGCCCGAGCCGCGCAGGGCGGCGAGCCGGCGCGGCTCGTCCCGGGACAGCTTGCGCTCCCCGAGGCGGTCCCGGACCCGCCGGCCGCGCCGGCGCAGCCAGGAGAACAGCAGGTACACCAGCGGGGCGAGCAGCCCGGCGACGATGACGGCGAGCAGCGCCCGCGCCAGCCAGCCGGCGTTCCACAGGCCGGTGACGACGCCCGCCACCCGGTCGGTGTAGATCCGGTAGATCAGGTTCACGGCGATCGCGAGCCAGACGACGGCGAGCATGCCGTAGAGGGCGACGAGGCGGCCCTCCCGGTCGAGTTCGCCGAAGCGGGGCGGGCGCCGGCGCAGGCGGGCGAGGACCCAGGCCAGGCCGCGGGCCCGCAGGTTGGGCACCTCGAGCCAGTCCATGAGCAGGTAGTAGCCGTCGAGGGCCATGAACGGGTTCAGGTTGAACAGCGCGTTGAGGTACCACGCGAAGGCGAGCTTGAACGTCCACGGCTGCAGCTCGGGGTAGAACAGCCCGACCAGCTGGCAGGCGCCGGCGAGGACCAGGCCGGTGGCCGGTCCGGCGACGGTGGTCACGATCCGGGCCCGCCGGCCGGCCATCCACACGTCGGTGGTGTCGACGAACACCGACGGGATCCCGAAGTACACCAGGAAACCGGCGACCGGAACCTTGCGGCCGGCGTGTTTGGCCCCCAGCGCGTGGCCGAGCTCATGGCAGGCCAGCGCGACCACGTTGAGGCCGAGCAGCACCAGGGCACCGGTGAAGTACGAGTCCTGGGTCAGGAACACCGACTGGTCGGCCCGGAACCAGTTGAAGACGAACACGCCGAGCCCGGCGAGGGCGACCAGACCCGCGAGCACGGCGACGATCCGGGTGAAGAACAGCCGGCCGCCGGCCTTGTACAGGAACGTGACGACCGGGTCGACGCGGGCGATGACGACCCGGCGGCCCTGTGCGGTCGCGAGGAGCGCCTTGCCGAGCCGGATCGGCCACGGCCGCCGGTGCACCCGTTGCAGCCGGTGGAACGCGTCGACGGGCAGCTCGTCGAGCATGCGGTTGCCGGCGAGGTCGGCGACGATCCGGGTGACCTGGTCGGGCGCGAGCCGCCCGGAGATACGGGCGAAGTCGGCGACCAGCCGCGCGACGGTGCGGCTGCCGTCCATGAGCTGCGCCAGGCTCCACTCGTCGGGCGTGAGTCGCAGGTAGCAGGCCTCGCCGCGGTCGGGCGAGCGCACCATCACGTAGTCGACGCCGCGGGCCGACGTCAGGGTGACCGCCTCGACCTCCGCGCGGAGGACCGGACGGGCACGAGCAGGGTTGAGCCGGTCCGTGACGGCCTGCCACAGACCTGAGTCGGCTGGGGCAATAGGGACCCCAGGGGCGCGCCCGGCGAGGGCCTCCCAGACACTGATGCGCGTCTCGATGACGGCCACGATCGCTCCTGTTAGGGCCACTGTTCCGGCAGGCAGCGTAAGCCGCAACCGCCACCTCGGGAAGGTTCCGTCCCGAACGTGACAACTCTTCGGCGAAGATGGCACCGTGTACATCCTCGCCATCGACCAGGGCACGACCTCCTCCCGTGCGATCGTGTTCGACGCCGACGGCGCCATCGTGGCGCTTGACCAGCGCGAACACCACCAGAGCTTCCCCCGCCCCGGCTGGGTCGAGCACGACCCCGTCGAGATCTGGCACCAGGTCCAGGCCGTGTCGACCCGCGCGCTGGACCAGGCGGGCCTCTCCCGCGCCGATGTCGCCGCCATCGGCATCACCAACCAGCGCGAGACCACGATCCTGTGGGACGCCGAGACCGGCGAGCCGGTGCACCCGGCGATCGTCTGGCAGGACACCCGCACCGACGCCCTCATCCGCTCCCTCGCCGGCGACGCCGGCCCCGACCGGTTCCGTGAACGGTGCGGGCTGCCCCTGGCCACGTACTTCGCCGCGCCGAAGGTCGTCTGGCTGCTGGACAACGTGCCGGGCCTGCGCGCCCGCGCCGAGGCCGGCGAGATCCACTTCGGCACCGTCGACACGTGGCTCATCGAGAAGCTCACCGGCCGGCACGTCACGGACGTCACCAACGCCAGCCGCACGATGCTGATGAACCTGACGACCCTCGACTGGGACGACGAGTTGCTGTCCGCGTTCGGCATCCCCCGTGCGATGCTGCCGCAGATCGGCCCCTCGTCACACGTCTACGGCGAGGCGACGACGCTGTTGCACGGTGTACCGGTGGCGAGCGCGCTCGGTGACCAGCAGGCGGCCCTGTTCGGCCAGGCGTGCTTCGCCCCGGGCGAGGCGAAGTGCACCTACGGCACCGGCTCCTTCCTGCTCCTCAACACCGGGCACCAGCCGGTGCCGAGCACGCGCGGCCTGCTGACCACGGTCGGTTACCGCATCGGCGACGCCCCGCCGGTGTACGCCCTCGAAGGCTCCATCGCGATCACCGGCTCCCTCATCCAGTGGCTGCGCGACAACCTGGGCCTCATCCACTCGGCGCCGGAGATCAACGAGCTGGCCGCCACCGTCACCGACAACGGCGGCTGCTACATCGTGCCGGCGTTCTCGGGCCTGTTCGCCCCGCACTGGCGCCCGGACGCGCGGGGCGTCATCACCGGCCTCACCGGCTACGTCACCAAGGGTCACCTCGCCCGGGCCGCCCTGGAGGCCACCGCCTGGCAGGTCAAGGACGTCGTCGACGCGATGATGGCCGAGTCCGCCGTCCCCCTGGAGACCCTCAAGGTCGACGGCGGGATGACGGCGAGTGACCTGCTCATGGGGTTTCAGGCCGATGTACTGGACGTGCCCGTGGTCCGCCCGACGGTGGCGGAGACGACGGCGCTCGGTGCGGCGTACGCGGCCGGGCTCGCCGTCGGCTTCTGGCCCGACACCGAGACCCTGCGCGAGAAGTGGCGCGCCGACCAGCAGTGGTCGCCGGCCATGACCGCCGAGGCCCGCGACCGCGGCCACGCCTCCTGGTTGAAGGCGGTCGAGCGGTCGTTCGGCTGGGCCTGAGCGGCCCTTGCAGCCGGAAACAGAGATCCGGTGGGCGCCCCGCCAGGCGCACCACCGGATCTCTTTTTCTGGAGGGGAAACCAGTCTCCGGTCAGCTCAGCAGGCGCTGGGCGACGGTCTTTGCGGTGTTGCTGCTGATGGCGAACCCGACGCCGATGTTGCCGGCGGTCTCGCCCGAGGTCGCGATGGCGGTGTTGATGCCGACCAGCTGACCCGCGGTGTTGACCAGCGCGCCGCCGGAGTTGCCGGGGTTGATCGCGGCGTCGGTCTGGATCGCGCCGCCGATCTTCGCGGCGGAGGACTGACCGTCCTCGCCCTCGTCGATCGTGCGGTTGACGGCGCTGACGATGCCGGCGGTGACCGACCCGTCGAGCCCGAGCGGGCTGCCGACGGCGAGCACCGTGTCGCCGACCTTCACGGTGGAGCTGTCACCGAACGCGAGCGGCGTGTACGTCCCGCCACCCACGATCTTGATCACGGCGAGGTCGCTGGAGGGCTCGGTGCCGATGATCTTCGCCTGGACGCTCTGCCCGCTGGAGAACGTGACCTGCACCGTGGTCCCGCGGGCCGTCGCGACCACGTGGTTGTTGGTGAGGATCGCCCCGTCGGCGGTGATGACGACCCCGGACCCGACGGCGTTGCCGGTGCTGATCGACACCACGCTGGGCAGCACCTGCGCCGCCACGTCGGACAGCGTCGTCGTCGCGCCGGAGCCGGACGAGTTGGTGGCGCCCACCACCGTGTTGGACTTGTCGGGCCGCAGCTCCAGGGCCGCCAGCCCGCCGCCGAACGCCGACACCGCCGATAGCCCGATCGCCGCGACGACCCCCGCCACGGCGAGGCCGACCCGGCTGCGCCTGCGCACGGGCGGCGCCACGAACACCGAACCCGGCTGCTGGGGCTGCTGCGCCCACTGCGGCGGCCGGTGCATGTGCGGCACGTGCGGCGGCAGCTGCGCCGTCGGCAGGTGCGGCTGGTCCAGCCCGGCGCCGGCCGCGGCGGCCCAGACCCGCGGGTCTGGTCCGCCCCCGGGCTGCGGCTGGCCGTAACCGGCGGGGTGCATCCCGCCGTGCAGCGGCCCGGTGGGGTGGGGGTTTCCGGTCTGTGCCGCGGGATGCGGAGGTCCGGCCTGCGGAGCTGCGTGCTGCGACGCGGGCCAGGTGTGGACGGGGGCGGGGCTGCTGAAGTCTTGTGCGGCGGCCGTGCCGGGCTGCACGACGGGCCGGGTGTCCTGGGCGGCCGGCATCGCGTGCGGCGCGGCGGCGGACCGGAGGTCGTCCGCGGCGGGCATGCCGTGCTGCGCGGCGGCGGACCGGAGGTCGTCCGCGGCGGGCATGGCGTGCTGCGCGGGCCGGGTGTCCAGCGGCTGGGGAGCGGCCGGTGTGGCGTGCTGCGCGGCGGGCCAGGCGGTGGCGGGCTCGGCCCGCACGTCGCCGGCGCGGGCGGCGGTGACCGGAGCGGCCGGGTTCGTCGGCCATGCGTGCGGCGCCTCGTGCCCCACCGGCCCGGCCGGCATCATGGCGGCCAGCGGCATGGCGGTCGGCTGTGCGGCCGGCAGGGTGGCGTCAGCGGAGGCCGGCGCGGAGGCCGCCGGAGAGACCGGCTGGGCAGCCGGCGCGGTGGCGTCAGCCGGCGGGGAGGCCGGGGCGGTGCCCGGCGGCGTGACCGGCGGGGTGGCCGGCTGGGCGGGAGGCGTCGTGCTGTCGGCCGGCGTGGTGCCCGGCTGTGCGGCCGGGCTCGACGCCCGACCCTGCTCGTCGGCTGGGTTCGGCGCCCATCCCTGCTGTTCGCTCATGACTTGAGCTTGGCGACGGCACCTTGCAAACCACTGGCCGTGCCCTGGGAACCGGCTGTGAGAGGGAGGCGCACCTGGAAGGTGGCGCCGCCGCCCGGGGTGACGAAGACGGAGACGGTGCCGCTGTGCACGGCGACGAGGGCGGCGACGATCGCCAGGCCGAGGCCGCTGCCGCTGTGCGCGCCGCCCGCCTGGCGGCGGGTGCGGGCCTTGTCGACGCGGTAGAAGCGCTCGAAGACCCGGGCGGCCTGCTCGTCGGTGAGGCCGGGGCCGTGGTCGGCGACCTCGATGAGGGCGTCGGTGCCGTCCCGGCGCAGGCGCACCGCGACGGGGGTGCCGGCGGGCGTGTGGGTCAGCGCGTTGGTCACGAGGTTGCCGACGACCTGGCGCAGGCGGGACTCGTCGCCGTTGACCTCGATCGGCTCGTCGCGCTCGATCTCGAGCTCCACCGGGCGGTCGGGCGCGACGGCGCGGGCGGCCGCCACCGCGTCGCTGGCGATGACGCGCAGGTCCATGTCGGCGAGGGCCAGGGGGCGTTCCTGGTCGAGGCGGGCGAGCATGAGGAGGTCCTCGACGAGCAGGCCCATGCGCGCGGCCTCGTCCTCGATGCGCCGCAGCAGCGCCTCGGTCTCGCCGGGCTGGCGGGCGGCGCCCTGGCGGTACAGCTCGGCGAAGCCCCGGATCGTGGTCAGCGGGGTGCGCAGCTCGTGGGAGGCGTCGGCGATGAACTGCCGCATGCGGTCCTCGGACGCCTCGCGCAGCCTGAAGGAGCCCTCGATCTGGGCGAGCATGGCGTTCAACGCGGCGGCGAGGTGGCCCATCTCCGTCTCGGGTGGGCTCTCCGGGACACGTCTGGTGAGGTCGCCGGCGGCGATGGCGGCGGCGGTGCGCTCGATCTCGCGCAGCGGTTGCAGGCTGGCCCGGACGATGGCGACGCCGACGGCGGCGAGGACGACGAGGACGCCGGCACCGACGAACAACTCCGCGGCGACGAGCTCGTCGACGGCGCTGTCGACCATCGACAGGCTCTCCGCGACGAGCAGGAGCGTCGCCTGGCGCTCGATGATCAGGATCCGCCAGCGCTCATGGGTCTTCGTGGTCGTCGCGGTGTACGGCGTGCCCAGCCGCGACGAGAGGACCTCGACGGAGTCCGGGATGGGTGGCGCGTCGTTCTCGGACCGGGTGCCGACGACGCCCGACACGTACTTGCCGGCGCGCACCTGCGTGACCCAGGCGATGTAGTAGTTGCTCGGCAGGATCGAGTCGTTGCTGGTGGCGGTGGCCAGCCGGCTGAGGTCGACGGTCTCGGCCATGGCACGCAGCTGCTGGTCGACCTTGTCGAACATGCTGCTCTTCATGACCAGCGCGCTGGCGATGCCGATGACCAGCAGCGCCATGGTGACGAGCGTGAGGACCGCCGCGATGAGTTTGACCCGCAGCGGGACGTCGGCGATGAACCGCACCATCCACGGCCTCAGACTGGCAGGCGCAGGACGTAACCCACGCCGCGCAGGGTGTGGATCAGGCGCGGTTCGGCGATGTCGACCTTGCGCCGCAGGTAGGAGATGTAGGACTCGACGATGCTGTCGTCGCCCCGGAAGTCGTAGTTCCACACGAAGTCGAGGATCTGCGCCTTGGACAGCACCCGGCCGGCGTTGAGCATCAGGTATCGCAGGAGCTTGAACTCGGTGGGCGACAGGGCGATCGTCTGCCCGGCGCGGGACACCTCGTGGGTCTCCTCGTCGAGCTCCAGGTCCTGGAAGACCAGCCGGTTGGGGCCCGGGTCGCCGGCGGTGCGGCGCAGCACGGCGCGGATCCGCGCGGTGAGCTCCTCCAGGCTGAACGGCTTGGTCACGTAGTCGTCGCCGCCGAGGGTCAGGCCGCGGACCTTGTCCTCGGTGCCGTCGCGGGCCGTGAGGAACACGACGGGCAGCCGGACGCCACCCTCGCGAAGCCGCCGGATGACCTCGAAGCCGTCCAGGTCGGGCAGCATCACGTCGAGGACGACCAGGTCGGGCTTGCTGTCGCGGGCCGCGGTGACCGCCTCGGCACCGGTGGTCACCGCGTCAACCGCAAAACCGGCGAAACGCAGGCTGGCCGAGAGGAGCTCGCGGATGTTCGGATCGTCCTCGACCACGAGCAGTCTCGCCTCAGCCTGCGCAACGCCTGGCGACGGAGCACCCCCGGATTGTGCGACGCCGCCTCGTACCCCCATGCGCATATCTTTCCGCCTCCTGCTGGAGTGGGGCTGATGGTTGCCTGGGAAGTTCCTGAAACCATGGCCCCGACCCTCCAAAGTTAGCGCAGAAGGCGCCGCACCTGGTCGATCGCGCCGTCAAGGACCACGAGGGTGGCGCGCATCGTCTCCTGGCTGGCCCGGCCCGCCCGGGCCAGCCGGCGCACCTCGGCGAGCAGCTGCGCGGCCTTCTCCTCGAGCTCGGCGACGACATCCCCGGGCGGCGGCGCGGGGCGGGCCGTGCCCGCCGCCCCCGGCCGCGGCGGGTAGCCCCAGCCCCAGGTGGGTGCGCTGCGGGCCTGCCGGCCGGCCTCCTTGAGCTCCTTCTTGAGGTCGCGGACGGAGCCGTGCACGCCCTGCTCGACCTCGTCGGCGAGGGTCGACAGGTCGGCGAGGGAGGCGTTGATGTCGGTCTCGAGCGCCTCCAGCTCGGCGGCGCGCTGCACCAGCTCGGCCCGGCCGGCGTCGGTGATGTCGTAGACCTTGCGCCCGCCGGACGCGGTGTGGGAGACCAGCCCGTCGGCCTCCATCCGCTGCAGGCGCGGGTAGATGGTGCCGGCGGAGGGGGCGTACAGGCCGTGGAAGCGGTTCTCGAGCAGCCGGATCAGCTCGTAACCGTGCCGGGGGCCCTCGGCGAGCAGCTTCAACAGGTACAACCGCAGCCGCCCATGGCTGAAGACGGCACTCATGCCGCCACCTCCGCTTCGCTCCGGCGTCGACCCGAGCCGCTCCGCTGGTCGCTCATGAATCGCTCTCCTCGTCCAGGTCGACCGGCCGGCGCAACAGCGTGATCGTGCCAGAGGTCGCGTTGGCGGCGATGCGGCCGGTGCCGGCGCCGAGCTGCCCGACGACGGTGTTGCGGCCGACCCGGTCGAGGCCGGGGAAGGCACTGACCACCCGCCCCGAGACGGCGTTGAGGTGGACGCGCAGGTCACTGTCCTCGCGGACCCGGGCGGTGATCTCGCCGGAGACGGTGTCGAGCCGCACGTCGGTGTCGGCCGGCGGGTTGTCCAGGTCGCAGGTGATCGAGCCGGAGATCGCCCGGGCGTGGACCTTGCGGGCGGCGGAGTCGGCGACGACGATCTCGCCGGAGACCGTCTCGAGTTCGACCTCGCCGTCGAGGGTGAGCGCCTCGATCGAGCCGGAGATCACCTTGGCGGAGACGTGGCCGTCGAGGCCGAGGAGGGTGACCCGGGCGCTGGTCGCGTCGACGTGGACGCCGGCGCGCAGCGAGGAGACGACGACGGAGCCGGAGACGGTGTGGAGCGTGGCGGGGGTCCGCACCGGGACCACGACCGACACGTCGACCTTGAACCGGCTGTGGAACATCCACCAGAGCAGGCCGGGCCACTTCGGGAAGGCGCCGTGCGAGATGCGCAGGGCGCCGTCGTCGTCGAGGGTGACCGTGACGGACCGTTCGCCGATCGCGGACACCTCGACCCGGGCGGGTCCGTCGGCGCCGACGACGTTGATCCGTCCGCCGACCAGCCGCACCTGGAGGTCCTTGACCTCCCCCTTGAGTTCGAGCCGCGTGGGCTCGGCAACGTTCCACGTCGTCATGCCACCGAAGGTAGCAGACAAACGCGATACATCGCGACTGTCGGGGGCGGGAACCTAGGCGGCCACCATCGAGGTCGCCGCGCGGGCCAGGACGCGACGGGACGAGGACACCTGCGGGTACAGCGTGGCGTGCGCCTTCAGCTCGATCGACAGTCCGCGCGCGGCCACGACCCGGCGCAGCGAGGTGAGCAGCGTCTCGTCGCCGATGAACGCGGCGACCGTCGTCGGCGTCCCGTTCTGGGCGAACGTCAGCCGCACCGGCACGACCGGGGCGGCCGCGTCGACCGCGGCCTGGAACGTCGCCGGGCGGAAGGTGCCGCCCATCCGGCCGCACCAGGTGGTGCCCTCGGGGAAGACCGCGACCACGCCGCCGGCGGCGAGTTCGGCACGGATCCGCCCGACGGTGGCCGGCAGGGTCTTGGGCCGCGACCGGTCGACGAAGACGGTGCCGAGGGTCGCGGCGAGCCGGCCGATCAGGGGCCACTGGCGCACCTCGCGCTTGGCGAGGAGCTTGGCGGGCGCGTGCGCCAGGATCACCACCACGTCCAGCCACGAGACGTGGTTGGCGACCAGCAGCGCGCCGGACTGCGGGACCCGGCCGACGGCCCGGTGCGAGATGCCGAGCCCGGCGAGCACCGCGCGGGCGAGCCGGCGCTGCACGGCGATCAGCCCGCGCTGCGGCAGCAGCGCCAGGACCGGCACCGCGAGGACCGCCAGCAGCACCGCCGACCCGGTCACGACGACCCGTTTCACCATCGTCGCGGTCGAGACGTGCTCGTCGGAGCGGGCCGGCAGGCAGCTGATGTCGCAGGTGGACCGCGGCAGCCACAGGGAGTCGACGACGGTCATCCCGACCATCCCTCACCGAGGAAGTGCCGCAGGTACCGCGGGTTGACCCGGTCCAGCGACAGCAGCACGTAGAAGTCGGCGCAGTCGAAGTCCGGGTCGTGCGCGGGTTCGCCGCCGATCCAGGCGCCGAGCCGCAGGTACCCCTTGAGCAGCGGTGGCACGTCGACCTTCGCGGGCACGTCGGCGGACAGCGCCAGGGGGTTGCGCGGCCGGACCCGCCAGGCGGGCGGCACGAGGTGCTTGCGGCGGGCCAGGTCCCACACCCCGGCGGCGGTGGCGCCACCGTCGGCGAGGGGCACCGACGCGCAGCCGCCGAGCCAGCGGTGCCCGTGCAGGTGCATGTACCGGGCGATCCCCGCCCACATCAGGTTGATCACGGCGCCGCTGCGGTGGTCGGGGTGCACGCAGGAGCGGCCGGTCTCGACCAGTCCCCCGCGCAGCTGGTGCAGGCCGGAGAGGTCGAACTCGGTGTCGGCGTAGAGCCCGCCGGCCGCCACCGCGCGGTCCGGCGGCAGCATCCGGTAGGTCCCGACGACGGCGCCGGTGCGCTCCTCGCGGATGATCAGGTGGTCGCAGTGCTCGTCGAAGGCGTCGACGTCCAGCCCGGGGGTGCCGGACTGCAGCGAGGCGCCCAGCTCACCGGCGAAGACATCGTAGCGGAGCCGTTGTGCGGCCCGGACCTGGTCACCGTCCGTGGCCACCAGGATGGTGTAGCGATCGGTTTCGTCGACCCCGACTGGGGCGGCGGCGACGGCGAGAATCGTCATGCTTTCGGTGTAAGGCTCGACCCCTGCGGCTGGCTGACGGTGACTGGTTACCCGCATGGCTGGCGGGTGAACGATGACTACCGTGGTCAGGCATGGCGGGATATTCAGGGACTCCACTGCCCAAGAAGCTCGGTGTCAACGCCGGGCACCGCGTGCTGCTGGACGGCGCGCCGGCCGGGTTCGAACTGCGGGAACTGCCGTCCGATGTGGTGCTGCACCGTCGCAGCGCGCCCGGCCTCTACGACGTGATCCTCTGCTTCTGCCCTGATCAGGCCAGGTTGCGGCGGCGCTGGCAGGTGCTGCACCGGCTGACGCCACCCGCCGGCGCGCTGTGGGTCGCCTGGCCCAAGCGGTCCTCCGGTTTCGCGCGGGACCTCGACGAGAACGGGGTGCGCGAGTTCGCCCTGGCGCACGGCCGGGTGGACGTCAAGGTCTGCGCGATCGACGACGTGTGGTCGGGGCTGAAGCACGTGATCCGGGTCGGCGACCGGCCGCACTGACCGCCGGCGCGACCGGTGCGTGCCGCACCGCCGTCACCGTGCGCAGCAGCCAGCCGGCGAGCAGCAGGAGCAGGCCGGCGACCGCGTGCGGGGCCGCCGCGGCGCCGGTGACGGGCAGGTCGACCGAGCCGACCATCAGCTCGACGGTGCCGGTGACGGCCGCGGTGCCGTCGGTGACGGTGTAGCCGAACGAGTCGGCGCCGGCGAAGCCGCGGTCCGGGGTGTAGGTGACGGTGCCGCCGGCGTTGAGCACGGCGGTGCCGTTGGCCGGCTGGGACACGCCGAGGACCCGCAGCGGGTCACCGTCCGGGTCGGTGACGTTGTCCAGCGGGCTGATCGTCTGCGCCCCGCTGCCCGCCGGCGTGGTCACCATCGGCGTGGTGACCACGACCGGCCCACCCGACGGCCCCGGCGCCAGGGCGGCGGTGACCGTGACCGTCACGGTGCCGGTCGCGGGCCCGCCGTTGAGCGTGTACGTGAAGGTGTCCACTCCGGCGAAGCCCGCCGCCGGGGTGTACGTGACGGTGCCGTCACCGTGCAGCACGGTGGTGCCGTGGGCGGGCACGCCGGCCGCGGTGACCGTGAGGGGACTGCCGTCGCCGGCCGTGTCATTGGCCGTGTCATTGGCAAGGACCGCGACGTCCACCGGGGTGCCGGCGGTGGTGCCGGCGGTGTCGGCCCCGGCGATCGGGCCACCGCCACTGACGTCGAGGGTGACCGCCGCGCTGAGGCGGATGCTGTCGCCGTCGCCCTCGTAGGCCACGGCGCCGATGCTGGTGGTGACGGGCCCGGTCGGCGGGGTCTGGCAGCCGGTGACCGGGATCGCCACGGTCGCGTCGGCGGGCGTGACGCCGCGCACCGAGCCGAAGCCGTCGTAGACGACCAGGTTGCGCACCGGCTGCGCTGGGTCGTGCAGGACGACGACCAGGGACCAGGCGGCGTAGCGGTCGTTGACGCCGGTGGCGGCCTGGATGTCGGCCACCGTGTAGGTCCAGGCGCCGGCCCCGGCGACGAGCGCGGACACGTCGGCGTAGCCCTGGTAGGGCCGGTGGCCGGGAAATGTGGTGACGTCGGTGAGCCGGCTCGCGGTGATGGTCCGGTACGCCCCGCCGGGCACCTTGAACCTGACGGTGCTCCGGCCGCTCTCGTCCGGTGCCGGGGTGCCGGTGCCCGGTGCGGTGTCGCCGCCCCAGAAGAGCCCGGCGAACAGGACGGTCGCGGCGGCGGGGACGGCGAGGTCGGCGGTGCTGGAGTTGAACAACGGCTCGGCGTCGACGTCGACGTTGCGCATCCGGTAGCCGTCGTTGTTCAGGGCGCCGCCGGTGGCGGTGTCGGCGCGCGCCGCGGCGCAGCCCGGATTGATGCCGTCGCAGGTCAGGTTCGCGTTGCCGCGCAGGATCACCGAGCCGCTGGTGTTGACCGAGTACACCGGGCGGAACGCGGCGACGATCTCGGCGGCCGCGGGCCGCGGCCAGTTGATCGCGGCGGCCAGCAGCAGGATGGCAACCCCGGCCCGAACACTCCCGAAAGCCACCTTTCGTGCATACGTGGATACGGTGCGCTATGGGCGAGTTTTCCTCGCCTTTGATCCGCGGGCATGGCGGGGCCTCGCGGCTTGCCGGGACGTGCCATATTGACGGCTTCACTCTCTTGGAGGGAGCGGCACGTTGTCCAACGGACAGATCGTGGTCTCCGACCTGACGAAGCGGTACAAGAACGTCACGGCCGTGGACCACCTGTCGTTCGTGGTCGAACCCGGTCGCGTCACCGGCTTCCTCGGCCCCAACGGCGCCGGCAAGACCACGACGCTACGCATGATCCTCAACCTGGTGACGCCGAGCTCGGGGTCGGCGACGATCAGCGGCCTGCGGTACTCCGACGCGCCCGAGCCGCTGCGGCTGGCCGGCGCGATCCTGGAGGCGTCGGCCGCGCACAAGGGCCGCACCGCCCGCAACCACCTGCGCATCGTCGCCGCCGCGGCGGGCATCCCGACGGCACAGGTCGACAAGATGCTGGAGCTGGTCGGGCTGACCCCGGCAGCGAAGCGCAAGTTCCGCGGCTACTCGCTGGGCATGAAGCAGCGGCTCGGCATCGCGCAGGCGATGCTCGGCGACCCGCAGGTGCTGATCCTGGACGAGCCCGCCAACGGCCTCGACCCGGAGGGCATCCGCTGGATGCGCGGGCTGCTGCAGGGCCTGGCCCAGCAGGGACGCACCGTGCTGGTCTCCAGCCACCTGCTGTCGGAGATGGAGATCCTCGCCGACGACGTGGTCATCATCGCCGCCGGCAAGCTCGTCACCCAGGGCCCGGTCGAGCAGATCGTCGGCGCCGGCACCAGCGCGCCGCGCACCCGGGTCCGCACGCCCAACCTGCAGGAGCTGGTCACGGCGGTGCGCACCGCGGGCGCGACGATCGAGCCGAACGGCAACGACAGCCACGTGGTCACCGGCCTGGACGCCCCGGCCGTCGGCCGGCTCGCCCTGCAGGGCGGGATCGAGCTGCACGAGCTGGTCAACGAACGCCCCGACCTGGAGCACGTGTTCCTCGAACTGACCCAGGGAAGGGCGGCCATCCGATGACCCGGCTGATTCGCAGCGAGCTGCTGAAGCTGCGCACCACGAACATGTGGTGGATCTTCCTGCTGACGTCGCTGGTCTTCACCGGCCTCGCGGTCTGGATCAACATCGAGCAGACCGACTCGGACCTGACCAACCACTACGAGCAGTACAACCAGGACAGCGCCACGCCGCCGGGGATGAGCGACGAGGAGAAGGCCCGGTTCGAGGAGGACCAGCGGCAGTTCCGCGAGTCGGAGGCGGACCGGGTCGCCAGGGCGCACGCCGCCGCGCAGCTCGCCAAGTACGCCGCCAACATCTACACCTCGGGTCAGCTCTTCGGCCTGCTCCTGGTGATGCTCCTGGCGATCCTGGTGATCACCAACGAGTTCTACCACCAGACCGCGACCGCGACGTTCCTCGCGACCCCGAAGCGGACCAGGGTCATCGTCGCGAAGCTCATCACCGCGTCGTTCGCCGGGGCGCTCTTCTGGCTGGTCAGCACCGCGATCTCGATCGGCGTCGGGTCGCTGTACTTCGGCTCCGCGAATCTCACCAACAGCCTCGGGCACTGGACGGCCCAGCAATCGGTGCTGCTCAACCTGCTGGTGTACGTCCTGTGGGCCATCTTCGGCATCGGCGTGGGCGTGCTGATCCGCAGCCAGATCGGCGCGACCATCACCGCCGCGGTCCTCTACACCGTCGGCACCTGGGCCGCGGTCATCGTCCTCAGCCTGATCTACGAGCTGGTGATCCACGAGGACTGGGTGATGGAGAGCGCCGTCTACATCCCGCCGCTGGCGTCCCTGCACGTGGTCGGCGGGCTGGCGGTGCTGCTCGGCGACACCGACCTGCCGCCTCGATGGGTGGGCGCGGTCGTGCTGATCGCCTGGGCGGTCGTGCTCGGCACCGTCGGCACGCTGATCACACGGAAGCGTGACATCGCGTAACGCTTATATCAGATCTAGGACAACTGTGGCCGCCAAATGGCGGCCACAGTTGTATGGGATGGACCCATTCCGTCGTCTACATGGTCACTTCGGCGGGCGTCGGCGACGAACGAGCGTTAGGCAGCGCGTAACCTTGACGCGGATCCGACCACCACAGCAACTCCGTTTGGAAGAGGCGATCAACAGCCGTGTCGACCCAAGCGACCAACTCGCAGGAGAACCCCTTGGCGGGTTTCGGCCCGAACGAGTGGATCGTCGAGGACATGTATCAGAGGTACCTCGCCGACCCGGCCAGCGTGGACCCCGCGTGGCACGACTTCTTCGCCGACTACAAGCCCAGCGGGGACGGTGCCGAGGCGGCGCCCGCCGCGGCGGCTGAGCCGGCGTCCACTGCCACCCCCGCTGCCACCGCTCCTGTTACAGCGCCGAGAGCCCCCGCCGCTCCCCCGGCACCCGCGGCATCCACCGCCACCGCGGCCTCCCCTGCCGCCTCGGTGCCGGCCGCCGCCGCGCCGGCAGCCCCGGCCAGGCCCGTGCAGAAGGCCGCCCCGGCGACCAGGCCCGCGCCGACCAAGCAGGCACCCGTCGCGCCGGGTGGCACGAAGCACACCCCGCTGCGCGGCGTCGCCGCCCGGATCGTGCAGAACATGGACGCGTCGCTGGAGGTGCCGACCGCCACCAGCGTCCGCGCCGTGCCGGCGAAGCTGCTGTCCGACAACCGCGTCGTGATCAACAACCACCTGGCCCGCGGCCGCGGTGGCAAGGTCAGCTTCACGCACCTGATCGGCTTCGCCATGGTCCGGGCGCTCGCCGCGCACCCGGAGATGAACAACGCCTTCGCCGAGATCGACGGCAAGCCCAACCTGGTGCAGCCCGAGCACGTCAACCTCGGCATCGCGATCGACCTGACCAAGCCCGACGGCTCGCGCAACCTGGTGGTGCCGAGCATCAAGGCCGCCGACACCATGGACTTCCGCCAGTTCTGGTCGGCCTATGAGGACATCGTGCGCCGGGCCCGGCGCAACGAGCTGACCATGGAGGACCACAGCGGCGCCACGGTCTCGCTGACCAACCCGGGCGGCATCGGCACCGTGCACTCCATGCCGCGGCTCATGGCCGGGCAGGGCACGATCATCGGCGTCGGCGCGATGGAGTACCCGGCGCCCTACGCCGGCATGTCCGACGAGACCCTGGCCGACCTCGGCATCAGCAAGATCCTGACGCTGACCAGCACCTACGACCACCGGATCATCCAGGGCGCGCAGTCCGGGGAGTTCCTGAAGGTCATGCACGAGTTGCTGCTCGGCGAGCACGGGTTCTACGACCAGATCTTCACCGCCCTGCGGATTCCGTACGAGCCGGTCCGCTGGGTCCGTGACGTCGCCCGCACCAGCGAAGGCCAGATCGACAAGGCGGCCCGGGTCGTCGAGCTGATCCACGCCTACCGGGTCCGCGGCCACCTGATGGCCGACACCGACCCCCTCGAGTTCCGCATCCGCCGCCACCCCGACCTCGACGTGCTCGAGCACGGGCTGACGCTGTGGGACCTCGACCGGGTCTTCCCCGTCGGCGGCTTCGCCGGCAAGCAGAAGATGAAGCTGCGGGCCGTCCTCGGCGTGCTGCGCGACTCCTACTGCCGCCGGGTCGGCGTCGAATACATGCACATCATGGACCCGGAGGAGCGCCGCTGGGTCGCCGAGCGGGTCGAGAAGCCATACGAGAAGCCCGACACCGCCGAGCAGAAGCACATCCTGAACCGGCTCAACGCCGCCGAGGCGTTCGAGACGTTCCTGCAGACCAAGTATGTGGGGCAGCGCCGCTTCTCGCTCGAGGGCGGCGAGTCGCTGATCCCGCTGCTCGACGAGATCCTGCAGAACTCCGCGGAGGGCGGCCTGGACGAGGTCGTCATCGGCATGGCGCACCGCGGCCGGCTCAACGTCCTGGCCAACATCGTCGGCAAGCCCTACGAGAAGATCTTCTCGGAGTTCGAGGGGCACCTGGACCTCAAGTCGGCGCACGGTTCCGGCGACGTCAAGTACCACCTGGGCATGACCGGCAAGTTCACGCACCCCGACGGTGAGCACGCCACCACGGTCTCCGTGGTCGCGAACCCGTCGCACCTGGAGGCGGTCAACCCGGTCCTCGAGGGCATCGTGCGGGCCAAGCAGGACTCGATCGACCTCAAGCTCGAGGGCTACACGGTCCTGCCGCTGCTGATCCACGGCGACGCCGCGTTCGCCGGCCAGGGCGTGGTCGCCGAGACGCTGAACCTGTCGCAGCTGCGCGGCTACCGCACCGGCGGCACCGTCCACGTCGTGGTCAACAACCAGGTCGGGTTCACCACCGCGCCGGAGTACTCGCGCTCGTCGCTGTACTCCACCGACATCGCCCGGATGATCCAGGCGCCGATCTTCCACGTCAACGGCGACGACCCGGAGGCCGTGGTCCGCGTCGCGCGGCTCGCCTTCGAATACCGTCAGGCGTTCAACAAGGACGTCGTCATCGACCTGGTCTGCTACCGGCGCCGCGGGCACAACGAGGGCGACGACCCGTCGATGACCAACCCGCTGATGTACGCGATCATCGACCAGAAGCGATCAGTGCGGAAGATCTACACCGAGGAGCTGATCGGCCGCGGCGACATCCCGATCACCGAGGCCGAGGCCCTGCTCAAGGACTACCACGAGCAGCTCGAGACGGTGTTCAAGGCGACCCGCGACGCGTCGTCCAACCCGGCGTCGCGGCTGACCCGGCTCCGCGAGCCGGAGCCGGAGCCGGTGGTCGACACCGCGATCGACGTCAGCGTCATGCAGGCGATCGGCGAGGCGCACATCAAGCTCCCCGACGGCTTCACCCCGCACAAGCGCGTGCAGCAGCTGCTGGACCGCCGGGCGAAGATGGCCGCCGAGGGCGACATCGACTGGGGCTTCGCCGAGATCATCACGTTCGGCTCGCTGGTCAACCAGGGCGTCACCGTCCGGCTCTCCGGCCAGGACTCCCGCCGCGGCACGTTCGTGCAGCGCCACGCCGGCATCGTCGACGCGGAGACCGGCGGCGACTACATGCCGATGTCCGCGCTGATCAAGGACAACGCGAAGCTCTTCATCTACGACTCGCTGCTGTCGGAGTTCGCCGCGATGGGCTTCGAGTACGGCTACTCGGTGGAGAACCCCGACGCGCTCGTCATGTGGGAGGCGCAGTTCGGCGACTTCGTCAACGGCGCGCAGTCCATCGTCGACGAGTTCATCTCCTCCGGCGAGGTCAAGTGGGGCCAGCGCACCGCGGTGACGCTGCTCCTGCCGCACTCGCACGAGGGCCAGGGCCCCGACCACACGTCGGGCCGGCTCGAGCGCTACCTGCAGCTGTGCGCCGAGGACAACATGCGGGTCGCGGTGCCGACCACCCCGGCGAACCACTTCCACCTGCTGCGCCGCCAGGCGCTGTCGCCGAAGAAGAAGCCCCTCGTCGTCTTCACGCCCAAGTCGCTGCTGCGGCACCGGCTGTGCGTGTCCCCGGTCGAGGACTTCACCACGGGCACCTTCGCCACCGTGCTGGGCGACCCCGGCATCAAGGGCACGGCCCTGGACACCGCCGGCGTCAAGCGCGTCCTGCTGTGCTCCGGCAAGGTCTTCTACGACCTGCTGCAGGCCCGCACCGAGCGCGACATCACCGACACCGCCATCATCCGGGTCGAGCAGCTCTACCCGATGCCGGTCGAGGAGCTGCGCGAGGCCCTGGCCCAGTTCCCCAACGCGGAGGACTTCGCCTGGGTGCAGGAGGAGCCGGCCAACCAGGGCGCGTGGTCGTTCATCGCCCTCAACCTGCTGGAGCACCTGCAGGGCGTCGGGCTGCGCCGCATCTCCCGCCCCGCCGCGGCCGCCCCGGCGGTCGGCTCGACCAAGCTCCACGACGCCGAGCAGCACGCCCTGGTCGAGGCGGCACTGCCGAAGCGCTGACCGTTCGTTCGTTCTGCGGGGAGGGCGGATGCCCTCCCCGCTTCCTTCTGGGGGTGCCCATGTACTTCACCGATCGCGGCATCGAGGAACTCGCCCAGCGCCGGGGCGAGGAGGAGGTCACG
This sequence comes from Dactylosporangium cerinum, assembly GCF_042653625.1. Lineage (NCBI taxonomy): Bacteria > Bacillati > Actinomycetota > Actinomycetes > Micromonosporales > Micromonosporaceae > Dactylosporangium > Dactylosporangium cerinum. The sequence continues at coordinate 151,992 of NZ_JBHSIU010000053.1, read as the reverse complement.
TTCGAGTGGTTGGCCGAGCGTCTCCGCGACTTCGTCGACCAGAACCCTGAGTTCGAGATCCCGGTCGAACGCCTCGCCGTCTACCTGGCCCGCCTGGACGACGACGAAGACTGATGCTTTTGCCCGCTTTTGGGGGTATTCACGTCCGGCTGCATCCACCAAATGGGTCGTTCAAGGACAACCTGGTGTAGTCCGGCAAGCCAATCGATTGTCCCCAGTCGGGTGATAACGGCTTAGCGCATGTCGCACCTACATTCTGTACGTGCCCCGAAGTCGCAACCGTTCTGCAACTGTGTCGCTCCTGGCCGCCGCCCTGCTCCTCCTGGGCGGCGCTTTTTCGGCCTCAGGGGCCGAGGCACCCAGCGAACCGCGCGCGGCAGCGGCTGCCGCCAGCACCGTCGGCCCGATCGACCACGCGGTCGGCGTGCAGCACTTCCAATTCGCCCGGGGCAAGGACCGTCCGCTGCCCACCACCGTGTGGTACCCGACCCGCGGATCGGCCCGCAGGATCAAGGGCCGCGTCCAGGGCGACGCCGAGCCGCTGCCGGGCAAGCACCCGCTGATCGTGTGGAGCCACGGCTTCTACAGCAACCCGCAGATGCAGGAGGGCATGACCAAGTTCCTGGCCGAGGCCGGCTACGTGGTCGTCGCCGCGGCGTACCCCTTCACGAAGAAGGACACGCCGAAGTTCAACAAGTACGACGTGCCGAACCAGTCGCTCGACGCGTCGTTCGTCATCACGCAGATGCTGCAGCCCGGCAACCCACTCGCCGACAGCATCGACACCGACCGGATGGCGGCCATCGGGCACTCCGGCGGCGGCACCACCACCGACGGGCTGTTCACCGTGCACCGCGACCCGCGCATCAAGGCCGGCATCATCTTCGCGGGCCGCCCGACCGGGGCCTACCAGGGCAGCCCCGTGCCGCTGCTGTTCATCCACGGCGACAAGGACCCGGTGGTCGCCTACGAGCAGGGCCGCACGTCCTACGGCGCGGCGCCGTGGCCGAAGGCGTTCCTCACCATCATCGGCGGCGAGCACGGCGCCGGCACGAACGACCCGGAACGCGGCCACCACCAGGCGATGGCAACGCTGCTCGACTTCCTCACCTGGGCACTCGACGGTGACGACACAGCCCGGCTCCGGCTGAGCGGCGACGCCACGCTCGACGGTGTGACCCGGTTCGAATCGGTCGGGATCTACACCACCAGCAGCACCACGACAACGACGAGCACGACCGCCACCACGGCGCCGGCCACGATGAAGCCGAGCTTGGAACCGGTCGCTGCGGGCTGAGCCGCCTGATTGTTGTTGTCCACCCAAGCCTGGAATGCCTGAGTGTTCTGACTTGGGTCGACGCGCTCATCGGGCATGGCCGACAGAATACCCATGACCTGACCTGCGGTCAGTGGCCGAACGTGTCGGATTGTGGCACTCTCCGTCAATGGCCGCATGGCACTCCCCGTCGGCCGCCTGGCGGGAACGGTCCTGGTGGGGCTGGGGATGGGCCGACGAGGCCCTCGACGACGACGCGTGCCGCCGGCTCGCGGAGACCGCGCTGCGCCCCTGGATGCCGATCGACGGGTCGGTCCTGCCGGTCCCCTACGACCCCGTCCTCGACCCGCCGCGGCTGATCCCCCCGTCGATCATGGAGGAGGCGTTCACCGCCGACCCGGTGATCAGGGCCGCCCACACGTACGGCAAGGCGTTCCGCGACGTGGTCCGGGCGCTGCACGGCCGCCTTGAGAACCCGCCCGACCTGGTCTGCCACCCGCGCACCGCACACGACGTCGTCGCCACCCTCGACTGGGCGGAGGCGGTCGGCGCGGCGGTCGTGCCGTACGGCGGCGGCACCTCCGTCGTCGGCGGCGTCGAATACCGCGGCGACGCCCCGTGGATCTCCCTCGACCTGAGCCGGCTCAACCGCGTCGGCGAGGTCGACGAGGTCAACCACGCGGTCCGGGTCCAGGCTGGCGTGTTCGGCCCGGCCCTCGAACAGGCCCTGGTGCCGCACGGGCTGACCCTGCGGCACTACCCGCAGAGCTTCGAGTTCTCCACCGTCGGCGGCTGGCTCGCGACCCGCTCCGCCGGCCACTACGCGACCGGACCGACCCGCATCGACGACTTCGTCGAGGCGCTGCGGGTGATCACGCCGCAGGGGCCGGTGGAGTCGTTGCGCGTGCCCGGCAGCGGCGCCGGCCCGTCCACCGACGCGCTGTTCCTGGGCTCGGAGGGCACCCTCGGCGTGATCGTGGAGGCGTGGCTGCGGGTGTCCCGCCGCCCTTCGGACAGGTCTTCGACGTCGGTGGCGTTCCCGGTGTACGGCCAGGCCGTCGCCGCGGTCCGCGCGATCCTGCAGGCCGGCCTGCGGCCGAGCAACTGCCGTCTGCTCGACCCGGTCGAGGCGATGCTGAACGCCGGGGCGACCGACGGCCAGGCGCGGCTGCTCCTGGGCTTCGAGGGACCGACCACGCCGCTGCTCGCCGACGCCGTCACCATCTGCGCCGATCACGGCGGCACCGCCGCCACATCGAGCGGTGACCAGGGCACCTGGCGGGACGCGTTCCTGCGCGCGCCGTACACCAGGGACGCCCTCATCAGGCTCGGGCTGATCGTCGAAACGGTCGAGACCGCCTGCACGTGGAGCAGGTTCGACGCGCTGCACGCGGCCGTGATCGCCGCCGCGCAGGCCGCCGCCCCGGCCCGGGTCGCCGTGGTCACCTGCCGCTTCACCCACGCCTACCCGGACGGCCCCGCACCCTACTTCACGATCATCACCCCGGCGCGGCGCGGCGCCGAGGTGGCCATCTGGGACGAGATCAAGGCCGCGGTCAGCGAAGCCATCGCCGCCAACGGCGGCACGATCACCCACCATCACGCCGTCGGCCGCGACCACCTGCCGTGGCTGGCCGAGCAGCGCGACCCCCTGTTCACCGACGTGCTGCGGGCCGCGAAACGCACCCTGGACCCCCGCGGCATCCTCAACCCGGGAGCGCTGTTCTGACCCTCTGCACCAGTTCTCCCAGGCCGATCAGCAGCAGCCCGAGCAGGAAGAACGCCACCGTGAACCCGAGCGCCGAGATCGCCACACCGCCGTAGCCGAGCTCGCCCGCATCGACGAACGGATACGGGTACTCGTGCACGATCGCGCCCCGCACCAGCGCGAACGCCAGATACGCGAGCGGGTAGGCGAGCCACACGGCCGCGTACCACCACCGCACCGGCTCCCGATCGACGATCAGCCAGGTGACCGCCGCCAGGATCGGCGTCACCGTGTGCAACAGCAGGTTGTGCGGTGCGTGCGCCCCCGAGTCGACCACGTGGAACGGGCTCGACGGGTTGGCCAGCAGCGCGTGGTACACCGTGCCGGTGATGCAGCTGTACAACGTGGCCGCGCCCCGCACCCACCCCGGCACCGCCCGCAACGCCGCGACGGCCGACACGACCGCGATGATCACGCTGCTCTGCACGGTGAAGTAGACGAACACTCCCCCGTCACCATGGGTGTAGTCGAGCAGCAACACGATTCCGGCCAGCGCACTCACGGCCGTGAGCACCCGGAAGACGACGGACATGGCGGCAACCTAACCGGAAATCGCCCGCCGGGCCAGCCTTGAACGCGGCGCCGCCCTCGTACGGTTGGTGCCATGCGCCGTCGTTCGGTAGGTGCCACGCGCCGTCGTCTTGCCGCCCTGCCGGCCCTCCTGGCCCTGGCCCTGGCACTCGTGGCCGGCGTGTCCGGCTGCACGGGTCAGCCGGCACCGGCCCGCTGGGTCACGCCGTCGCCCTCCTCCCCCGGGGCCGCCGTGCCCCGGCTCGCCCAGGTCACGCCGCTGGCGCCGCTCGCGGTGCCGTCGAGCGCGCTCGACGTGTCACGGCAGGAGATCACGTATCACCGCGAAGGCCGCGTCCTGCGCACCGTCATCTGGATACCGTCCACGCCCGCGAAGGTCCCCGCGGTCGTGTTCAGCCACGGCCTCAACGGCACCCCGGAATCCTTCGCGCCGCTGCTCACCGCGTGGGCGGCGGCCGGGTTCGCGGTGATCGCCCCCGCCTACCCCAACACCACCCGCAGCGCGCCCAGGCTCGACGTCTACGACGTGCTCAACCAGCCGGCCGACGCGAGCTTCGTCCTGAGCCAGGTCCTCGCCGGCCCGCTCGGCAAGCGCATCGACGGCAACCGCCTCGCTGCCGCCGGCCACTCCGCCGGCGCGATCACCACCGTCGGCCTGTTCACCGCCGGCCGCGACGCCCGCCTGCACGCGGGCATCATCCTGGCCGGCAGCGGCCTCGGCGTCGGCACCGCGTTCACCGGCACCCCGGCGTCACTGCTCTTCGTCCACGGCGACGCCGACCCGCTGGTCTCCTACGCCTCCGGCAAGGCCACCTACGACGTGGTCCCCTGGTCGAAGGCGATGCTCACGCTTCCGGGCGGCAACCACAACGACCCCTACCTGAGCCCCGGAGCCAGCTCCTTCGCCGAGGTCCAGTCGCTGACCGTCGCGTTCCTGCTCCTGGAGCTCTACGGCGACACGTCCGCGCGGCAGCAACTGCCACGCGGACCGTCGTTCGACGACCGGCTGTGACCACCGGACCCCTTGCACGACCACTGCAAAGCGGCGTCCGGCGGCCTTTCACCAAACGCTACCAAGGCCCGACTAATTGATCTCCGAGCCATTCACCGTGCGTAGTTTCACCTGCTGAACGACCCCGCCGCCAGACGACTCAGCGTGCCGGACGACCCAGCCCGCCAGACAGCCCAGCCCGCTGAACGACCCAGACGGCCCAGCAGGCTGGGCGGCCAGCCTGCTGGGCGGTGCGGTCCTGGACGGTGGTCCCAAACGGCGTGACCTCAGGCGGTGTGGTCGAGGACCACCTTGCCGAAGACGTCGCCGGAGTGGAGCTTCTCGAAAGCGGAACGGGCGTCGGAGAACGGGATCACCGAGTCGATGATCGGCCGTACACCGGTCTTGGCGAGCAGCGCCATCAGGTCGGCGAGCTCGTCCGGGGTACCCATGCTGCTGCCGAGGATCTCCAGCTGCAGCGCGAACAGGCGGCGCAGGTTGACCTGCGGGAGGTGCCCGCTGGTGGCGCCGGAGACGACGATGCGGGCGCCGGGTTTCGCGCACTTCGTCGAGTGTTCGAAGGTGGCCTCGCCGACGGTCTCGATCACAACGTCGACGCGTTCGGGCAGGCGGGCACCCGAGTCGAGCGCGGTGGCGCCCAGGGCCGCGATGCGGTCGCGTTTCTCCGCGTCGCGGCTGGTGGCGTACACCCGCGCACCGAGGGCCCTGGCGAGCAGCACCGCGGCCGTGGCCACCCCTCCCCCGGCCCCCTGCACCAGCACCGCCCCGTCGGCCTCCAGACGCCCCTTGGTGGTCAGCATCCGGTACGCGGTCAGCCACGCCGTGGGCAGGCAGGCCGCCTCCGCGAAGGTGAGTTCGGAGGGCTTCGGCACCAGGTTGTACGCCGGGACGGTCACCCGCTCGGCCACGGTGCCCTGGTAGTGCTCGGACAGGATCGAGAAGTCGCCCTTCTCGGTGAAGACGACGGGGTAGACGACCACCTCGGCGCCGTCGGGGCCGATACCGGCGGCGTCGCAGCCGAGGATCATCGGCAGCTGGTCCGTCCGGAGGCCGACGCCCCGCAGCGACCACAGGTCGTGGTGGTTGAGTGCGCTGGCGCGCACGTCCACCACGGCCCAGCCGTCGAGGGGCGCCGGCTCCGGCGCATCGCCGACCGTGAGGCCGGCGAGCGGATCGGCATCGTTGAAGCTGGACGCGAAAGCGGCACGCATACGGTTATCTCAACACACCGTTGCGGCGGGCGGCTGCGGCGACCGCGGCCGCGACCGCCGGTGCGACCCGGGGGTCCAGGGCGCTGGGCACGATCGCGCCGGTGGACAGCTCCCCCTCGGCCAGGACCTCGGCGATGGCCGTCGCGGCGGCGACCTTCATGTCGTCGGTGATCCGGGTCGCGCCGGCGTCGAGGGCCCCGCGGAAGATGCCGGGGAACGCGAGCACGTTGTTGATCTGGTTGGGGAAGTCGCTGCGCCCGGTGGCGACCACAGCGGCATACCGGGACGCGATGTCCGGGTGCACCTCCGGCGTCGGGTTGGCCAGGGCGAAGATCGCCCCGCCGGGTGACATGCCGGCCAGCGCGGCCTCGCCGATGGTGCCGCCGGAGACGCCGATGAGGACGTCGGCGCCGCGCAGGGCGTTGGCGATGTCGCCGGTGATGCCGCCGGCGTTGGTGAGGGCGGCGAGCGCGGCCTTCTCCGGGTTGAGGTCGCCGCGACCGCCGTGCAGGCAGCCACGCGAGTCCAGGACCACGATCTCGCCGGCATCTGCGCCGCCGCTGATCAGCATCTTGGTGACCGCGACGCCCGCGGCGCCGGCGCCGCTGACGACGATGCGCAGGTCGCCCAGCCGGCGTCCGAGGACGCGGGCGGCGTTACGCAGCGCGGCGAGCACGACGATCGCGGTGCCGTGCTGGTCGTCGTGGAAGACCGGGATCGGCAGGGTCGCCTCCAGCCGGCGCTCGATGTCGAAGCAGCGCGGTGCGGAGATGTCCTCGAGGTTGATCCCGCCGAACGACGGAGCGAGCGCGGTGACGATCGCGACGATCTCGTCCGGGTCCTGGGTGTCGAGGCAGATCGGCACCGCGTCCACCCCGCCGAACTGCTTGAAGAGCACGGCCTTGCCCTCCATCACCGGCATCGCGGCGCGCGGGCCGATGTTGCCCAGGCCGAGGACCGCCGATCCGTCGGTGACCACGGCGACCGCCCGGCCGACCCAGGTCAGCTCGTGCACGAGCGACTCGTCGGCGGCGATGGCCTCGCACACCTGGGCGACGCCCGGGGTGTAGGCGAGGGCGAGGTCTTCCCGGGTGGCGAGGGGGACACTGGACTGGACGGACATCTTGCCGCCCTGATGCAGGTCGAAGACTGGCCCTTCAAGGGCATGATTGGTCACGGGTGCAGACACGGGGGCTCCTTTGCCACGTCTGACAATGCTGGTGTTTCCGCGGAGCGCATGGTGGTGAAAGCGCTCAAGATGCGATTCAGCGGGGGTGACCCGGTATCCGCATCACCTTACGCCCGGGCACGGCGCAACCGCACCGGTTGTGGCCACCAGCGAAATGTCACACGTCCGATGACGTCAGCCGTCCCGTAGTCCGCGGAATCGGACGACGCGAAGGGGTTGTCGCCGGTCAGCCACCATCCGTCTCCGTCGGCCCGGGCCACCCGTTTGACCATGAGTTGGCCTGGTCGGCTGCGGAAACACCCGACGACGACGTCACCGGGCCGTGCGGTGCTCGTGCGGCGCACGAGAATCCGGTCGCCGTGCCTGAGTGTTGGCACCATCGACGGGCCGTCCACGAGTGCCACGAACCACGGTAGCCGCATGAAATCCCCGGGCTTGGATAGGAGTAGGGTCAGGAACTGAGGATCATCGCAAATCACCCTGGAGGGTTCGATGCGACTGTCGCGGCTTTTCACCCCGCGCACCGTGGTGAGTGCCCACTGCGACCTGCCGTGTGGTGTCTACGACCCGGCGCAGGCCCGTATTGAGGCCGAGTCCGTCAAAGCAATCGCCGAGAAGTATCAGGCCAGCAGCGACGCCGAGTTTCGCACCCGGGCGCTGCTGATCAAGGAACAGCGCGCCGAACTGGTCAAGCACCACCTGTGGGTGCTGTGGACCGACTACTTCAAGCCGCCGCACTTCGAGAAGTACCCGGAGCTGCACAACCTCTTCAACGAGGCGACGAAGCTCGCGGGCGCGTCCGGCGCCAAGGGTTCGGTCGACCCGGCCGTGGCCGAGAAGCTGCTCGCGAAGATCGACGAGATCGCGAAGATCTTCTGGGAGACGAAGCAGGCCTGACCTGCTGGCTCAGCCAAACCCTGCAATCCTCGTGAGCGCCCCAAAGCCGCTCACGAGTTCGCCCCCCACCTCGCAGACGCGGGTTGGGGGGCGTTTCTTTATCGGAAGGACATAGATGAGCGTAGAGATCCGCCCGGCGGTGGACGAGGACGTGCCGGCGATCGTCGAGATGGTGTTCGAGCTCGCCGAGTTCGAGAAGGCCGTCGAGGAGTGCCACCTGACGCCGGAGCAGCTGCGGGTCGCGCTGTTCAACCCGTCCCCGTCGGTGTTCTGCCATGTCGCCCGGATCGACGGGCAGACGGTCGGGATGGCGCTGTGGTTCCGGACGTTCTCCACCTGGGAGGGCGTGCACGGCGTGTACCTGGAGGATCTGTACGTGCGTCCGATCGCCCGCGGCACCGGCGCCGGAAAGGCGCTGGTCGCGGCGCTCGCGCGGATCTGCGTGGAGTCCGGCTACCCCCGCCTGGAGTGGTCGGTGCTGGACTGGAACCCGGCGCGGGCGTTCTACGAGGCGTTGGGCGCGCGCCACAAGTCCGACTGGCTGCCGTACCGGCTGTCCGGCGACGCGCTGTCCACCCTCGCGGCGACGGCATGACGGCGTCCATCGCGCTTGCCGCACCCCCTGTCGGAGTCGCCTGGTCGCCCGCCGTCGTGTCCGCCGCACCGGTGCGTGCGGAAACGTCGTAGAGTCGCGGGCAAGGGGGTTCATCGCGTGACTCAGGTGGTTCCGAAGAGGTCAGGCTCCGACGGCGACGACGTCGTCCTGCTGGCCGTGCCCGCGTCCCCCGCCTATCTGGGGGTGCTGCGCACCGCGACGGCGGGTCTGGCCGCACGCCTGCAGTTCACCCTCGACGAGATCGAAGACCTGCGCATCGCCGTCGACGAGGCCTGCGCGATGCTGCTCGCGGTCGCGAGCGAGACGCCGCAGCTCGGCGACACGGTCGAGCTCGCCTGCCGGTTCACCGTCACCGCCGACGCGCTGACGGTCGAGACGACGGTGCCGCTGGGCTCGCCGACGGAGCGACTGCCCGGCGGCGAGTCTTTCGCCTGGCAGGTGCTCAGCGCCCTGGCCGACGAGGTGTCGGCATCGGTCGACGGCCTGCAGGCCAGCATCCGCCTGACGAAACGCCGCCCGAAGTAGCGTAGTCGGACGGTTACCGCTTTGGAGATCAATTAGGTGGCCTGGGGTAGGTTGCAGGAGAAGCGGCGGCCCGGCACCAAGCAGCACCACGACCTGGCGAACCGCCTGACGGGCAGCATGCCCTGGACCGACGGGCGTCCTTGAGCCGCCGCTACACCAGGCACCCCGCTACACCAGGCACCCCGCTACACCAGGCACCCCGCTACACCAGGGGGAACCGGCACACCAGCTCACGGGGGGGTGCCGAAACAGGTCTACACCGGGCGTTCCTTGAGGGCCGCCACACCGGGCACCGGCTCACGGGCGTGCTGCGGCGGGACCTCCGACGGCCGGACGTTGTCGATGTGCCCGCGGGCGATCTCCATGGCGAGATCGATGTCCTGGTCGCGGATCGCCACGAGCAGGTTGCGGTGGTCCCGGTCGATGATCCGCCACATCGGCAGCGGCGCGTTGTGGGCGGCGGCCTTGCGGTCGGTGACGGTGTAGAGCGGGCGGACGACCAGGCAGAGCAGGGTGTTGCCGGAGGCGGCCGCGACCGCGAGGTGAAACGCGGCGTGCGTGGCGATGCGTTCGTCGAGGCTCGTCGTGTCGGGGTCGAACATGGCCGCCTCGAGTTCGCGCAGGTGGTGCGCCTCGCGGCGGGCGGCGGCCAGGCCGGCGGCGGGGACCTCGAGCATGCGGCGGACCTCGAGGAAGTCGTCGCCCTTGACCACGCCGTTGGCGAGCAGGAGGCCGACGCCGTCGGTGAGGGATTCGCCGAGAGTGCGGGCGTCGGGCTCGGCGACGAAGCTGCCGCCGTTGACGCCGCGGGTGGTGACGATCAGGTGCTGGCTGCTGAGGAGGCGGAGCGCCTCGCGGACGGTGGAGCGGCTCAGGCCCGACTGTTCGCACAACTGCGGCTCGGTCGGCAGCCGGGCGCCAGGCAGGAGGTGGCCGGACATGATCTCGACGCGGAGCCGGTCGGCGAGGACCTGGTAAGCGGGTGCGACCGTCACGACAAACGAGCGTAAGCGACACCGGCCACCTGCGGGACCTGCAATGCCGCCGTCTCCTACATTTGGCCTGAGATCGGCGGAAGCCGACCCAGCCGGAGATCAGCGGACGCCAGCCGGCCCGAGATCAGCGGACGCCAGGCCGGCCCGAGATCAGCGGACGCCGGCCCGGCCGGAGGTCAGCGGATGCCGAGCGCTATGCGGGTGGACGGGGCGAACAGCAGCACCGCGCCGATGAGGCCGAGGGCGAACAGGGGCGCCCCGATCAAGGGCTGGCCGTGGGTGAGCATCGTCCAGCCGATCGGCATCTGCAGCATCTGGGCGACGATGCCGGGGCCGCGGGCCCACCGGCGGCGGCGGTGCAGCGCGACGGCGACGCCGAGGAACAGCGCGGTCATGAGTGCCAGGTAGCCGGTCGAGGAGAGCGCGACCTCGGCGGCGGTCCACTCGGCGGTGACGTCGAAATAGACGAAGAGCAGCGTGAGCAAGGCCAGCCCCACACCCTCCAGGAACAGCAGCCGCACCGCCCACCGCAGGGTTGCCGGCACCTGTTCGGGCGCTGTCGTGCCGCTCACCTGGCATTCCCTTCCAGAAGCGCCGTATCGCGCGCACCAACCTTATCGCGCTGGAGAGCGGGTACAGTGCCGCCCATGCGAGCCCTCCTGGTCGTCAACCCGAACGCGACGACCACCACCGAACGCGGTCGGGACATCCTGGTGCGGGCGCTGCGCAGCCAGGTCGACCTGGAGGTGGCGTATACGCAGCGCAAAGGCCATGGGGTGGAGCTGGCGCGGGACGCCGCCCGGGACGGGTTCGACCTGGTCGTGACGCTCGGCGGGGACGGCACCGTCAACGAGGCGGTCAACGGGTTGATGACGTTCGACGCCGGCGCGGCGGAGGGGCGGGCGCAGGAACGGCCGGCCCTGGCGGTGGTGCCAGGTGGCTCCACGAACGTGTTCGCGCGGGCGTTGGGGTTGCCGAGCGACTGGGCCGAGGGCACCGGCGCGATCCTGGAGGCGCTGCGGGACCGGCGGGAGCGGATCATCGGCCTCGGCCGCGCCGACGACCGCTATTTTACGTTCTGCGCCGGTATGGGGTTGGACGCGGAGGTCGTGCGCCGGGTTGACCAGGCCAGACACAAGGGTTCGACGTCCACGCCGTGGCTCTATTTCAGGGCGATCGCGCAGCAGTACGTGACGACGAACCGCCGGGTGCCGCTCCTCACGCTCGAGCTACCGGGCGAACCGGCCAGGTCCGGGCTAACGTGGATGTTGGTGCAGAACACCGCACCGTGGACATACATCGGCGAGCGGCCGGTGGATCCGAATCCGCGGGCCTCCTTCGACACGGGGCTCGACGTGCTCGGCCTGCTGCAGATGCAGGTCGGGAGCACGGCCCGGACGATGGCCCAGCTGGCGCGGGGCAGTGATCCGAAGGGTAAGCAGGTGCTGCGGATGCACGATCTTGCCGGGTTCACGCTCACCGCTGCCAAACCGATCGCTTTCCAGGTTGACGGGGAGTACCTCGGAGAGTGCGACAAGTTGGATTTCGCGTCCGTGCCGGGGGCGTTACGCGTAGTGTGTTGAGTCACCCCCGGCGATCGTCCACCGAAGGGGGAGAAAGTTGCAGAGAGTCGCGAGAGAGACACCGCGACCGCATCTCCGAAACCCCTCCGGTCGTTGACCGAGCCGTACTACATTGGTAACTGACTGTTGCGATTCAGGGTCCCTAAACGTATTAAAATCGGACAAACGGTGCGTGAGCTTGCTCACCGACTTGGATTTTCTTGGTTTGGACCCCTTGACATCGCGGTAGTTCGTGAAAGCATTCACAAGCGAAACGAACACTGAGCGTTGCCCGCAGGCGCGTTACGGATCTTCAGGCTCCGCCTAGCCGAGACGTTACGCGAGATGCATATAGGGAATCACTAACAACGATCCGCGAAAACAACAAGGAGTGTTGCCGCCATGTCGGACTGGCGCCACCATGCCCTCTGCCGCGACGAGGACCCGGAGCTGTTCTTCCCCATTGGAACATCGGGCCCGGCGTTGCTGCAGGTCGAGCAGGCGAAGGCAGTCTGCCAGCGCTGCTCCGTGACCAGTGACTGCCTGCAATGGGCACTCGACTCCGGTCAGGACGCAGGTGTCTGGGGCGGAATGAGCGAAGACGAGCGTCGCTTGATGAAGCGTCGCGGTGGCCTCCGGGTCCGCGCTCACTCCGCATAGCCTTCCCATAAGCGCACCAAAACACCGCAGCTCAGGCCCGAAGCGCAGCGAAGACGAAAAGGCGCCGAAGATCAGAGCAGCACCGAAGACGAAAACGCCCCGGCCGATGCGCCGGGGCGTTTCACGTGCGGACCACAACAATCGGGGTTACCCACGATAGTGGGGGTCGTTGGGGCCGGGCGGCGGGAAGTTCGGCCCGTCGTAGTAGCCGGGTCCGTAGCCGGGTGGCGGATAGCCGGGCTGCCCGTAGCCGGGCTGTCCATAACCGCCGCCGCCGTAGGGCTGCTGGCCATATCCGGGCGGCGGGTAGCCGGGCGGATACTGACCCCGCATGGCGGCGGACTCGACGTCGATCAGCCGCTCCAGCTCACCGCGGTCCAGGAACGTCCCCCGGCACTCCAGGCACTGTTCAATGGTGACGCCGCTGCGTTCGTACGACTGCATCGTGCCGCGGCACTTCGGGCATGTCATCTGCATACCCCCAAGGTAGCCCTCCGCCACCAAGCGCGAGTCAGCCGTTTCCGCAGGCGCCCCGGCCGGTGCGGTCAGTCGAACAGTTCCTCGAAGAAGCTGTCCCGGTGGTGCTTCTTGCGCTTCTTGTGGTGGCCGTAATGACCGTAGTGGCCGTGTTGCTGCGGGTAATGCGGCTGGCCGTGCCCGGGCGCCCCGTACGCCGGCTGCCCGTACCCCGGCTGACCATGCACCGGCTGGCCGTACGCGGGCTGCCCGTGAACGGGCTGCCCATACGGCTGCTGGCCGTAGGCCGGCTGCTGCGGATAGGCCTGCGGGGCGCCGGGCGGCGGGAACCCCGGGGTGCCGGGCGGGACACCGGGAGCGCCCGGCTGCTGCTGACGCCCGCGCCAGGCGTTTTCCGCGTCGGTGAGCTTCTCCAGCTCACCCCGGTCGAGGAAGATGCCCCGGCACTCGAGACACTGGTCGATGGTGACACCGCTGCGCTCGTACTGCCGCATCTCGCCGCGGCACTTCGGGCATGTCATCTGCATACGTCCAAGGTAGCCGTACGGTTCCAAGGCCACCCTCAGGCGGCGAGATCCACCGTGGCGGGCGATACCCGGCCGACCCTGGCAACAACGAGCCTGGCCAGGTCAAGCGCGCGACCGAGGGGCGGTGCGACAGGTTCCAGCGCGCCGGCGGACACCGCGGAGGTGATCGCGCTCTCGTGCAGCTTGCCGGTGGCCAGGAAGTACGAGGAGATCGCAACCCTGGAGCAGCCTTGGTCCCGCAGCGCCGACACCGCGACGGCGCCGGTCACCGGCGACCCGGAAGCGAAGGCCGCCCGGCACGGCAGCCCAAGCGATCGTCCGAACTCGGCGGCCGTCAGGTCCACGGTGTGCCTGGCCAGATCGTCCCGCGTACCGGCGGCGATCATGACGATCCCGTCCGCGTCGACCGACGGCAGCTGGCGGCGCAACGCCGCGAGGAGCAACGGTGGCACGACTCCGCCGACCGGTCCGAGGACGTCGGTGAGATGCACCCGCAATTGCAGGCCGTTGTCGTATGCCGTGTCGATGACGCCCGGCAGGTCGACGCGGCCGTGGAAGGCGGACGTCAGCAGCAGGGGTACCACCACCGCCGAGCGATGCCCGAGCCGCTGCATGTCGAGCAGCACCCGGTCCGGCCGCGGCCCCGCATGGTCCAGGTAGGACGTCCGCACGTCCAGCCCGGGACGCTGGGCCGCGACCGCGCGGGCGAGGGCTCTCGTCGAGGCCGCCGCCCGCGGGTCTGACGACCCGTGCGCCACAAGTAAAACCGCTGTTCCCAGCTCCCCCGGCTTCGCCGGCGGTTCCGTGGGGGGCTGCGCCACCCCAAAACCCCCATGCTGCGCACTACGAAACTTCACCCCGCGTGCAACCCGCATTCGGTCTTGTCGAACATCGGCCAGCGCCCGCCGCGCGGGTCGCCGCCGGGAGGGGTCCGCCGGGTGCACGGCCAGCAGCCGACCGAGGCGTACCCCTGCCGCATGAGCGCGTTGACCGGCACGTTGTAGCGGGAGATGTACGCGTCGACGTCGGCCTGCGACCACTGGGCGAGGGGCGACACCTTGAACTTGTCGCGGGCCTGCTCGAAGCCGACGATCGGCGTGTTGGCGCGGCTCGGCGACTCGTCGCGGCGCAGGCCGGCGGCCCACGCGTCGTAGTCCGAGAGGGCCCGCTCCAGCGGCTCGATCTTGCGCAGGAAGCAGCACTCGTCGGGGTCGCGGGCGTACAGGCGCGGGCCGAACTCGGCGTCCTGCTCGGCCACGGTCTGGCGCGGGCGGATCGAGCGGACCGTCACCGGCAGGGTCCGCTGGACGACCTCGCGGACCCGGAGCGTCTCGGCGAAGTGCAGGCCGGTGTCGAGGAAGATGACCGGCACGCCGGGCACCACCTTCGACACGACGTGGGCGAGGACGGCGTCGGCGAACGAGCTGGTCACACAGAACCGGTCGCCGAACTCGCCGGCGGCCCACTCCACGATCTTGTCAGCGGTCTTGCCTTCGAGGCGGGCGGACGCCTCCTTGGCCAGCGCTATGGACTCTTCCCTCGTACGTGCAACGGCTGTGCTCATCGCTTCGCCTCCAACATTCGTGCCGCAAGTCCCAGGAATTTCAGTGCGAAGACCCGTGCGCAACTGCGGCACTCCCATGCGCCGTGGGTCTCTTCGTGCGGCCGGAGGTCCTCGTCCCCGCAGTACGGGCAGTACAAGGGAGCCATTCGTTCGCTCATCGCAGTTCGTCCTCCGGGGCCCGCAGCACCCAGTGCGCGAAGGACTCGCCGGACTCGCGGCCGGCCAGGTAGTGGTTGGTGACCCGCTCGACGTAGGCGGGCAGGTCGGCGGCGGTGGTCTTCAGGCCGCGCAGCTTCCGGCCGAAGCCGGCGTTCTGCCCGGCCGCCATGCCGAGGCCGCCGCCGAGGTGGATCTGGAAGCCCTCGACCATGTCGCCGCTGACGTCGTCGCGCACGAGCATGCCCTTGAGGCCGATGTCGGCGACCTGGGTGCGGGCGCAGGCGTTGGGGCAGCCGTTGAGGTGGATGGAGATGTCGGCGTCGAGCTCGGCGACCTTCTTCTCCAGGTGCTCGACGAGCTCGGCGGCGCGGGCCTTGGTCTCCACGATCGCCAGCTTGCAGAACTCGATGCCGGTGCAGGCCATCGTGCTGCGCCGCCAGCTGGACGGGCGGGCCTCAAGGCCGACGTCGCGCAGGCCCCGGACGACGGCCTCGGTGTCGGCCTCGGCGATGTCGAGCACGATGAGCTTCTGGTACGGGGTGAGCCGCACCCGGTCGCTGCCGTGCCGTTCGGCCAGGTCGGCCACCGCCGTCAGCTGGGTGCCGGAGCTGCGGCCCGCGAGGGGCGCCGCGCCGACGAAGTACTTGCCGTCCCACTGCTTGTGCACGCCGATGTGGTCGATCGGCTTCTCCGGCAGGTCCGGCGACGGGCCGTCGATGAGGGCGCGCTTGAGGTACTCGGTCTCCAGGACCTCGCGGAACTTCGCCACACCCCAGTCGGCGACGAGGAACTTCAGCCGGGCGCGGGTGCGCAGCCGGCGGTACCCGTAGTCGCGGAAGATCTGGATGACGCCGTGCCACACGTCGACGACCTCGTGCAGCGGCACCCACACGCCGAGGCGCTGGGCGAGCATCGGGTTGGTCGACAGGCCGCCGCCGACCCAGAGGTCGAAGCCGGGGCCGTGATCGGGGTGGATGACGCCGACGAAGGAAATGTCGTTCGCCTCGTACGGCGTGTCCGGCAGCCACGAGATCGACGACTTGAACTTGCGCGGCAGGTTGGACAGCGACGGGTCACCGATGAAGCGGGCGGTGATCTCGGTGATCGCCTCGGTCGGGTCGAGCACCTCGCTCTCCGCGACGCCGGCGATCGGGCTGCCCAGCACGACCCGCGGGGTGTCGCCGCAGGCCTCGGTGGTGGACAGGCCGACGGCCTCGAGCTCCTGCCAGATCTGCGGGACGTCCTCGACCCGGATCCAGTGCAGCTGGATGTTCTGCCGGTCGGTGATGTCCGCGGTGTCCCGGCCGAACCGGGTGGAGATCGACGCGATGGTGCGCAGCTGTGCCAGGTTCAGCTGGCCGCCGTCGCTGCGGATGCGCAGCATGAAGTACTTGTCGTCGAGCTCCTCGGGTTCGAGGATCGCGGTGCGGCCGCCGTCGATGCCGGGCTTGCGCTGCGTGTACAGGCCGAACCAGCGGAACCGGCCGCGCAGGTCGGCGGGGTCGATCGAGTCGAAACCGCGGTGCGCGTAGATCGTCTCGATGCGGGCCCGGACGTTGAGCGGGTTGTCGTCCTTCTTGCTGCGCTCGTTGGGGTTGAGCGGCTCGCGGTGGCCGAGCGCCCATTGCCCCTCGCCGCGAGGGCGCCCGCCGGCACCGGCCCGTCCACCGCGGGACGCGGGACGGGGAGCTGGTGCGGCGTTGCCTGCCGGGACGGTGTTCACCGTCATATCGGCGTCCTCTCAGGGTTGAGAGCACGCGAGCCTGCGCCGGCCTATCGCGGAAGATGCGCGATGGATGACGTCAATGTCATGGAGAATCCGGCGCGAGTCGCGCGCCCGGGAAAAGAAAATTCTGCGGGCGGCGTTTCAGCAAGCCGGACACATGGCGCTGCGCACGCGACCGTAGTCGACGTGTCGGCGGCTGACGAGCCGCAGAGAAGCAGCGTGCATAGGGTGCAGTCTTCCACGTCGACCGGTCCTTACGCCACGTCGGCGTGAGGGTTGTCTCAGACCTACGTCACCCAGACGTAACAAAAATAAGACTCAGCCGATAGGAAATGCGGGCGGGAATCACCTGCTACGAAGCCACGCGCCGGCGAGGGTCCCACAGTTCGGTAGGTTTCAGCGTTTTGCCAGTGGGACGACCATCACGGCCTCCGTGCCGCCCTCGGCCCGGGTGCGCAGCTCGATCGTGCCGCGCAGCTCCCCCGTGGCGAGGGTCCGCACGATCTGCAGCCCGAGGCGCTCGCTGCTGTCCAGGTCGAACCCCTCCGGCAGGCCCCGGCCGTTGTCGGCGACGGTGACGTGCAGCTGCTTGCGGAATCGGTGGACGGAGACGACGACCTCCGGGGCGCCCGCGCGGGGCGGCTCGAACGCGTGCTCGACGGCGTTCTGCAGCAGCTCGTTGAGGACCATGACCAGTGGGGTGGCGATCTCCGCGGGCAGCACCCCGAAGTCGCCGTCGCGGCGCAGCGCCACGGTGAAGTCGGAGGCGCCGACCTCGACGGCCGCGGCGGCGACCCGGTCGACGATGCCGTCGAACTCGACCGCCTCGTCCGCGGTGTCCGACGCCGACATCGACAGCGTCTCGTGGACCAGCGCGATCGAGGCGACCCGGCGGACCGACTCCTCCAGGGCGTGCCGGGCGGCCGGGACGCCGACCCGCCGGGCCTGCAGCCGCAGCAGCGCGGCGACGGTCTGCAGGTTGTTCTTGACCCGGTGGTGGATCTCGCGGATCGTCGCGTCCTTCGTCATGAGCTGCCGGTCCCGGCGGCGGACCTCGGTGATGTCGCGGACCAGGACCAGGGCGCCGATCGGCACCCCCGCCGGCATGAGTGGCAGCGCCCGCATGAGCACGGTGGCGCCGCGGGCCTCCAGCTCCTTGCGGGCCGGCGCGTCGCCGCGCAGCGCGGCGTGGACCCGGTCGGTGGCGTCCTTGCCCTCGAGGGGGTCGTCGACGAGCCGGCCGGTGATCTCGGCGAGGCTCTCCCCCACCAGGTGGGCGGCGAGTCCCAGCCGGCGGTACGCGGACTGGGCGTTCGGGCTGGCGTAGGTGACCTTGCCGGACGCGTCGAGCCGGACCAGGCCGTCGCCGATGCGGGGGGCGCTGGTGGTCTCCCCGGGGTGCCGCGGCGGCGGGAACGTGCCGTCGGCGATCATCTGCGCCAGGTCGTCGGCGGTGGTCAGGTAGTTGAGCTCCAGCTGCGCCGGGGTCCGGGCGGTGCTGAGGTTCGTGTCGCGGCCGACGACGGCGATGACCTGGGTCTCACCCCGGCGGCGGACCGGGATCGCCTCGTGGCGGGCGGGCATGTCGCCGTACCAGACGGGATCCCCCTCCCGCCAGATCCGCCCCTGCGACCGGACGATGGTCAGGTGCGCGACCTCGGGCCCGCCGGAGATCCGCCCGACCTGGTCGTCCTGGTAGGCCGTGGGCGCGGTGGTCGGCCGCACCTGCGCGACGCACAGGAACTCGCCGCGGTCCGCGATCGGCACCCACATGAGCAGGTCGGCGAAGGACAGGTCGGACACGATCTGCCAGTCGCCGGCGAGGCGGTGCAGGTGCTCGATGTCCTCAGGGGCGAGGGAGGTGTGCTCTTCGACGAGGTCACGCAGGGTCGACACAGGTACCAGACTAAGGTGAGCCGGTGCGCCGCCTGTTGCTTGCCCTTCCCCTCGTCCTGTCCCTCGGTGGCTGCGGGTGGGTGGGCCGGGCCGACGAGACCAGCAAGCCCGACGGCTTCCTGCTGCACGGCTATGTGAGCGTGGCCGGCGCCGCGGCGGGTGTCCCGGGCACGCCGTGCCTGGCGCCGGTGCAGGACATCGTTTCCGGGGCCACGGTGAAGGTGGCCGATCAGGACGGCAAGGTCGTGGCCGTGACGTCCCTTTCCGCCGGTGTACTGGCGGCAGGGCCGGACAGCTACCGCTGCAACTTCGCGTTCGAGCTGCTCAACCTGTCCGGGAGCCGGCCGGCGTATCAGATCCTGGTCGCCGACCGGCCGCCGGTGTCGTTCGAGACGCGGGCCATGCGCGAGGGCCGGCCCGCGGTCGTCGACGTGTCCCCTACAGCGTCGCCGTCACCTTCTTGAGGCCGCGCGGCGCGTCGGGGTTCTCGCCCCGGTGCAGGGCCAGGGACAGCGCGAGCCGCTGCAGCGGCAGGATGTCCAGCAGCGGCGCGTAGCGCTCGTCGACCGCCGGGGTCTCGACCCAGCCGGCGGCGCCGTCGACCGCGGACGGCCCGAAGACGACCACGTCGGCGCGGCGCTCACCGAGCCGGCCGACGACGTCGCGCATCGAGGTGCCGGCGGGCCCGCCGCCGACGACGGCCAGGACGGGAACATCCGGGTCGGCCATGGCGAGTGGGCCGTGCAGCAGGTCCGCGCCGGAGAACGCGAGGCCCGCCACGTAGGAGGTCTCCATGAGTTTGAGCGCGGTCTCGCGGGCGGTGGGGTACGCGTAGCCCCGGCCGGTGGTGACGATCCGGTCGGCGAAGCGGTAGCGGGCGGCGAGGTCGGCCGCGCTGTCGTCGGCGAGGACCCGCTCGGCGTGACCGGGCAGCTTGCGCAGCTCGGCGAGCTCCTCGGCGGGCAGCGTGCCGCCGCCCTTGACGCTCTCGACCAGCATGAGCAGCGCGAGCAGCTCCGCGGTGTAGGTCTTGGTGGCCGCGACGGCGATCTCGTGCCCGGCGACGACGTCGACGTGCAGCTCGGCGGCCTGCGCCAGCGGCGATTCGGCGTTGTTGGTGACGGCGAGGGTGTGCGCGCCCTGCTCGCCGGCGACCCGCAGGACCTCGCGCAGGTCGGGTGAGCCGCCGCTCTGGCTGACCCCGACGACGAGCGTGTCCCGCAGGTCGGGGCGGGCGCCGTAGAGCGTCATCGCCGACGGCGACGCGAGGCCGACGGGGATGCCGAGTCGGATCTCGGTGAGGTACGCCGCGTACAGCGCGGCGTGGTCGGACGTGCCACGCGCCGTGAAGATCACGTTGCGCGGCTGCCACGACACGATCTGTGCGGCGACGGCGGCGATCTTCTCGGCCTGCTCGTCGACGAGTCTCGCGAACACCGCCGGCTGCTCGGCGATGTCCGCCCGCATTCCGGCACCGGGCTGCTCCGTCACGGCTCTCTCCCTAAGGTCGTCTGGTGCGCGTTACTGCTCAAAGTTTCGCAGCTTCGCGCACCAGGTGCCAACTTTCTAGGGATATTCGCGCATTGGGTGCGCGAAACTACCCTTCTTGCGCAACGAGCGTGCGTTCCTCGCGCGTTTCGTCGTTCCCCCGCAGCGCCACGTCCCGGATGAACACCGCGAGCAGCGGCACGAACACCGTCGCCGCGATCGCCCACAGGAACACGCTGGACGTCGCGCCGGCGATCGCGTCGATGACCGCCGAGCGCACCGGCGCGGGCAGCTGGCCGAGCGTCGCCGGGCCGATCGTGGTGCCGCCGCCACCACCACCGCCGGACAGCTGCGCCGCCGCCTGCGGGCCGACCTTCTCCGTGAGCAGGTCGTGGAGCCGGTGGTTGAAGATCGCGCCGAACGCCGCGACACCGAACGCACCGCCGATCGAGCGGGCGAACGTCGAGGTGCTGCTCGCCACGCCGAGGTCCTTGAGCTCGACGCTGTTCTGCGCGATGAGCATCGAGGTCTGCATCAGGAAGCCCATGCCCAGACCGAGGACGGCCATGTAGATGCCGGACGTCAGCTTCGAGGTGTCCGAGTCCAGCCGGGACAGCAGCACCATCGCGAGAATCATGACGAACCCGCCGATCACCGGGTAGATCCGGTACTTGCCGGTCTTGGTGATCATCCGGCCTGCGAGCATCGACGTCACCAGCAGGCCGCCCATCATCGGCAGCAGGAGCAGGCCTGAGTTGGTCGCCGACGCGCCCTGCACGATCTGCTGGTACAGCGGCAGGAAGGTGATCGCGCCGAACATCGCGAAGCCGACCAGGAAGCCGACGCCCGCGACCAGGCTGAAGTTGCGGTTGCGGAAGATGCCCAGCGGCACGATCGGCTCCGGGTGGCGCCGCTCGACGACGATGAACGCGGTCAGCGTGACCACTGCGAGCGCGGCCAGGCCGAGGATCTGCGCGGAGCCCCAGGCGTACTGGTTGCCGCCCCACGTGGTGATCAGCACCAGCGCGGTCACGCCGACCGAGAGCAGCGCGGCGCCGACCCAGTCGATGCGGTGCTCGGTGCGCTTCTTCGGCAGGTCCAGCTTCAGCGCGAGCAGCGTGAGGGCCGCGCCGCCGAGCGGCAGGTTGACGAAGAACGCCCAGCGCCAGTCGGCGTGGTCGGTGATGAACCCGCCGACGAGCGGGCCGCCGACCATCGCGACCGCCATGACGGCGGCGAACTGGCCCTGGTACTTGCCGCGTTCGCGGGGCGGGACGAGGTCGCCCATGACGGCCATCGCGCCGACCATCAGGCCACCGGCGCCGAGGCCCTGGAAGGCCCGGAAGCCGATCAGCTGCGGCATGTCCTGCGCGAAGCCGCACAGCACCGAACCGAGCAGGAACAGCACGATCGAGGTCATGAAGACCGTCTTGCGCCCGTACAGATCGCCGAGCTTGCCCCAGATCGGGGTGGAGATGGTGGTGCCGAGGACGTACGCGGTGACGACCCAGGAGAGGTGGTCGACACCGCCGAGGTCACCGACGATGCGGGGCATCGCGGTGCCGACGATGACGTTGTCGAGCATCGCCAGGAGCATCGCCATCAGGAGCCCCGGCAGGACGACGCGGATGTTCTTGTCAGGCATCGTGCCCCACCTTACTTGTCGGCCGGCTAGTTAACTTACTAGCCGTACGGTAAGTTGGTTACTAGCCGCTCGTCAAGTTGGTTCAGTAGGATGGTCGCGATGGAGCAGAACCAGGCAGCAGCGCCCCGAGTGGTGCGCGGCCGCAACCGGATCCGGACCTCCGAGTCCGATGCCGACGACGTGCGCGCGCACATCCAGCGGGTCGCCCTGGAGCTGTTCATCGAGGAGGGCTACGACAAGACCTCGCTGCGGGAGATCGCGGAGAAGCTCGGCGTCACCAAGGCCGCGCTGTATTACCACTTCCCGACCAAGGACGACATCGTCAACAGCCTCATCGAGCACCGCATCGCCGCCGTCGACGCGCTGATGGAGTGGGCCGAGGCGCAGCCGCGCACCGAGCAGACCCGCATCGAGTTCGTGCAGCGCTACTTCGTCCTGCACGACGTGGCGAGGCACGAGCATGTGATCCGGTTCTTCGAGCGCAACCAGACGCTCATCAACACGCTGCCGGCCGGAAAGCTCATGAAGGGGCAGATGGAGCGGGTCTTCAAGTTCCTGATGGACCCCGAGGAGTCCACCGTCCAGCAGATGCGCCGCGCGATGGCGATCTTCACGATCCACGCGGGCCATTTCCTGTTCCGCGACCGCGACGACCTCTCCGCGCAGGACCGCCGCGACGCGACCCTGGTCGTCGCCGAGGACCTGATGCGCCTGGCCGCCGAGCAGCCGTAGCGCGCTGCCGGTCAGGTCGTGGTGGTCGGCAGCTTCAGGCGCAGGCCGAGCAGGTTGACGCCGGGCACCGGGACCCAGTCCAGCGCGGGCTCGCGCACGAAGCCGAAGGTGTCGTACAGCGCGAACGCCGCGGCGTTGCGGTCCCGGGTGGAGATGACGAGGGACCCGCAGCCGAGGACGGTCGCCCGCTCGACGCAGGCGCGGACCAGCGCCCGCGCGACGCCGCGCCGCTGCGCGGCCGGATCGACGGCGAGCATGCGGAACTCGGCCTCGCCCAGCTTGGACAGCTCCGCATACCGGGTGCCGGGCAGCACGAACGCCACCGAGCCCAGCAGCGGGCCACCACCGCCGTCGACCGCGACCAGCACCTCGCTGTGGGCCGCGCGGGTCGCCACGTCGGCGAGCAGCTCGCCGTAGCCGTGGTCCTCCTCGAGCTGGCCGTCGGCGCGATACGCCTCGACGGTCAGCCGGGCCACCTCGTCGAAGTCGCCGGGCTCCGCACGCCGGACCGTCACCGCCGTCGGCGTCACCCGATCACGGCGATCAGATCGCCCTCCTGCACCACGTCGCCCTCATTGACGGCAATCTGACTGACCGTGCCCTCGGACTCGGCGATGACGGGGATCTCCATCTTCATCGACTCGAGGATCACCAGGGTGTCACCCTCGTTGACCTCGGCACCGACCTCGGTGGTGATCTTCCAGACGTTGGCCACCATCTCGGCACGGATCTCGTCGGACATCCCGGTCTCCTTTGACGTCGGAAGCTGATCCGCAGCATATCCGTGCGAAACCCGGTCGCGCTCGGCGCTGCGACGAACGCATCATGACGGCGTGGAATCGACCGTCACGGTGACCCCGGCGACCCTGCCCGGCGTGCTCCTGCACGTCGCGGTGGTCCGTCCCGTCTTCGTGTGGGGCCAGCCCGGCATCGGCAAGAGCTCCCTGGTCAAGGAGTTCGCGGCGGCCCTCGGCCTGGAGTGCGTCACCCTGATCGGCACCCAGCTGGCCCCCGAGGACCTCATCGGCGTGCCCGAGCTGCGCGACGGGCGCAGCCGCTTCGCCCCACCGGAGTCGATCGCCCGCGACCGGCCCTACTGCCTGTTCCTCGACGAGCTCAACTCCGCCTCACCCGAGGTGCAGAAGGCGTTCTACTCGCTCATCCTCGACCGTCGCATCGGCGCCTACGAACTGCCCGCCGGCTCGATCGTGATCGGCGCCGGCAACCGGGCCTCCGACAACGCGCTCGCCCGCCCGATGGCCTCCGCCCTGCTCAACCGGCTCATCCACGTCCACCTGCGGGCCAGCGCCGACGACTGGCTGCTGTGGGCGATGGGCGCCGGCCTGCACCCGCTCGTCACCGAGTACCTCACTGCCCGCCCCGACCACCTGTGGTCGAAGCCGCCGAAGACCGAGGAACCGTTCTCCACGCCGCGGTCGTGGCACATGCTGTCCGACGCGCTGCTGTCCTTCGGCGACGGCCTCGACGAGGACGTCCTGCGGGTCCTCACCACCGGCACGCTGACGCCGTCGCACGCCTCGGCGTTCTGCGCCTACGTCAAGACCGTCCGGCACCGCTACGGCCTCGACGCCATCGTCCGCGGCGACGCGCCCTGGCCCCGCGACCCGACCGACCGCGACCTGCTGTACTTCTTCGCCGAGGCGTTCCGGGCCAGGCTGGTCAAGGACCTGCCGGCCGGCCGCGAGCACGCCTCGCCGTCGGTGCGCCGCTTCGCGGTCCGGGCGAAGGGCCTGCTCGTCGAGCTCGCCGAGATCTCCCTCGAATGCGCGCAGCTGGTCATCGCCGCCGACGAGAACGGCATGCCGGCGCTGCCGGCCTGGTTCCTGGTCGAGGTGACCCGCGACCTGCCGCGGCTCGTCGCCGCCCGGGCCTGAGCGATGGCCCGCGCCGCTGCGAAGAAGGTCGACCCACGGTTCGAGCGCGCCCAGCACGCCTGGGCCGCGGTCGCGGGCAACCCGATGTTCCGGTCCCTCGCCTACGACCCCACCGGCGTCGACCCGCGCGAGCTGCACATGCGGTGGGCGGAGGACACGCCGCTGATCCGCGCCCTCGGCCACGCCCGGGTCCACGCCGACGGCGGCGTGGTCGCCAACAAGCACTCGCCGCTCGAACCGGACGAGTGGATCTGGGTGTTCGCGCACTGCGCCCTGCACCTCGGCTTCGGCCACCTCGACGACCCCGAGACCCGGGTCGACACCGAGCTGGCGGTCGCGCGGTGCGTCGTCGTCGCCCGCTTCCAGGCGGAACTGCGGCTCGGGCGCTCACCCGTACACCTGCCGCAGGAACTGCCGACAGCGCCGGAGGAACGCCTCGCCGAACGGTGGCGGGTCTCCGGGATCCCGGACGGTCTGGCCGGCTGCTGCGCCGGAGGCACCGGCGCCGACACCGACCTCACCTTCGACGCGCCCGTCCGGCCCCGCTGGCAGCCGCCGGGCACCACGGCCACGCCGATGACCTGGCCCGACCGGTTCGCCCTGGGGCTCGGGCAGGCGGCGGCCGCCGCCGTCGACGAGGCCGGAACGCCACGGCTGATCGAGCGCGCCGGCCGCAAGCCCGACAAGGCGTGGGAGTCGGCGCGCGGGTGGTTCGTGTCGTCGTACCCGCTGCTGGCCGGCCTCGCCGCCGGGTTCACCATCGTCAGCGACGCCACCGTGGCCCGCGACCTGGCGATCAGCGTCGCCGCCGTCGACCCGTCCGCGGCCGAGATCTACGTGAACCCGTTCGCCCCGCTCACCCCGTCCGAGCGGCGCTTCGTCATCGCGCACGAGATGCTGCACGCCGCCCTGCGCCACGGCGACCGCGTCGCGCACCGCGACCCGTACCTGTGGAACGTCGCCACCGACTACGTCATCAACGGCTGGCTCGTCGAGATGGCCGTCGGCGACCTGCCCGAGGGTGTCCTGTACGACCCCCAGTTCAAGGACGCCGGCGCCGAGGAGGTGTACGACCGCATCGCTACCGACCTGCGCCGGCTCCGGCGGCTCGGCACCCTGCGCGGTCGCGGCCTCGGCGACATCCTCTGCGACGCCAACCACCCGCACCGCGGCGGTTCGCTGGACGAGTACTACCGCCGTGCCCTCGCCACCGGCCTGGCCTTCCATGAGTCGAACGACCGCGGCTGGCTGCCCGCCGGCCTGGTCCAGGAGATCCGGGCCCTGGACCACCCGCCGCTGCCGTGGGACGCCCAGCTCGCCCGCTGGTTCGAGGAGCACGTGCGCGGCCCCGCACCCCGGCGGTCCTACGCGCGCCCGTCCCGCCGGCAGAGTTCCACCCCGAACATCCCCCGGCCCGGGTGGCTCTGGCCGGAGGAGGAGGTCGAGCGGGCCACGTTCGGCGTCGTGCTGGACACCTCCGGCTCGATGGACCGCACCCTGCTCGGCAAGGCCCTGGGCGCGATCGCCTCCTACGCCACCGCCCGCGACGTCCCGGCCGCCCGGGTCGTGTTCTGCGACGCGGCCGCGTACGACGCCGGCTACCTCCCGGTCGCCGACATCGCCGGCCGGGTCCGCGTCAAGGGCCGCGGCGGCACGATCCTCCAGCCCGGCATCCGCCTGCTGGAACGCGCCCCCGACTTCCCCACCGACGCCCCGATCCTGGTCATCACCGACGGCTACTGCGACCACGTCCGGGTCCGCCGCGAGCACGCGTTCCTGGTCCCGGACGCCGCCCGCCTCCCGTTCACCCCCCGCGGCCCCGTCTTCCGCCTCCGCTGACGCGCTGCTCAGCCGGCGACGCCTCCCACCACGGCTTTGATCAACGCCACCAACCGGCCCGGGCGGCCACGACACAACTTCGATCACGGCCGCCGTGTGTGAACGGGGGCACGCAAAGGTTTCGTGGTGCTGAGGAGCCTGTTGCGTTTTGGCGGAAAACCGTCTCATCGACGATCGCCGCGACCCTCGACGGCCGCCGATCGGCCGCGACCGGCCCGCACAGCCATGTTTTTCTCTCAGCACGGAACGCGATCCGGCCATTTCGCAACAGGCTCTGGGAGCGCCCGACGCAGCGTCCGCGATGTCCGCCCCGGGTCGCCGGCGTGGAATCACGCGCACCCACGTCCGCGCCTGGGCGGCCAGCCGCAACGTCCGCTCGTGATCGAAGCCGCTCAAGCGACACGGGACGACTTCAATCACGAGCGACGGACGCCGACAGCTACCGGCGTGACGACGGCGGGTGACCACCGAGGATGCCACGCGCAGCGTGCGAAGCTGCCGCGCGCCAGCGCTGGCAGTGCGAGCGCAGCGAGCATGGGGGGTACGGGGTGGGAACCCCCCGGGCTCCACCGCTTGCGGTGGGACTATTCGGTGCGAAGCTCGCGGGCCTCGGCGTTGACGACCAGTTCGGAGAGCTTCAGCCGGAGGCGGCTCTTGAGCTCGGCCGGGGCCAGCTCGGAGCCGCAGCACCGGGCGACCAGGGCCTTGACCTCCTGCTCGATGCCGAACTCGCGCAGGCACGGCGAGCACTCGTCGAGGTGGTCGCGGATGAGCGACCGGCGGTCGTCGGCGCATTCCAGGTCGAGATACAGGTATACCTCGGCGAGGACGTCGCCGCAGTCAGTCTCGTGCGGGTCTCCACAGCTCATCGATCTCAGACCTCGCTCGGCTCAGCGGACGGGGTGCGGGTGAATCCCCGGTCGGCAGCATAAGTCTCGAGCGAGCGGCGGAGGTTGCGCCGGCCGCGGTGCAGGCGGGACATCACAGTGCCGATGGGCGTGTTCATGATGTCGGCGATCTCCTTGTAGGAGAAGCCCTCGACGTCGGCGAGATAGACCGCGAGCCGGAATTCCTCCGGCAGCGACTGCAGCGCCTCCTTGACGTCGGAGTCGGGCAGCCGGTCGAGCGCCTCGGTCTCGGCGGAGCGCAGCCCGCTGGACGTGTGCGACTCGGCTTCGGCGAGCTGCCAGTCGGTGATCTCCTCGGTCGGCGCCTGGACGGGCTGGCGCTGGCGGCGACGGTAGGAGTTGATGTAGGTGTTGGTCAGGATGCGGTAGAGCCAGGCCTTGAGGTTCGTGCCCGTCTCGAACTGGTGGAACGCCGCATACGCCTTGAGGAACGTCTCCTGGACGAGGTCCTCCGCGTCGGCCGGGTTGCGCGTCATGCGCAGGGCCGCCGCATACAGCTGATCGATGAAGGGCAACGCGTCGTGCTCGAACCGGTTGCGCTGCTGCACCGCGCTCTCGCTGCTGACCACTCGTGCGACTCCAACCCTCGACCGTCCTGCCGAGGATACGCCGAGTTGCTGTGCGACTTCTGAGTTTGTGGCGCCCGTCAACCGCTCGCGGACGATCGGCTGCCAGGACGGATCGGGCTCCGCGTCCGTCGCCGCCGGCCACGCCGGGCTGAACAGCAGCTCGCGGATGCGTCGATCCTCGCGCTCAAGGATGGCCACGAGAAAACTTCCCTCCACCGGCGACGCCTCGGCAGCGTCGCACGGTCCGTGTAACGCCCGCGACCCGCCGGCCATTCCTACCCGCCTGCCCCGGCGGCCGGCCTTTTGGATCGGGACCGGTCGGCCGCCGGGAACAGGAAGGGCCTGGGAGGTTGCGGAACGACATCGGTCCGCGGTGTGGAGAGTGTGTCCGATTTGCACCGGTCACACGCTGTTCAACGACTGACCGCGGTGGTGGTGACGAACGCCACGGCGAGCTGTGCGAGCAGGTGTGGCGCCTTCGACAGGGCGTGGGTCTCGCCGGGAAGGACCTCGACGTGGACCGTCGGCAGGGGTTCCGGCACGCCGAAGGCGTCCCGGTCGCCGTTGAGCACCAGGGTCGGCACGCCGGTGCGCAGTTCATCCGCCCGGGTGACCTCCGGCCGGCCGGGCGGGTGCAGCGGAAAGGCGAGCGCCAGGATCCGGTCGGCGCCGGCCTCGACCGCGGTGCGGCAGGCGACCCTGGCGCCGCTGGACCGGCCGCCGACGACGAGCGAGTCGATGGCCACCTTGCGGCGCAACTCGGCCACGACGGCGAGCCAGGCGGCGTCGAGCTGCCTGGCCGGCGCCGGTGGGCGGCGGGCACCGGCGACCCGGTAGGGCTGGGTCACCATCGCCACCCCGGCGCCGGCGTCGAGCACGGCGGCACGCACCGCGACCAGGTCCACGGCGTCGACGTCTCCGCCGGCGCCGTGGCCCAGGACGAGCAGTGTCCCCGTGTATCCCGCGGGCACGTCGAGGGAGTAGCGCGCCACCCCGGACGGGGTGTCGAGCTCCTGCCCCCGCAGCGACCGCCGGGCCCTCGAACGGCTGGGCCGACCCGAGAGCCGGCCGGTCAGCTGGCCGCTCCCACCGGATCTCTCTTGTCGGTGCGGCCCACGCGCTGGATCGGCAGCAGCGGCAGGCACACCGCTGGGCCCATCCGATGCTCCGGGGTCGGGCCGGTCAGGCCCGGATTGGGCACGTCGCTGCGCCATGCGACGAGCATCGCACGCCGCTCACGCGGCGTGGTGGCTCCCCACACCCCGTGGCAGTCGCCGACCTCCAGCGCCCAGGCCAGACAAGCGCCCTGGACGTCACAGGTGCGGCACAGCGCGACGGCAGCGTCGGCGGGCTCGCTCGGGGCCGGAAAGAACGTCTCCGGATCAACGGTTTGGCACGCGCCGCGTGTCCGCCAGGCATCATCGCCCTGTTGTTCGCGAACCGCGCGCAACAGACGCGGATCACGCTTGGCGGCAGCGACCTCATGCGGGCGTGGCATCCTCGCCCGGGTCATACACCCACCTCCCCCGTGGGTCAAACGAACACTAGGCAGGAAAACGTCGGGATGCCCCCATCCGACATTGACCTACCGGCGCTGTGTTCTATCGCACAAACACCTGCAAATACAAGAGTTTTCACGCTGATCGACAAATTCTGCCGGGGAGGAAGTGGACGTACAGTCTAAAAGAGGGTCAGATCGATCGGCTCCACGTCGCCTGGCCGCAAGGCGGGCGCGGGCACCCGGTCGAGCAAATCACGGCCGTCGTTGCGTACGTCACCCACCCGCGCGCCGACCGGTCGCAGCTCCAGCCGCGCGACGTGCTCGGACGGCGTCGGAGCCAGGAGCCGCTCATCGACGGGGGCCTCCAGCCACTCCTCCCACCGCGACGACGGCAGGACCAGCGGCATGCGGTCGTGAATGAGCGCCAGATCGTCGACGGCGGGCGTGGTGATGATGCTGCACGTGAGCACCCGACCCTCGCCTTTACCCCACACCGTCCAGATTCCGGCGAACACGCACGGCTCGTCGTCACCGAGTGTCATGAAATACGCCTGCTTCGCCTTGCCCTCACCGCGGACCCACTCGAACCAGCCGTCGGCGGGGACCAGACAGCGCCGCTTCGCAAACGACTGGGCGAACGCCTTGGAGTCCGCGACCGTCTCGGACCGGGCGTTGATCATCCGGGCGCCGCCCTTCAGATCGGGCGCCCAGGACGGCACCAGGCCCCAGCGCGCCGAGCTGAGCACCCGGCCGCCGGCGGA
The DNA here is from genome assembly GCF_042653625.1 of Dactylosporangium cerinum. NCBI lineage: Bacteria > Bacillati > Actinomycetota > Actinomycetes > Micromonosporales > Micromonosporaceae > Dactylosporangium > Dactylosporangium cerinum. The sequence goes on along the minus strand of NZ_JBHSIU010000053.1, from coordinate 122,063 downwards.
CTGGGAGACGCGCACCACGGGCACCTGGTCCGTCGGCGCGACGTTGTAGTCCGGCTCGAGCCCGTCCGTCTCGTCGGCGGCCTCGAACAGCGCGCTCAGGTCAACGTTGCTGCGGGATGTCGCATACCGACCACACATGCCCATTACGGTACCGAGCCCGGCCGTGACCCCGCGAACGCTGCATCGTCAGCGGTCGCTACCCAGCGAAACGACCCGCACACTGAACGCGTGCCGAACCTGACCGCCCCCGCGTCCCTCCCCTGGACCGCACCGACCGCGTCGGGGCCGGTCACGGCCACCGTGCGGCTCCCGGGCTCCAAGTCGATGACGGCCCGGGCCCTGGTCCTCGGCGCCCTGTCCCTCGGCGCCAGCACCCTGCGCGCGCCGCTGCGGGCGCGCGACACCGAGCTCATGGCCGCCGGCCTGCGTGCCATGGGCTGCCACGTGTCCACCGCCGACGACAACCTGTGGCTGTTGCGGCCCCGCCCCCTCGGCGGGCCGGCCCGGGTCGACGTCGGCGCCGCCGGCTCGGTGCTGCGCTTCCTGCCGCCGGTGGCCGGCCTGGCGGACGGCGCGGTCACGTTCGACGGCGACGAGCGCAGCCGCAGCCGGCCGATGGCGCCGCTGATCGGCGCGCTGCGCAGCCTCGGCGCCCGGGTCGACTACGGCGCCCGCCTGCCGCTGACGGTGCACGGCATCGGCCGCGTCGCCGGGGGCGCGGTGACCATCGACGCGTCGGCCTCCAGCCAGCTCGTGTCGGGGCTGCTGCTCTCCGCGCCCGAGTTCGACCGGGGCGTCGCCGTGCGGCACTCCGGGCCGCCCGTCCCCCGCGCGCCCCACCTGCGGATGACCGTCCAGATGCTGCGGGCCGCCGGCGCCGGCATCGACGACAGCCGGCCGGACGTCTGGGTCGTCGAGCCGGGCCGGCTCAACGGCCGCGCCTGGGACATCGAACCCGACCTGCTGGGCGCCGCGCCGTTCCTGGCCGTGGCCCTGATCACCGGTGGCACGGTGACCGTGGCCGGCTGGCCGCCGCGCTCCAGCGTCCAGCCCGGCGGGCGCCTGCTGGACCTGATGCGGCAGATGGGCGGCGCGCCCACGCTCACCCGGCAGGGTCTGGTCATGCGCGGCACCGGCACCGTCCACGGCATCACCGCGGACCTGACCGACGTCGCGGAGCTGGCCCCGGTGCTCGCCGCGCTCGCCGCCGTCGCGGACTCCCCGTCCTACCTGCACGGCATGGCCCACCTGGGCGCGCACGAGACCGACCGGATCGCCGCGCTGGTCACGGGCCTGACCCGGCTCGGCACCGACGTCACCAAGGACCACGACGGCCTGCGGATCCGGCCCCGGCCGCTGCGCGGCACGACGTTCGCCACCCACGGCGACCACCGCCTCGCGCACGCCGCCGCGGTCGTCGGCCTCGCCGTCGACGGGATCCGCCTCGACGACGTGACATGCACCGCGAAGACACTGCCGGAGTTTCCCCGGCTATGGTCAACGATGGTGGACGGCACTGGAGCGTTTGGGGGGCAGGACTGACGCGCAAGCGCGAGTACGACGAGGATGACGTCCGGGTCCGCCCGAGCCGGTCCTCGCGACCTCGCACGCGCACCCGCCCGAAGCACAGCGACGCGGTGGAGGGGTTCGTCGTCGCTGTCGACCGCGGCCGCTACACCTGCCACGTCGCCGACACCGACGCCGTGGTCACCGCCATGCGGGCCCGCGAGCTCGGCCGGCGCGGGGTCGTCGTCGGCGACAACGTCCAGATCGTCGGGGACGTCACCGGCCGCCCCGACACCCTCGCCCGCATCGTGCGCATCGACGAGCGCAGGTCGGTCCTGATGCGCACCGCGGACGACGAGGAGGGCACGACCGAGGGCCGCTTCGAGCGCGTCGTCGTCGCCAACGCCGAGCAGCTCGTCATCGTCAACTCACTGCACGACCCGCCGCCGCGGACCGGATTCATCGACCGGTGCCTGGTCGCCGCGTACGACGCCGAGATCGAGCCGCTGCTGTGCCTCACCAAGGGTGACCTCGCCGGCCCCGCCGCCGTGCTGGACTACTACTCCGAGCTCGACCTGCCGTATGTCCTGTGCCGCCCCGACGCGCCCCTCGACGACCTGGTCGCGGCGCTGAGCGGCCGGGTCTCGGTGATGATCGGGCACTCCGGCGTCGGCAAGTCCACACTCGTCAACCGCCTCGTCCCGGGCACCGACCGCGCGGTCGGCGTGGTCAGCGCCGTCGGCAAGGGCCGGCACACGTCCACCAGCGCCGTGGCCCTGCGCCTGCCGTCCAGGGAACCCGGCTGGATCATCGACACACCCGGCATCCGGTCGTTCGGCCTGGCGCACGTGTCGGCGGACAGCCTGCTGCACGGGTTCCCCGACCTGGTCGAGGCGTCGACGCGGTGCGCGCCCAACTGCGACCACACCGGCGCCGGCGGCGACTGCGGCCTGGACAAGCTGGTCGCCGAGGGCGGCGCGGACCCGCGGCGACTCGCCTCGTTCCGCCGCCTCCTGGCTTCCAAGGAGGGCGCCCCCGACCCGCAGGACACCGGCGCCGACGCCGACGCCGACTTCTCGTGATCCGGAAGGTGTCGTGCCTCCTGAGTGCGCGAGGTTCACGGAGTCAGGGTCAGACAGTCACCGGGCCGCCGGTGCGCCAGTAGGTGCCGTCGGCGCGCGAGAGCAGGTCGCTGTCGACCAGGTAGCGGCGCAGCGCCGCGGAGTCGTCGAACCAGGCCCGCAGCACCGCGTTGACCTCACGCTCCGGGTAGCGCACCCCCGGCTCGAACGAGGCGGCGATGTGCTCCAGGACCACGATGCGCTTGCCGTGTGCGGCGGGCATGTGGGTCAGCCGGCCGTCGACCACGAACGTGCGCAGGATCTGGTCGCGCTGGCGGTCCGGGTCCATCGGCTCGACCTGGGCCGGGGCCGCGGCGTGGGCGCGCACCGAGTCCTTGAAGACCTCGACGTCGGCGCGCAGGCCCCCGTCCGCGACACCGAGCAGGCCACCCTGCTGGAGACGGCCGACGGCGGCGGCGACGGTGCGGGCCGGCAGCCCGGTCGCGGACTCGATCGCGGCGAGACCGGACGCGCCCAGCACCACGGCGGCATAGACGCGGAGCCGGTCCTCTTCGGCGAGCAGGCCGCAGAGCGCGGCAGGCGACGTCGAGGTGTGCGCCGCGCGCGGCGCATTGGGGGTCCGGGGTGAGAATCCCCCGGCGGGACCCGCCGCGGAGCGGTGGGGCGGCTGGTGACTGCTCACAAACGGCGACAGTACTGCCAGAAGATGGCGATCGTCGGCTAAGTTTCCGCGCATGGCGCGCTACGCGGACGACCTGGCCCTCGCTCACCTGCTTGCCGACACCGCGGATGCGATCGCCGTTCCCCGGTTCCGGGCCCAGGATCTGCACGTGTCGACGAAGCCGGATCTGACGCCGGTGACGGAGGCGGACACGGCGGTGGAGAAGGCGTTGCGGGCCACGTTGCAGCGGGCCAGGCCGCGCGACGGGGTGCTGGGCGAGGAGTACGGGGCGACCGAGGCCGCCGCCGGACCCGGGACCCGGCAGTGGGTGATCGACCCGATCGACGGCACGAAGAACTACGTCCGCGGGGTGCCGATCTGGGCAACCCTCATCGCCCTGATGGAGGGCGCCCAGCCGGTGGTCGGTCTGGTGTCGGCGCCGGCGCTGGGCCGGCGGTGGTGGGCCGCGCTCGGTCACGGTGCGTATGCGGGGCGGCACACGGCAGCGGCCACGCCGATCCGGGTGAGCAACGTGGACCGGCTCGCGGACGCCAGTTTCTGCTACTCGGACCTGAGCGGCTGGGAGGAGGCCGGGCGGCTCAACGCGGTCCTCGACCTGACCCGCCGCACCTGGCGACAGCGGGGCTACGGCGACTTCTACGGGTACATGCTGCTCGCCGAGGGTGCCGTGGACATCATGGTGGAGCCGGAGCTGTCGCTGTGGGATCTGGCCGCGCTGGTGCCGATCGTCACGGAGGCCGGCGGCACGTTCACGGACCTGCAGGGCCAGCCCGGGCCCGGCGGTGGAAGCGCGATCGCTACGAACGGTCACCTCCACGAGGACGTTCTCACCCGTTTGGGCAACCCCCGATTGTCCGGTTTGTCAGGCTAAACCGAATAGTCCGCATGCCACTCCCCCGAACCGGGTCTATCCTCTCCGGGTGGCATCTTGGAGTTGGTTCTTCCTCGGCGCGATGATCGCTGCCTACGGGGTGGCCAACCTGCTGCAGTCCGTCGCCGCCGCACGCACCGATCTGCACCACGGGTTCCACCCGATGCTGCTGCTGCGGCTGGGGCGGCACAAGTCCTACCTGATCGGGGTCGCCTGCCAGTTCGGTGGCTTCGCCCTGGCCTTCTTCGCCCGCCGCGACCTGCCGCTGTTCCTGGTGCAGTCCGCGATGGCCGCCGGGCTCGGCGTCACCGCCCTGCTCGGCGTGCTGATCCTCAAGTGGAGGCTGCCCAGGACCGAGCTCGCGTTGCTGGTGCTGCTCGCCTTCGGCATCGCCGCGCTGGTCCTCGCCGCGAAACCGGCGCCGTCCCGGCAGATCGGCACCGCCGGCGTCGTGGGGCTCGTGGCGGCGCTCGGTGCCCTGGCGGTCGTGGGGTTCTTCGCGGTGCGGCTGCACGGCGCGCCCGGCTCCGTGGCGCTCGGCGCGTTGTCGGGCGTGGCGTTCGGCGCGGCGGCGGTCGCGTCGCGGCCCCTCGCCTCCGCCGACAACCTCGGCCAGTTCTTCACCGACCCGCTGTCCTACCTGCTGATCGCCCATTCGCTGGTCGGCCAGCTGCTGCTGGGCCTGGCGATGCAGCGCGGCTCGACCACCGCCGCGGTGGCCGCCATGGACGCGGCCGGCGCGGTGCCCGCCGCCCTGGTCGGCCTGCTGTTCCTCGGCGACGGGGTGTGGCCCGGCAAGGAGTGGCTGGTGGCGGCCGGCTTCGTGGTCACCCTCGGCAGCGTCATCGGGCTCAGCTTCTACGCCGAGCCGCAGCACCACCACCCGATCAGCCGCGAGGCCAAGACGCTGGTGCTCAGTGGTTCGCATGGAAGTGTCAGGCGACCTGCTGGTCGGTCAGTTGTGCGGCATACACCGCCGGTTCGTCGATGACGCCGACGAAGTAGTCGTTCGCCGGGCGGTTCGACCAGCCGGCCAGGCTGATCCCGCCCACCCTCCAGTAGCCGGTGGTGTTCTCCGCGGTGGTGACGGCGGCGTTGGCCGCGACGAGCACCCCGTCGGCGTAGAGCTTGACTCCGGCGGCGCCGACGCACGCGGCCGCGTGGTGCCAGGCGCCGTCGGTGTAGGTCGTCCCGGCCGGTGAGCGCACCGTGACGTAGCGCCCAGGTACACGGCGAAGGACAGCCGGGAGCCGCTGTCGAGGTAGCGCATCCGGTCGCGGTTGCCGCTGTGGCCGGTCGCGCTGGTGCCGAAGCCCGTGATCGCGCCGCCGGCCCAGGTGCGGAACCAGCACTCCACCGTGAACGGGCCCGGTTGCTCACCGTCGCGTTGGCGGCGAGGTTCGTCACGCCGCGGAAGCCGGTCGCGGTGCTCGACGGCGTTGTAGTCGTTGGCCGAGGACACGAAGTCGGAGCAGTCCGCGGCGCTGCCGGTGCCCTCGTTGACCTGGAAGGTCAGGTAACCGGCCAGGCCGGTGCCGCCGAGGTCCGCGTTCTTCAGGTAGAGGCGCACGGACGCGGCGAGGCTGCCGGTGTACGTGATCTTCACGCACGCGGTGCCGTTGCTGCCCGGTTTCAGCCCCGATGCGGTGAACATCGCGGTCGCGGGGGCGTTGGCGCCGAACGAGACGGACCCGGCCGCCCAGTTGTCGACCCCGTCGGTCGTGGTCGCGGAGAAGGCCACGAAGGACGCCTGCCACACGAAGACCCCGGCGGCGGTGAGGCCGACCGGCACGCCGACCAGCGGCGTCAATCTGGACAGCATTCCCATGGCCATGACCCTCCGCTCGCACGGTTGCCGTTCCAGCCCGCGATCGGGTTCAGTGCGGTGATCGGCTGCCGATCAGGACTCTGACGTGTTCGAGCTGCTGAGGGTCGCCGTGCGCGGCGCCGCCGCCGCCACGCTGGCCTGCGCCGGCGCGATGCTGGCCGCCACCCTCCTGCCGGTCGCCTTCGGCTGGGACACCCAGGTCGTGCTGACCGGCTCGATGCGCCCCGGAATCGCCCCGGGCGACCTCGTGGGCTCCGCGCCGGTGCGGAGCCCACGAGGTGCGGCCCGGGCAGGTGGTCGTGGTCGAGGACCCGGCCCGGCCCGGCACCCTGCTGGTGCACCGGGTCGTGCGGCGCAATGCGGACGGCAGCCTCACCACCAAGGGCGACGCCAACGCGTCGGTGGATCAGGCCGCGGTGCCGGCGGCGAACGTGCGCGGCCTGGCCCGGCTGCTGCGGGTGCCGATGGCCGGCCTGCCGGCGCTGTGGCTGCGGCAGGGCCGCTGGGCGCCGGTCACGGCCGCATTCGTGGTGCTGATCGCGCTCGGCCACCTGGCCAGGGCACGGACCCGGCGCGGCCGGCACGCGAACGACCGCCGCCGGACCGATCAGTGTCGGCCGGTCGGGCGCACCGCCCGGCAACTCAGCCGACCCGACCCGCACCCCGGTATTCGTTCAGACCACCACCGCGCTACCGATCTGGTCAGACGCGGAGTTCTCTGACGGCGAGCAGGATGGAGGCGGACGGCTTGCTGACACGCACGCTCAGCACCTGGTTCGCGGCCTGGATGGCGCTGCTCACCGTGGCGTTCTATCTCTGGCCCGGCCAGCACATGCTCTGGTGGGGCGCGATCGGCCTGTCCAGCACGGCCGGGGTCCTCGTCGGGGTGGTCGTGCACCGCCCGCGGCGGCGGTGGCCATGGCTGCTGCTGGCGTCGGCGCTGTTCGCCTTCGGCGCCGGCGACTTCCTCTACAACCTGCTCACCGACGTGTTCGGGATGACCAACCCGTTCCCGTCGTTCTCCGACGTGCTGTATCTGGCGATGTACCCCCTCGTCGCCGGCGGCCTGCTCGGCTTCATCCGGTCCAGGACCGGCCGCAACGACCGCGACAGCCTGCTCGACGCGACGACGCTCACCATCGGCCTGGCGCTGCTGGCGTGGATCTTCCTGATCGACCCGTACGTGCGCAGCACCGAACTGACGCTCGTGCAGAAGCTGGTCTCCATCGCGTACCCCCTCGGCGACGTGCTCACCCTGGCGGTGTTCGCGCGGCTGATCACCGGCGGCACGCGCCGGAGCCCGTCCATCGTGATCCTGGGCCTCGGCACCGCGGGCCTGCTGGCCGCCGACGTCGTCTACGGCCTCATCCAGCTCAACGGCGACTGGCATGTCGGCGGCCCCACCGATCTCGGCTGGGTGCTCTGCTACGCGGCGTGGGCGGCGGCCGCGCTGCACCCGTCGATGGTGGAGCTCACCGAGCCGGCCCGGTCGCAGTCCAGCGACGTCGGGGTCCGCCGCATCGCGCTGCTCGGCGCGGCCTCGCTGATCGCGCCCGGCGTGCTGCTGGTCGAGGCGAGCCTCGGCACCGTCCGCGACGCGGCAGTCATCGCCGTCATGTCCGGCGTCATGTTCGTGCTGGTGCTCGCCCGCCTCGCCGGGGTGATGGGCAACCACCGCCAGTCGATGGCCCGCGAGCGGGAGCTGCGGGAGGCCACCACCACCCTGGTGTCGGCCGCCGACACCGCCGAGACCCTGGCCGCGGTGCGGCACGCGGTGGACCGGCTGCTGCCGGACGGGCTCGCGCACACGGTGGTGCTGGTGCGCGCCGAGCGCGTCGACGAGCCGGGGCTGGTCCGGGTGTCCGGGCTCGACCCGGAGGTCCGGGACCTGCTGCGCGGGTACAGCTCGGCGCTGCGTCACCCGCTCGGCATCGAACGCGACATGCTCTACGTCGGCGCCCCGACGGAGGCCCTGCAGTCGCTGCAGACGACGTTCGAGGTGCTCGCCTCGCAGGCGGCGATGGCCCTGGAGCGCATGACGCTGACCGCCGAGGTCAACCGGCGCAGCAGCGAGGCCTACTTCCGGACGCTGATCCACAACACCTCCGACGTGATCCTCATCGTCGACGAGCACGACCTCATCCAGTACGCGAGCCCCTCCGCGGGGGCCGTGTTCGGGGACGAGCGGCTGGCCGGCTTCGAGCTGTGGGAGTTCGTCGCCGCCGACGAGCGTCCCCGCCTCGCCGAGCTGCTCACTCAGGTTCGCGGCGGGCTGCACGCGCACAACCAGATCGACCTGCGCGCCGAGCGCGTCGACGGGGTCGGGCTGATGGTCGAGGTCGACTGCCGCGATCTGCGCGACGACCAGACGGTCGGCGGCCTGGTGCTCACCGTGCGGGACGTGACGGAGCGCCGGCAGCTGGAGGAACAGCTGATCCGCCAGGCGTTCCACGACGCGCTGACGGGCCTGGCCAACCGGGTGCTGTTCCAGGACCGGGTCGAGCAGTCGGTGGCCCGCGCCAAACGCGACCCGCACGGCCCGGGCCTGGTCGGGGTCCTGTTCATCGACCTCGACGACTTCAAGATCGTCAACGACACGCTCGGCCACGCGGTCGGCGACGCGCTGCTGATCGCGGTCGGCGAGCGGATCCGCGGGGCGCTGCGCGACACCGACACGGTCGCCCGGCTCGGCGGTGACGAGTTCGCCGCGCTGATCGAGGCCGGCTCGATGCCGGACCTGGAGCTCGCAGCGGAGCGGGTCCTGCTCGCGCTCGCCGAGCCGTTCGAGATCGCCGGCCAGGACGTCAACGGCATCTCCAGCGTCGGGCTGTCCACCACCGTGGACGCGAGCTCCGCCGAGGAGCTCATGCGCCAGGCCGACCTCGCGCTGTACGTGGCGAAGGGCGCCGGCAAGGGCCAGTGGCGGCGGTACCAGTCGGACCTGCACACGGCGGTGCTGGAGCGCCTGGAGCTGCGGGCCGCGCTCGACCAGGCGGTCAAGGAGCAGCAGTTCGTCCTGCAGTACCAGCCGATCGTGGACCTGGAGACCGGCTCGCCGCTGGGCTTCGAGGCGCTCGTGCGGTGGAACCATCCGACCCGGGGCATGATCGCGCCCGGCCACTTCATCGAGGTGGCCGAGGAGAGCGGCCTGATCGTGCCGATGGGGCGGATGGTGCTGCAACAGGCGCTGAACACGGTCGGGCGCTGGCAACGCTCCACGGCGCCGGGCGCGCTGCGGTACATCAGCGTCAATGTCTCGGTCCGGCAGTTCCGCACCCCCGGCTTCGTGGAGGAGGTCCGGCAGCTGCTGCGAGCGTCCGGCGTCGAGCCGGGCACGCTGCTGCTGGAGATCACCGAGAGCCTCCTGCTGCGCAACGACGAGCAGGTCAAGGCCGACTTCGACGCGCTCAGAGCGATGGGGGTACGGCTGGCGATCGACGACTTCGGCACCGGGTACTCGTCGCTGTCGTACCTGCAACACATGCCGATCGACGTGCTCAAGATCGACAAGTCGTTCATCGACGACATGCTGGAGTCCAAACAGCAGCGGGCGGTCGTCACCGCCATCGTCACCCTCGCCCAGACGCTCGACCTGGCGGTCGTCGCCGAGGGCGTCGAGCAGTCCGCGCAGGCGCTCGCCCTGCGCGACATGGGTTGCCCCTACGGCCAGGGCTACCTCTTCGCGCGACCGCTGTCCGAGCCGGATGCGTTCGCCCTGATCCCCAAAGCCGCGCCCTTCGCGGCAATGGCCTGAACCACCGACGTCAGCACCACCAACGGCCGGACCACCAACGGCCTGCGTCACCAATGGTGTGCGTCACCCAACCGGACAGCAACCCGACCGGACCGGACGACGCAACCGTGGCCCGATGCAATGGATTGCGTCACCCCTTCTACGAAAGGCAGCTGGAATGACCGTCAGCCCGATGCACAGCACCAAGGCCAGCTACATCCGCCGCGACGGACGGTGGGCCGACCTGGAGCGCCTGCGCACGAGCAGCCCGATGTACGACGCCACGATCGAGGAGATCGCCGGCCGCCGTATCCGGGTCGGCCAGCACTGGCTGTCTGACTTCGCCTCGTGCAACTACCTCGGCTTCGACCTCGAGCCGGAGATCATGGACGCGGTCGACCCGTACATCCGCACCTGGGGCACCCACCCCAGCTGGTCGCGGCTGCTGGGCAACCCGAAGCCGTACGTCGAGATCGAGGAGCGCCTCACCGAGCTGCTCGGCGCCCCCGACACCCTGCTGCTGCCGACCATCACCCACATCCACATGTCGGTGATCCCGATCCTCGCCGGCCAGGGCATGATCTTCCTGGACTCGCAGTCGCACAAGACGATCTACGACGGCTGCATGTACGCCAAGGGCCTCGGCGCGACCGTCACCCGCTTCCGCGCCAACGACCCGGAGCACCTCGAGGAGCTGCTGAAGGCCGCCCCCGCCGGCGTCACCAAGCTGGTCGCCATGGACGGCGTCAACTCGATGACCGGTCTCGCCCCCGACCTGGCCCGCTTCGCGCAGGTCTGCCGCGAGAACGACGCGCTGCTCTACGTCGACGAGGCGCACGGCTTCGGCGTCATCGGCGAGCGCACCCCGGACGAGACCTCGCCCTACGGCTCCCGCGGCAACGCGATCGTCAAGTACGCCGGCGAGACCTACGACAACATCGTGCTGGTCGGCGGCTTCTCCAAGTCGTACTCGTCGCTGATGGCGTTCCTGGCGCTGCCGACGTGGCTGAAGAACCACCTGAAGGTCGCCGCCCCGCCGTACCTGTACTCCGGCCCGTCCCCGACGGCGTCCCTGGCCACGGTCATGGCCGGCCTGGACGTGAACGAGAAGCGCGGCGACGAGATCCGCGCCGACCTGTACCGCAAGACGATGCACGTGCTCGACCACGTGCGCGCGCTCGGCCTGTACACGCCGAACACCGGCACCACGCCCATCATCGAGCTGCCCCTGGCCGAAGGCCAGGACATCCAGCAGGTCGGGCAGTTCCTGTGGGACCGCGGGATCTACGTGACCCTGGCCGCCTACCCGCTGGTCCCCCGCAACCAGGTCGGCTTCCGGGTGCAGGTGACCGCCGCGAACACGTACGAGGAGCTGGACCAGCTCAACACCGTGCTCACCGAACTGGCGGGCAGTTCTCAACTGCGAGACGCAGCCTGATGGCCCGGCACCGCGCCCCACGGGAACTTCCCGGGCTGCTCGTCCCCCTGAAGCGGCGGGAGTTCCGCCTGCTGTGGACGGGGATGAGCACCTCCCTGATCGGCGACGGCATCCTGCTCGTCGCGCTGGCCTGGCAGGTGTACGCGCTGTCCGGCGCCCCCGCGGCGATGTCGGTCGTCGGGTTCGCCCTCTCGCTGCCCCAGGTCGCCACGCTGCTGTTCGGCGGGGTGATCAGCGACCGGTTCGACCGGCGGAAGATCATGCTGTGCACCGATCTGGTGCGGGGCGCGGTGCTCACTGTCCTGACCGTGCTGAGCCTGACCGGCGTCGTTCAGGTCTGGCACATCGTCGCCCTGGTGGCGGTCTACGGGGCCGCCTCGGGCTTCTTCGGCCCGGCCTTCGACTCGATCGTGCCGCAGCTGGTGCCGGAGGAGGACCTGGTCAAGGCCAACGCCCTGGACCAGTTCGTCCGGCCGGCGGCGCTGCAGATGGCCGGACCCTCGATCGGCGGCATCCTGATCGCGATCGGGGGTAGCGGACTGGCGTTCGCGCTGGACGCGGCCACCTTCGCGGTCTCCGCGACCTGCCTGTGGCTGATGCGACCGGTGGTGAACGAGGCGGCCGACGAGGCGGCCGGGTCGGTCTGGGAGGAGTTCAAGGAGGGGATGAACTACGTGCGCCGCAACGTGTGGCTGTGGGGCACCTTCCTCGCCGCGACCTTCACCTACCTGCTCTTCATCGGCCCCACCGAGGTGCTGCTGCCGTTCGTGGTGAAGAACGAGCTGCACGGCACCGCCGGGGACCTCGGCCTGGTGCTCGCCAGCGGCGGCCTCGGTGCCATCGCGGCCGCGCTGATCGTCAGTCAGCGTGGTGTGCCGCGCAGCTACATGCCCTTCGTCTACGTCACGTGGACCCTCGCCACCCTCGCGGTCGCGGGGTATGGCATGGCCACCTCCTCGTGGCACCTGGCCATCGCGTGTGCCCTGGTCAACGGCCTGGAGGCGGCCGGCACCATCGCCTGGGCGACCGCGAAGCAGCGGCTCGTGCCCGAGGAACTGCTCGGCCGGGTGTCCAGCGTCGACTGGTTCATCTCGATCGCGCTGGTGCCGCTGTCCTACGCGATGGCCGCGCCGGTGGCCTCCGCGATCGGCGTGCAGAACACCCTCATCGGCGCGGGCGTGCTCGGCGCGATCGTCACCTTCGCCTTCCTCTACCTGCCGGGCATGCGCTCGCCCCGGCAACTGGTGGTGAGCACTTCATGAGCGGCCAGCGGAGCGGCTCGGGCCGCTCATCATGTGACAGGTTGGCTCAGGCCGGCGCCGGAGCGCAGCGGAGGTGACGGCATGAGCGGCCAGCGAAGCGGCTCGGGCCGCTCATCAGGATTGCAGGTTGGCTCAGGCCGGCGCCGGAGCGCAGCGGAGGTGATGGCATGAGTGACCCCATTGAGATGGTCGACAGATTGGGGATGGCGTTCCTGTCCCAGGACGTCGCGGCGGTGCTGGCCTGTTTCGTGCCTGACGACGACATCACCTACGTCGGCAGCGAGGGCGGCGAGTCGGCGACCGGTCGGGTGGAGGTGGAGAAGCTGCTGGAGACCCTCTTCGCCCGGCCGAAGTCCTACAGCTGGCAGGCCACCGCGGCGACCGTGCACACGGTGCCGGGCGGGGCGTTCGTCCTGGCCGAGGCCGACGGTTTCGAACACCACCCGGACGGGTCGACGACGCCCTTCCCCTACCGGGTGACGGGGCTGCTGTCCCGGCGCGCCTCGGGGGTCTGGCTGTGGCGCGCCGTCCAGGGCGCCGAGCCGACCGTCGCTTCCCCAGACTAACAGTGTTAGTTTAAAGGCTATGCGTGCCGTCTACTTCGCCGCCGCGCGGCGGACCCCCATCGGGAAGCTGCGCGGCGGCCTCAGCCATGTCCGCCCCGACGACCTCGCCGCCACTGTCATCCGGACCCTGGTCGAGGGCATCGACCCGGCCCGCGTCGACGAGGTCTACTGGGGCGCCGCCAACCAGGCCGGCGAGGACAACCGCAACGTCGCCCGGATGGCGGTCCTGCTCGCCGGGCTGCCCGAGTCGGTGCCCGGGGCGACCGTCAACCGGCTCTGCGCGTCCGGCCTGGAGGCGGTCACCGTCGCCGCCCGCACCATCGCCGCCGGCGAGGCCGACGTGGTCGTCGCCGGCGGGTCCGAGTCGATGAGCCGGGCGCCGTTCGTGCTGCCCCGCCCCGACGACGCCCTGCCCAACGCGATGTCGATCGCCGACACCCGCCTCGGCTGGCGCCTGGTCAACCCGTTGATGAAGGACCTGCACGGGCTGCTGTCCATGGGCGAGACCGCGGAGGAGGTCGCCGCCCGCCACGACGTCTCCCGCGACCGGCAGGACGCGTTCGCGCTGCGCAGCCACCAGCTCGCCGCCGCCGCCCGGGACGCCGGCCACTTCGCCGACGAGATCATCCCGGTCGAGGGACTGACGTCGGACGAGGGCATCCGCGCCGACACCAGCCTGGCGAAACTCGGCAATCTCAAGCCCGTCTTCAAGGCGGGCGGCACCGTCACCGCCGGCAACTCCTCCCCGCTCAACGACGGCGCCGCCGGCCTGCTCCTGGTCAGCGAGGACGCGCTGGGCGAGCTCGGCCTGGAGCCGCTCGGCCGTTACGTCGCCGGGGCGTCGGCCGGCGTGCACCCGGACGTGATGGGCATCGGCCCGGTCCCCGCCACCGCCCGGGTCCTGGCCCGCAGCGGCTGGAAGCTCGGCGACGTGCAGTCCGCCGAGCTCAACGAGGCCTTCGCCGCGCAGGCCCTCGCCGTCACCGACCAGCTCGGGCTCGACCCCTCCCTGGTCAACCCCTCGGGCGGCGCGATCGCGCTCGGCCACCCCCTGGGCTGCTCCGGCGCCCGCATCCTGACCACCCTGCTGCACCGCATGCGCCGCACCGGCGCCACCCGCGGCCTCGCCACCATGTGCGTCGGCGTCGGGCAGGGCACCGCCGTCCTCGTGGAAAGGTGATCATGTCAAGGTTCGCTGGAAAGGTCGCCGTCGTCACGGGCGCGGCGCAGGGCATCGGCCTGGCGACCGCCCGCCTGCTCGCCTCACAGGGCGCCCGCGTCGCGCTGCTCGACCTGGACGCCGCCCGCGTCCCCGCCGGGGTGGGCACCGCGTACTCCTGCGACGTCACCGACCAGAGCGCCGTCGACCGCACCTTCGACGCCGTCGCCGAGGACCTCGGCTCGATCGACGTCCTGGTCAACAACGCCGGCATCACCCGCGACAACCTGCTGTTCAAGATGCCGGCGCAGGAGTGGGAGTCGGTCCTCACCACCAACCTCACCAGCATGTTCCTGTGCTGCCAGGCCGCGCAGCGGCACATGGTGCCGGCCCGCTCCGGGCGCATCGTCAACCTCAGCAGCCGCTCCGCGCTGGGCGCCCGCGGCCAGGTCAACTACGCCGCCGCGAAGGCCGGCGTGCAGGGCCTCACCGCGACCCTGGCGATCGAGCTCGGCCCCTTCGGCATCACCGTCAACGCGGTCGCCCCCGGCTACATCGCCACCGCGATGACCGCGGCCACCGCGACCCGGGTCGGCAGCACCCCGGAGGACCACCAGCAGGAGGTCGCCGCGCGCACTCCGCTGCGCCGGGTCGGCCAGCCCGAGGAGGTCGCCGCCGTCGTCGCGTTCCTGGCCAGCGACGAGGCCTCCTACGTCTCCGGCCAGACCCTCTACGTGAACGGCGGCGCCCGGTAGTTACTTGACGACGACGTCCAGTTCGACCACGTCGGTGGGTTTCCTGGCGTCGCCTGCGATGTCGACCACGCGCAGTTTGTACGTGCCGGGCACGTACTTGAACTGGAAGCCGAGGTTGCGGGCGGACGCCAGGTTCTCCGAGCCGGATGACATCGCCTCGTTCGGCGCGGTCTTCGGGGCGACCTCGGTGCCGTCGGGCAGGCCCAGGCGGAAGTGCTCGGCGCCCACGTATTCGCTGCTCTTGCCGTTGTACCGGATGTCGAGCTTGCAGGTGAAGACCCGGTTCTCCTTGAGCGCCTGACCGTTGTAGTCCAGGAAGCCGCCGCGCACGTCGCAGGTGGTGAACGTGACCTCGAGGTCGTGGATGCTGAGCTTCTTGTCCTTGAGCACGTTGACCGGCTCGTAGGCGACGACCTCGCCGCCGCCGAGCGGGATCTTGCCCTGGGCCTCCTTGCCGTCGCCGATGAGCAGCGTGCCGGTGCCGATGCTGGCCTTCAGCGGGTCGTACACGGCGAAGGAGATGTGGAAGTTGCTCTTCTGCCCGCCGGAGACCTGTGACGTCTCCTTGAACGAGCCGGAGTATTCCTGACCGTCGACCTGGAACGCGGTCCGCACGCCGTAGGACTGCACGGTGTCGTCGCCGAGGTTCTCCATCTGCACCTCGACGACCAACGGGTCCT
The DNA here is from genome assembly GCF_042653625.1 of Dactylosporangium cerinum. Lineage (NCBI taxonomy): Bacteria > Bacillati > Actinomycetota > Actinomycetes > Micromonosporales > Micromonosporaceae > Dactylosporangium > Dactylosporangium cerinum. Next base: position 106,501 of record NZ_JBHSIU010000053.1, on the reverse strand, counting down.
CGTCGGCGTCGGCGTCATAGGTCATCTTGCCGAAGGTGAGCTTGACCTGGCCGTACCAGACCGCCTTGTTGATGTCGACGGTCTGCTGTTTCGCGCCCGGCTTGGCGTCCTTGGTGTTGGCCGGGCCGGCCTGATTACCGCTACCGCCGGTGCCGGTGCCGCGGTTGCCGGTCGCGCTCGAGGTGGGCTCGTCGGACTTGTCGCTGCTGACGGCCCGCCAGGTGGCCACGCCGCCGAAGCCGAGCAGCAGCACGACGACGAGCGCGAGGCCGACGATGAGCGCCGTCTTGCCGCCGCCGCCCGTCCGCCTGGGCGGTGGCGGGGTGAAGGGCGGGAAGCCGCCGGGCGGCCCGCCCGGCGTCGCGGGGCCGCCGACGTGCCCGAACTGCGCGGTCGGCGGCGGCCCCCCGAAACCCGTCGGCGCCTGCGCGCCGAACCCGGCGGCACCGGCGACGGGAGCGCTGGCGGGCGGCGTGAATCCGGCACCGGGTGGGTACGCGCCCGGGCCGGCCGCGGGTGAGACCGGTGGCCCGCTCGCCGGGGGTGCGCTGTGCGGCATGCCGCTCGTCGGCGGGGCCGAGACGGGGACCCCGGAGGACGGCGGGAGCCCGCCGATCCATCCGGGCGGGGAGGCCGGCGATCCGGCCGGCGACATCGGGCCGGGCACCGGCGCCGACACCGGTGCGGCGGCGCCCATCGCGGCGGCCGCACCCGCCGGGCCGGAGACGGGCGCACCCAGCGGCGCACCCATGCCCGGTGGACGCGGACCCGCCGGGAACCCCGGATGCATTGCCGTCGCGGGGCCGGCAGCCGGCGCGGGGCGGCTCGGCATCGCGGCGATCGCGCTGCCCAGCGCCACCACCAGCTCCGGCTGCTCGATGATCGTGGGAGCGACGCCGAGCCGCTGGTGCAGCAGGGTGCTGACCATCGGGATGCGGCTCGACCCGCCGACGAGGAACAGCCCGGCGATCTGGTCGGGGCGCACGCCCGCGCGCTGCAGGGTGTTGGCGGTCAGGTCGACGGTGCGTTGCAGGTACGGCCGGGACACCTGCTCGAACTCCGCGCGCGTCACGTGCAGGTCGACCTCGAACAGCGGCACGTGCACGCCCGCGGACGAGGTGCGCGACAGCTGCTCCTTCGCGGTGCGCACGTCCTCGCGGAGCAGGAAGCTGCGCCGGCGGGAGATGTCGTCGGCCGGGTCGGTGAGCTGCCGCCACCGGTCGGCGTCGCCCATCGCGAGGCTCCGGCCGACGTCGGTGAGCAGGGCCGCGTCGAGGTCGACCCCGCCGACGTCGGGCAGTCCGTCGCTGGCGAGCACGTCCCAGCCGCCGTCCGGGCGGCGCCGCAGGACGGAGGTGTCGAAGGTGCCGCCGCCGAAGTCGTACACCACCAGCACCCCGCCGGGCGGGATCTGCCGTCCCATCACGGTGGTGAAGTACGCGGCGGCCGCGATCGGCTCGGGCACCAGGATCGGTGAGGGCATGCCGGCGCGGGACGCGGCGTCGGCGAGGACGGCCCGGCGGTGGGTGGCCCAGTTGGCCGGATAGGTCAGCACGGTGCGGACGGGCATGATGCCGAGGACCCGCGACGCCTCGTCGGCGGTGCGCCGCAGGACGGCCGCGAGCAGGTCGGACACCGGATACTCGCGGGCGCCGAGCAGCACCGTGCCGTCGTCGATGCGGCGCTTCGGGTTGGGCTCGAAACGGCTCGGGTCGAGCCGGGCGCTGCGCTCCGCGTCCTTGCCGGTGAGCAGGTGCCCGTCGACCTCCGCGAACACCGACGACGGCAGCAGGAAGCTCGCGTCGAACAGCAGGGGCTGGCTGCGACCGTCGGCAGAGGTCAGCGCCGCAACCGTGTGGGTGGTCCCCAGGTCGACGCCCAACTGCGAGTCGGATTGCCTCGTCACGCCGACACGGTATCCCCTCCCATCAACGCCTGGGCATACGGCGTCAACGCCGCGCGCCACCTCCCGCCTTTGTGGCCTCCTTGATGGTTTCGTCGGTCTGCACCACGGGCGTGTCGACCAGGTGCTCGGCCAGGAACCAGGCCTCCAGCTCGCCGGTGCGGATCACCTGGGAGACCAGGAGGTCGTTGGTGCCGTCGTCGGCCATCGCGGCCGATTTCGCCGCCGCGTCGTGCGCGTCGGTCAGGATCATCTCGTGGGCCTCGAGCAGCCGCGACAGCATCGCCGGCACCTCCTCGGCGCCGTCCGGCGGGCGCGGCACCCGGGTGAGCTCGGCGACGTGCCGCGGGTCGCCGACCGCGATGCCGCCAAGGGTCTGCACCCGCTCGGCGATCGCGTCGACGAGCTCCAGCTGCTCCCCGGCGTGCTTGTCGAGCAGCAGGTGCAGCTGGTAGAAGGTCGGGCCGCGCATCAGCCAGTGGTGCTTCTTGTACAGGGCGTACAGGATCTGGGTGTCGGCGAGGACCTGGTTGAGCCGCTCGCAGGAGTACATCCTGGTCTCCGCGGACAGCCCGACCGGGAACTGCCGGATCGTGCCGAACCGCTGGATCTCCCGGCCCTGCTGATGCAGCCACGGCTGGCTGCCCTTCTTCTTCGTCGCCGCTGACGTGGTGGTCTTCGCCGCTGGCGCGGCACTCTTCGCTGGTGGCATGGTGGCGCTCTGCCCTGCGCCGCCGGGGGTGAACCTCACCCGGGGGGCGGAACCAGCGGGTGGGTCACGGCGTCACACCTGGTATGACACGCCTGCGCGCGCTCGCCGCCACGTTGGTCCTCCTGGTCGCCGGCTGTGCCGGGTCGGCGCCCGTCGGCGGTGTGGGCACCCCGGGCGCCGCCGTCAACTACCCGCCCGACCAGCTCGTGCTGCGCATCGACGTGTCCGGCGGTATGGTCCCGGTCGCCATGACGGTCACCGAGGTCCCGACCCTGAGCATCTACGGCGACGGCCGGGTCGTCACCAACGGCCCCATGATCGAGATCTTCCCGGGCCCGGCGCTGCCGAACGTGCAGGTGCAGGAGATCCTCGCTGCCTCGAACGTGACGAAGCTGGCGCAGATGGCCCTCGACGCCGGCGTCGGCCGGGAGACCGACTTCGGCATGCCCAACGTCGCCGACGCCCCCACCACCCACATCATGGTCCGCACCGTCGCCGGCGAGCAGGCCAGCGACATCCCGGCGCTGGGCATCGGCGAGGACTCGCTGTCCGCCCCGCACCGCGCCGCCCGCCTGCGCATGCAGCGCCTGGTGGAGGCGCTGACCGACCTGCAGGCGACGCTGGGCAAGGGCACGGTCTCCGAGTCCCGGCCGTTCCCGGCGAAGGGCGTCGCCGCCGTCGCCGCGCCGTGGGCCGAGATGGGCGGCGACCAGGGCGTGCCGCCGCAGGCGCCGGTGGCGTGGCCGGGCCCGGCGCTGCCCGGTGCGGCGGTCGCCGACCGGCCGGGCGTGCACTGCGTCAGCGCGACCGGCGAGGAGGGCACGCGGATCCTCGCCGCCGCCGGGAAGGCCAACTCCCGCACCCCGTGGTCGTCGGCCGGGTCGTCGTGGCAGGTCACGTTCCGCCCGTTCCTGCCCGGCGAGTCGAGCTGCGACGACCTGACACACCGTTCCTGACGACGGCCGGGCTCAGGACTCCGGCCGGGCTCAGGACTCCGGCCGGGCTCAGGACTCCGGCCGGGCTCAGGACTCCGGCCGGGCTCAGGACTCCGGCCGGGCTCAGGACTCCGGCTGGGCGATCCGCTGGCGGACCTGGTCGGCGTCGGGGTGGCCGAGGTCCTCGAGGATGGTGAGAGCGGCCAGCCAGCAGGCGCGGGCCTCCTGCTCGGCGCCGGCCGCCCGGTGCAGGTCGCCGAGGTGGGTCTGGGTCTCCGACTCGCCGTAGCGGTCGCCGATCTCCCGCCACAGCTGGAGGGCCTGCCGGTAGCACTCGGCCGCCGGTTCGTGCTCGCCGAGCTGGTGGTGGATGAAGCCGATGCTGTCCCAGCTGTACGCCTCGCCGGTCCGGTCCCCGATCCGCTGCTGCAGCTCCAGGGCCTGGTGGCAGTGGTCGAGGGCCTCGCGGTGCTCGCCCGACGCGGCGTAGGACCAGCCGAGGTTGGCCAGCGCCGCGCCCTGCCCGGCCTGGTCGCCGGTGGCCCGCAGCAGGTCGAGCGAGCGCAGCAGGTGTCCGATCGCGTCGCGCGGGCGGGCCTGCCGGTCGGCGATGAAGCCGAGGTTGCCGTGCACCCTGGCCCGGCCGGCGTCGTCGCCGATCCGCCCGTAGCGGTCCAGGGCCAGCTCCAGGTGGGTGGCGGCGGCGTCGTAGTCGCGCATCCGGATGCAGGCCCGGCCGAGCTGGTGCGCGCTGACCGCCTCCCCGGCGGCGTCGCCGGCCCGGGCCGCGGCGGCGAACGCGATCCGCTGCGCGGCGAGCAGGTCCGGCCAGTGGCCGCGCCGGTCGAGGTGGTCCACGAGGGTCCACGCCAGCCGCCACGCATGCGCGTCATGGCCGGTCGCGGTGGCCTCCCGCACGGCGGCGAGCAGGGTGTGGTGCTCGACGGCGTACCAGGCGAGGGCCTGCGCCTCGGTCTCCAGCGCACCGCCGGCGGCGACGTCCGGCAGCGGCGTGCGGTGCGGGTCGAGCAGCAGCGCCGCGGTGTGGGCCGTGCGCAGGTAGTGCTCCAGCAGCCGCAGCGTCGCCGCGGCGCGCTCGACCGGGCCGTCGAGGGTGCCGGACAGTTCGGCCGCGTACGCCCGGAGCAGGTCGTGCGCGATGAACCGGCCCGGCGCGTGCTCGGTCAGCAGGCTCGCGTGGGTCAGCTCGGCGAGGGCCCGGCGCGCGTCGCCCGCGGCTCCGGGTGGCGCGGCCACCGTGCCGGGCTCACCGGCAAGCCGGGCAAGCGCGGAAGGCCCGGCAAGCCCGGAAGGCCCGGCAAGCCCGGCAAGCCCGGTCGGCCCGGCAAGCCCGGTCGGCCCGGCAAGCCCGGTCGGCCCGGTCGGCCCGGTCGGCCCGGTCGGCCCGGTCGGCCCGGTCGGCCCAGTCGGCCCAGTGCGTGCGGTCGGCCCGGCAAGCCCGGTCGGCCCGGCAAGCCCGGTCGGCCCGGTCGGCCCGGTCGGCCCGGTCGGCCCGGTCGGCCCGGTCGGCCCGGTCGGCCCAGTGCGTGCGGTCGGCTCGGCAAGCCCGGTCGGCCCGGCAAGCCCGGTCGGCCCGGCAAGCCCGGTCGGCCCGGTCGGCCCGGTCGGCCCGGTCGGCCCAGTGCGTGCGGTCGGCTCGGCAAGCCCAGTGCGTGCGGTCGGCTCGGCAAGCGCGGAAGGCCCGGCAAGCGCGGTCGGGCCGTCGGGGAGACCGCCGGGCAGCGTCGTCGCGGGATCGGGCTCGCCGAGGAGCGCGGTGCTCGGCGCACCTAGGAGCATGGCGCCCGGACCGCCGGGGAGACCGCCGGGCAGCGCCGCCACGGGATCGGGCTCGCCGAGGAGCGCGGCGGCGGCGTCCCGGCCGACGTCCGGCCCGGGCGCGAGCGCGAGCAGCCGGAAGAGGCCGGCGGCGGGTGCGCTCAGCCGCTGGTACGACCAGGCGAACACCGACCGGACGTCGGTGGCCGCGGCGGCGTCGCGCAGCACGGCGAGCCGCCCGCGCTCGGCGCGCAGCTCCCCGGCGAACCCGGCGAGCGGCAGGTCCGGGCGCGCGGCCGCGCGGGCGGCGACGATCACCAGCGCCAGCGGTAGCCGGGCGCAGGCCTCGACGATCGCGTCGACCGCGGCCGGGTCGGCGGCGACGCGGGCCGGGCCGACCCGGGCGGCGAGCAGCCGCCGGGCCTCCTCCGCGGTGAGCAGGTCGAGCGTGACGGGCACCGCGCCGTCGGTGGCGACCAGGCCGGTGAGCTGGTTGCGGCTGGTGACGAGGACGAGGCTGCCGGACCCGCCGGGCAGCAGCGGCCGGACCTGCCCGGCGTGCGCGGCGTTGTCGAGCACGACGAGGAACCGCCGCCCGGTGAGGAGGCTGCGGAACAGCCCGACCCGGGCGTCCAGCTCCGCGGGGATCTGGTCGGGTGCGACCCCGAGCGCGGCGAGGAACGCCCGGAGCGCCTCGTCCGCGGTGACCTCCGCCTCGCCCGGGCCGAACCCGCGCAGGTTCACGTACAGCTGCCCGTCGGGGAACCGGTCGGCGACCCGGTGCGCCCAGTGCACGGCCAGGGCGGTCTTGCCCACCCCGGCGGTGCCGATGACGATGACCGTGCCGGCGTCGGCGGCCTCGTCGAGCCGGGTCATCGCCGCGTCCCGCCCGGTGAAGGCGTCCGGCGCCACGGGCAGTTGCCGCGGGACGCCGCCGCTCGGCTCGGCCCGGACCCGGTCGTCGGCCCGGCTGCGCTCCTCGGCCCGGTCGCGGGCGTCGGCGAGCGCGCCGAGCTCGTCCGGCGCCGCGTCGAGGAGCTGGACGAGCGTGTCGAAGCGGTCGGTGGGCGGCAGGATCTTGCCGGTGAAGTAGCCGCCGATGCTGCCGTGGGACCAGCCGGTGCGGCCGGCCAGCTCCCGGTAGGTCAGGGGCGGGTCGCCGCGCCGCCGCGCCTGCCGCCGGCGCAGGTGCCGCAGCAGCTCGGCGAGGCCCTCGACGCTGGAGACGGCGGTCGCCAGGACCGCCGCGCTGTCGCTGTCCACGATGGACGGCGGTCAGCTCTGCACGGGTGGGCCCGATTCCATCAGGCGGTAGTTGGAGATCTCCTCCGGGTCGGGGGACACCGCGAGCGCCCCCGGGTCCACGACGAGGACGGCGCCGAGCAGGGCACCGATGACGACTAACAGTAAGGATTTGCGCGCCGACACCTTGACTCCTTACCCCGTGCAGTTTTGTAGAGGCCGCAGGATATCAACCGGCCACCAGTCACTCAGCAACATGGATCTTTTCGGTGCGGCGGGCGGGCGCGGATAGGGTCGGCCCATGCGCGTCGAGGAGTTGCTGGCGTTGGACCGGGCCCATGTCTGGCACCCGTACGGGCCGATGCCGGGCCGGAGTGCCCCACTGGTCGCCACGTCGGCGCAGGGCACCCGGATCCGCCTCGCCGCGCCGTTCGAAGGCCACGACGAACTGGTCGACGGGATGGCGTCGTGGTGGTCGGCGATCCACGGCTACCGTCACCCCACCCTCGACGCGGCCGCCGCCGACCAGCTCGGCCGGATGAGCCACGTGATGTTCGGCGGCTTCACCCACGAGCCGGCGGTCTCCCTCGCGGCGCGGCTGGTCGAGCTGACCCCGCAGCCGCTGCGGCACGTGTTCTTCAGCGACTCGGGGTCGGTGTCGGTCGAGGTCGCGATCAAGATGTGCCTGCAGTACCAGCGTTCGCTGGGCCGGCCGGCGAAGCGCCGGCTGTTGACCTGGCGCGGGGGGTACCACGGCGACACCTTCCATCCGATGTCGGTCTGCGACCCGGACGGCGGCATGCACAGCCTGTGGTCCGGGGTGCTGCCGGCGCAGGTGTTCGCGCCGGAACCGCCGGCCGGGTTCGACCCGGCCTACGCGGCGCGGCTCACCGCCCTGATCCACGAGCACGCGCACGAGCTCGCCGCGGTCATCGTCGAGCCGGTCGTGCAGGGCGCCGGCGGCATGCGCTTCCATTCGCCCGAGTACCTGCGGGTGCTGCGCGACGCGACCCGCGCCGCGGACGTCCTGCTCGTGTTCGACGAGATCGCGACCGGGTTCGGCCGCACCGGGGCGCTGTTCGCCGCCGACCACGCCGGGGTCAGCCCCGACGTCATGTGCCTCGGCAAGGCGCTCACCGGGGGGTACCTGTCACTCGCGGCCACCCTGTGCACCGCCGAGGTCGCCGACGGCATCTCGCAGGGCAGCGTCCCGATCCTCGCGCACGGCCCGACGTTCATGGCCAATCCCCTGGCGTGCGCAGTCGCCGGCGCGTCGGTCGACCTGCTCCTGGCCGGGGACTGGCGGGGCGACGTCAAGCGGATCGAGACCGTCCTGGCCGCCGGGCTGGAAGCGGCCCGCGGCGCGAAGGGCGTCGCCGACGTGCGGGTCCTCGGCGGGATCGGCGTCGTGCAGCTCGACCACGAGGTCGACGTCGCGGCGGCGACCCGGGCGGCCGCGGCGCACGGGGTGTGGCTGCGGCCGTTCCGCGATCTGGTCTACACGATGCCGCCGTACGTGACGACCGCCGACGAGCTGGAAATGATCTCGTCGGCGGTCGTCGCGGCCGCGCTTGCCGGTTAGCGGCCCTGCAGTGACTTCACGTTGTCGCCGAAGGTCCAGCTCTTCGAACCGTCCCAGTTGATCGACCAGGTCATCAGGCCCTTGAGCTGGGTGTTGTACGCCTGCGACACCAGCGACGGGGTCATGTAGCCGCCGCCCGCGCCGGACTGGGCGGGCAGCCCCGGGACCTGCTTGTCGTAGGGCACCCGGATCGTGACGCCCTGGATCGTCAGACCGCTGTTGAGGCAGTTCGTCTGCACCTGGAAGCCCTGCACCGTGCCGGCCGAGTAGGAGTCACCGGCGCACCCGTACATGCTGCCGTTGTAGTACTGCATGTTCAGCCACCACAGCCGGCCGTTGTCGACGTACTTCTTGATGATCGGCAGGTAGGAGCCCCAGATCGAGCCGTAGGTGACGCTGCCGCCGGTCACGTACGCCGTCTCCGGCGCCATCGTCAGACCGAAGTTCGACGGCATCTGGGCGAGCACGCCGTCGATGATCCTGATCAGGTTCGCCTGCGACGTGGACAGCGTGTTGATGTTGCCGCTGCCGGTGAGCCCGGTCTCGATGTCGATGTCGATGCCGTCGAAGTTGTACGTCTTGAGGATCGGCACGATCGTCGCGACGAACCGGTCCGCGACGGTGCTGGAGCTCAGGTCGATGCCGGCCGCCGCACCACCGATCGACATCAGGATCGTCGCGCCGGCCGCCTTCGCCGCGCACATCTCGGCGGGCGTGGACACCTTGACCCCGGCGTCCATGCCGTTCTCCCACAGCACCGTGCCGTCGGACCGGATCACCGGGAACGCCGCGTTGATCACGTTGTACCCGTGCTGCTTGATCCGCGCGTCGGTGATCGGGATCCAGCCGAGGCCCGGGTGGACGCCGTTGGAGGCGCCGTCCCAGTTCTCCCAGTAGCCCTGCAGGACCTTGCCGGCGGGCCGCGACTTCACCGCGCAGGTGCTGCCGCCCGGCGACGTCGACGTGGACGGGCTGCTGCTCGGGCTGCTGCTGGGGCTGCGGCTCGGGCTGGCGCTCGCGCTCGGGCTGGTGCTGGGGCTGCGGCTCGGGCTGGCGCTCGGGCTCGTGGTGGGCGTCCCGCCGGTGCACGCACCGAGGTCCTTCCACAACGACGGGGTGGCGGCGGGGTTCCAGCCGGCCCCGGCGTACGCGGTGTGGGTGACGAGGGCCTGGTACAGCTTGCCGCCGTAGGTGACCTGCGTCCCGGCCGTGTACGTGTTGCCCTCCGCCCAGGCGGGCGCCGAGCAGGTGACCGCGGCGGCGTTGCTGGCGGCCTCGGCCTGGGTGACGGTGGCCATGACCAGACCCGCTACGAGCGTCACCGCCGCACCGGCAATCAGGGCAAATGTTCGACGTTGCGCTCTCATGGGCGAGCCCTCCACATCGATGGTTCGATGGGCAGGGAGCGTATCAGTTAAGTTTCTTTCACAAAAGAAGTACCTCTATGTACGCAGGTCGTAGCGTTGCGCGCTTTAAGGTTCCGTTACGTTTCGCCCCCGCGAACCCCTTCCGGCAAGCCCCTTGCGAGGCGAGTTCGGTTGCATCTTGTTGTGATGGGTTCTGTTGATTTTCGTGTGACATCGTTAACATATCCATCAACATTCACCGATGGCCCGCCCGCCAGCAGGACCCAAGGAGAACCCCCATGTCCGCAACGCCCCACCGGCGACGGCTGCTCGGCGCAGCGCTCGCCGCGGTGCTCAGCCTCGGGACGGCGGTGTCCGCCGCACCGCCCGCATCGGCCGCGCCGGCCCAGCCGTCGCCACTGACCACCCCCTGGACGAGCCAGGCGCTCGCCGGCCAGCCGCTGCCGGAGTACCCGCGGCCGCAGATGACCCGCCCCGACTGGCTCAACCTCAACGGCGAGTGGCAGCTGCGCCAGTCGACGACCAACGACAACCCCGTCTTCGGCCAGACCCTGCCGGAGCGGGTCAACGTCCCGTTCCCGGTCGAGTCGGCGCTCTCCGGGATCAAGCGGCCCGCGAACGACAACCGGCTCTACCTGTTCTACCGGCGCACGTTCACCGTCCCGGCCGGGTGGGCCGGGCGCCGCGTCCAGCTGCACTTCGGCGCGGTCGACTACCAGGCCACCGTGTGGGTCAACGGCGTGCAGGTCGGCGGCCACACCGGCGGCTACGACCGCTTCGAGTTCGACATCACCCCGCAGCTCAACGGGGGCACCAACGAGCTGATCGTGCGGGCCTACGACCCGTCGGACACCCCCGGGCTCAACATCGCCCGGGGCAAGCAGGTGCGCAACCCGGGCGGCATCATGTACACGCCGTCGTCGGGGATCTGGCAGACCGTGTGGATGGAGCCGACGCCCACGTCGTCGATCTTCAGCGCCGACCTGTACCCCAACCTCGCCAACAACACGCTGCGGATTCGCGTCTTCACGCGGGGGGACGTCACCGGGCACTCGGTCCTCGCCGAGGCGCTCGACGGCACGACCGTGGTCGGCACCGCCACCGGCGGCTTCACCGAGTTCACCGTCCCGGTGCCAAACGCGCGCCGCTGGTCGCCGGACGACCCGTTCCTCTACAACCTGCGACTCTCGCTGCGCAACAGCTCCGGCGCGACCGTCGACCAGACCATGCACTACTTCGGCATGCGTGAGGTCGGCAAGGCCGTGGTCAACGGCAAGCTCGTGCCGACGCTCAACGGCCAGTTCGTGCTCCAGACCGGCGTGCTGGACCAGGGCTTCTGGCCCGACGGCCTCTACACGGCGCCGGCCGACGCGGCCCTCGCCGGCGACCTGCAGAAGATCAAGGACCTCGGGTTCAACATGGTCCGCAAGCACATCAAGGTCGAGCCGCAGCGCTGGTTCTACCACGCGGACCGGCTCGGCTTGCTGGTGTGGCAGGACATGCCGAGCATGGGTGAGGCGCCGGGCACCGCGGCGCAGCACGCGCAGTGGGAGACCGAGGTCGGGCAGATCGTGGACGAGCACCGCTCCTCACCGGCGGTCATCGTGTACGTGCCGTTCAACGAGGGCTGGGGCGAGTGGAACCTCGCCGACACGACCCGCGTGGTGAACAACGTCAAGAACCAGGACCCGACCAGGCTGGTCAACGCGCACAGCGGGTACAACTGCTGCAACTCCAAGGGTGACCCCGGCAACGGCGACATCCAGGACTGGCACTGGTACGTGGGACCGAACTCCCCCACGCCGACCAGCACCCGGACCGCGGTCCTCGGCGAGTACGGCGGGCTGGGCATCCGCTCCGCCGGCCATGAGTACAGCCCGAACGGCCAGTACTTCGCCTACGAGACGCACCCGAACGGGTTGTCGGCCACCGACCGGTACGTCGCCGTCCAGGCCCAGGCCCTCAACCTGGTCTACACGCGCGGGCTGGCCGGCATGGTCTACACGCAGCCGTTCGACGTCGAGGGCGAGTTCAACGGCTTCTGGACCTACGACCGGCAGGTGCTCAAGTACGACGGCGCCCGGATCCGCGCCGCGAACCAGCAGATGATCGCGGCGTCGAAGCGGCTCAACACCGCCGGCCCGCCGCCCGGCGCGCCGGTCACCGGCCCCGGCGGCAAGTGCGTGGATGTGGCCGCGGACGACACCGGCGGTAATGCCTCCGCCGTGCAGCTGTGGGACTGCCAGCTCAGCGCCGTGGACCAGCACTGGTCCTGGGACGGCACCGCGCTGCGCACCCTTGGCCGGTGCATCGACGCGACCGGTAACGGCACCGCCAACGGCACGCTGATCCAGCTCTGGGACTGCAACGGCGGCGGCGCGCAACAGTGGGTGCCGCAGACCAACGGCTCGCTGCGCAACCCGCAGTCCGGCCGCTGCCTGGACTCGCCGAGCGGCTCCACGGCCAACGGCGCCCGGCTGCAGCTGTGGGACTGCAACGGCAGCGGCGCGCAGGTCTTCCGCCTCGGTGGCGGCTCCCCCGGCGCGACCTTCGTCAACGGGCCTGGCGGCCAGTGCGTGGACGTGGCGGCGGACGACACCGGCGGCAACGGGGCCGCCGTGCAACTGTGGGGCTGCCAGCCCTACGCCGTGGACCAGCACTGGGCGTGGGACGGCACCGCCCTGCGCACGCTGAACCGGTGCATGGACGCGACCGGTAACGGCACCGCCAACGGCACGCTGATCCAGCTCTGGGACTGCAACGGCGGCGGCGCACAGCAGTGGGTGCCGCAGCCGAACGGTTCGCTGCGCAACCCGCAGTCGGGGCGCTGCCTGGACTCGCCGAGCGGTTCGGTGAGCAACGGCGCACGGCTGCAGTTGTGGGACTGCAACGGCAGCGCGGCGCAGGTGTTCCTCAAGCAGTGACCGCGTGAACACGGCGGGGGGTGGCGGCTCGCTGCCCCCGCCGTCTCGATTTGTCAAGAGTTGACAAAACCCGATATCGGCGCGAATCTCCGTATGGACGTCCGCATCCCCTTTTCGTTCCCGCCCCCTTGTCGTACCCCGCCCCATCACGGCGCCGCCCCGCCAGGCGCGCGCGTGCCAACCATCCCTCGGCGCATCGACGGCTGGTGATGGCTCGCGCGCTGACATCGTTGACACTGGCGACGGCGGCGAGACAACCCTCACCGAAACGGCAGGTTGCCGCATGACCATCCGTCACCCCCGCCTTGGTAGAACCCCTCGCAGACGCACCTGGTTCGCGGCGGTCGCCCTCGCCGCCGGCCTGATCAGCGCCACCGTGTCCACCGAGCCGGCGGCCGCCGCCCCCGGCGACTGGTCGACCGGCTTCGAGGCCGGCGAACCGCAGCCGACCTGGACCAACAGCGTCGAGAACAGCAACGGCATCGGCGGCTACTGCTGCTCGCTGACCGGCATGGAGAGCATCCCGGGCACCGGGACGGCCCACACCGGGACGACCGCGCTGCTGTACTCCGGCAACGACCTGAGCGCGACGACGTCCTTCTCGTACAACCGGGTCTTCGACGTCGACATCCCGGTCGGTGCGGCCAGCACGCTGTCCTACTGGGTGTACCCCCAGTCCGGCGGCCATCTCGACGTCGCCGTCGACCTGATGTTCACCGACGGCACCAACCTCCGCGACTCGGGCGCGGTGGACCAGTACGGCGTGCGGGTCCACCCGACGTTCCAGGGCAACGGCTCGACCCTCGGCTTCGACCGCTGGAACTTCGTCACGTCGAACATCGGCGCGGTCCGGGCCGGCAAGACGATCGACCGGATCATGGTCGCCTACGACCAACCGCTGAACACGGGCCTGTTCCGCGGCTGGTTCGACGACATCCAGATCACGGCCGACGGCGGCACGGCCGGCCGGCTGTCGGACTACGTCGACACGCGGCGCGGCTCCAACTCGAGCTTCAGCTACTCGCGCGGCAACACGTTCCCCGGCACCACGGTCCCGAACGGCTTCAACTTCTGGACGCCGGTGACCAACGGCAACAACGACAGCTGGCTGTACGAGTACAACGCCACGACCGTGCAGGGCTTCGCGATCAGCCACGAGCCCAGCCCGTGGATCGGTGACTACGCGCAGCTGCAGGTCATGCCGATGACCGGGGCGGTGAAGTCGACGCCGGACTCGCGCAAGTCGACCTTCAGCCACGCCAACGAGGTGGCGAAGGCGCACTACTACAAGACCCAGCTCGGCACGTACGGCATCACGACGGAGATCACGCCGACGGACCACGCCGGCGTCATGCGCTTCACGTTCCCGTCGGCGGCCGAGTCGGTGATCCTGTTCGACACCGTCGACAGCGCCAGCGGCTCGCTCACCGTCAACAACGCCAACCGGACGATCCAGGGCTCGATCAACCACCGCGGCCAGACGCTGTACATCTCGGCCACCACGGACAAGGCGATCGCCGCCTCGGGCAACATCACCGGCCAGGGCGCTACCAGCTGGGTCCGCTTCGCCACCGCCGCCAACGAGCAGGTGACCCTGAAGATCGGCACCTCCTACATCAGCGTCGCGCAGGCCACCGCCAACCTCAGCCAGGAGGTCGGCTCGAAGAGCTTCGACACGGTGCGCGAGGAGGCCGCGACCCTGTGGGACTCGACGCTCGGCAAGGTCCGCATCGAAGGCGCCGGCAGCGACAGCATGACGACGTTCTACTCGAACATGTACCGGTCGTTCATGTACCCGAACAACCGCTCGGAGATCGTCGGCGGGGTCCGCAAGTACCACAGCCCCTACGACAACACGGTGCACGACGGCCAGATGTACGTGAACAACGGCTTCTGGGACACGTCCCGCGCGGTGTGGCCGCTGTACACGCTGCTCGCGCCGACGAAGACCGGTGAGATGCTCGACGGCATCGTCAACGCGTACAAGAACTTCGGCTGGACGCCGCGCTGGACCGGGCCGGGCTCGATCGACATCATGGTCGGCACCAACCAGGACCTGGCCTTCGCCGACGCGTACATGAAGGGCGTGCGCAACTTCGACTACCAGGCGGCGTACGCGTCGATGGTGAAGAACGCGAGCACCTACTCCGGCGCCGGCAACAAGGGCCGCAAGGGCATCCAGACCTCGGTCTTCAAGGGGTACGTCGCCACCGACGTCCTCGGCGAGTCGGCCGCGTGGACCCTCGAGGACGCCACGAACAACTTCGGCATCGCCCAGATGGGCCAGGCGCTCGGCTACACCGAGGACGCCGCGTACTTCCGCAACCAGGCCCTCGACTACACGAACCTGTTCTCCCAGTCGGTCGGCTTCTTCCGCGGCAAGCAGAGCAACGGCTCGTGGCGCACCACCGACGCGAACTTCAAGCCCAACGAGTGGGGCTGCGAGTTCACCGAGGGCGCGCCGTGGCACTACGCGACCGCGGCGCCGCAGGACCCCAACGGCATGGCCAACCTCTACGGCGGCAAGACCCAGCTGTCGGCGAAGATCGACTCGGTGCTCGCCGCGTCCCGTGACTTCCTGCCCGGCTGCTACGGCGGGACGATTCACGAGATGTCCGAGGCGTACGACACCAACATGGGTCAGTACGCGCACTCCAACGAGCCGATCCACCACATGCTCTACATGTACAACTACGCCGGCACCCCCGCGAAGACGCAGAACCAGGTCCGGCGGGTGCTGACCACCCTGTACAACTCCGGCGCCGGAACGGGCAACGGCTACCTCGGCGACGAGGACAACGGTGAGATGTCCGCCTGGTACGTCTTCTCCGCGGCGGGCTTCTACCCGGCCCGGATGGGCTCGACCGACTACACCATCGGCGCGCCGCTGCACCCGAAGACGACCCTGTCGCTGGAGAACGGCAAGACGTTCGTCGTCAACGCACCCGGGGTCAGCGACACCAACCGGTACATCCAGAGCGCCACCCTCAACGGCGTCACCTACACGAAGAACTACCTGACCCACGCCGACCTGCTGGCCGGCGGCACGCTGAACTTCGTGATGGGCCCGAACCCGTCCTCGTGGGGCACCGGCGCGTCCGACATCCCCGGCTCCCTGACCACCGGCACCGCGGCGCCGGTGCAGCTCAAGGACCGGGCCACCGGCAGCACCGTCACCGCCACCGCGGAGAACGGCACCGCCGAGGGCCGCGCCATGCTCGTCGACGACACGTCGATGACGAAGTGGCTCGCGTTCGCGAACACCGCCACCATCACCTGCCAGCTGACGGCTTCGGCGACGGTCAAGCAGTACACGCTGACCTCCGCCGACGACGTCCCCGGCCGCGATCCGAAGAACTGGGTCGTGCAGGGCTCCAACGACGGCGTCACGTGGACGACGGTCGACACCAGAACGAACATCGACTTCGTCGACCGGCGCCAGACCAGGGCGTTCGTCATCCCGAACACGACCGCCTACGGCCGCTACCGGATCCAGATCACCGCCAACCACGGCGCCGCCGAGACCCAGCTGGCGGAGTTCGAACTGCTCGCCTGACGCTCGTGCACTGATGTCGAGGGCGGTCACCGATTCCGGTGGCCGCCCTCGCGCCTCTGTCCGGCTTTTCGGTTTCCCGGTTTCCCGGTTGCGGTTGCCGGTTGCCGGCTTGTCGGTTGCCGGCTTGTCGGTTGCCGGCTTGTCGGTTGCCGGCTTGTCGGTTTTGTCGGCTTATCGCACGCGGGTCGGCGTCAGCCGGTCCTCGATCAGCGCCGCAAGATCCGTCGTCTCGTCGTCGTGCCGCACCGCGAACCGGTGCTGCCCGTCCCGCCCCGCATCGAGCAACACGTCGGCGCCGACCGGATTCGCAACGGTCGTCAGCCGCAGCGGACCGGACGCGTGCATCGCCACACAGTCGAACCACTGCAGGAACGGGTCGCTCTGCCGCACCCCGGGCACCGTCCCCTGCCGCACCTCGCTGTGCTCGAAGCTCCACCCGAGCTCCCGCACCGCATCAAGCACCCGCCACTGCGCCACCGTCGGGTGCACGGTCACCGGGTCCACCCCGACGTCGCGCCACTCCCCGCCGACCCTGACCGTGGTCCGCACCCGCACCGCCACCGCCGCCAGGTGCACCCCCGCGAACTGCGTGAACGGCGTCTCCCACGGCACAGCCTGCTCGAACGGAATCGCCCGGCCACGCCCCGCCCGCAACGTGAACCCAGCAGACAGCTGCCCCCGCAGGAAGTCCACCTCAACCCCACTGACCACAGTCATGAGCGTCACGACGACCGCCTCGACAACCAGGTCCTCCCGCCCCCCACCAAGATGAACCTGCCCCGCCGCCATCGTCCCCGGCCGCACCCCACGCTCGTCGAGCATCGCCGATCCGTACACCCGATGCTCCTCGCCACCACAATTCGACACCAACACGTGCCACTGTACGGTCCACCCCTCCCACCCACCATTCCCCCAGCTCACCCCACCCACAGATCCCCCCAAACAAGCATCACCACCCACCCCCCGCTGGTGATCCGAGTGGAGCGAAGCTCCCCCACCGCGAAGCAAAGGCGAAGCCGAGCAAGCACCCCAGCAAAGGCGAAGCCGAAGGCGAGCAGCACCGTCCCCAGACAACAGCGCCGCAACCGCGTTGAGGGGGTGTGGGTGGAGCGAAGCTCCCCCACCGGGGAGCGAAGGCGAAGCCGAGCGCGAAGAACGCGGAAACCTGAATGGCAAGAGGCCCCCGCCGCGAAGCAGGGGCCTCTCAAGGTTGTAGCGGGGACAGGATTTGAACCTGCGACCTCTGGGTTATGAGCCCAGCGAGCTACCGAGCTGCTCCACCCCGCGTCGGCTTGTTTAGGTTAGCGCACGGTTGTGGGGAGTTCCAAATCGCTTACGGGTGACCGTGTCCGGCGTCACCGCCGGTCGTGAAGGGGGCCGCCGCACGCGAGCTGCGGCGGCCCCCTTCGTCGATCAACCGGAGGGTGCGGGCGACACCGTGACCGTCGGCGACGGATTGGCGCTCGTCGACGTGCTGGGTTGCGCGCCCGGTGAGGTGCTCGCCGACGGGGTCGGTGTCGCCGCCTTCACCGCCGCCTCGTAGCGCCCGATCGCGTCCTGCAGGGCCTTGAGCGCCCGGCCGTACGCCTCCGGGTCCCCGGAGATCTGCGCGGCCTTCAGGTCGGCCAGGGCCTTGTTCATGGCCGCGATCGCGTCCTGCACCTGCGGCGAGCCGCCGGGGTTACCACCCGTGGAAGGGGTGCCCGGGTCGGTGGTGTCGCCGGTGCCCGGGACCGGCGCCTGACCGGTCGCCTGTTTGACCAGCTCGGCGAGGCCGTCGGCCAGGTTGTTGGCGTAGGCCTTGTAGTTCGGCCCGTAGGCGACCAGGACCTTCTGCAGCGTCGGGAACGTCTTGTCGCTCTTCGTCCGCAGATAGATCGGCTCGACGTACAGCATGCCGTCGGCGACCGGCAGGGTGAGCAGGTTGCCGTAGATGACCTCGGAGTTGTTCGAGCTGAACTGGGTGATCTCGCGTCTGGCGTCGGCGATACCGGTCATGGCGCTGTGCATCTGCGCCGGGCCGAGGGTCGCCGTGTCCGGTGGCAGCTCCAGGATCTCGAACACGGGCTTGCCGTCGACATAGGACGCCGACATCAGCGCCGCCAGGTTGCCCCGGCTGCGCGGTGCGAGGGCCGTCGTGAGCTGGAACCGGGACTGGTCCTGGTTGGGCAGCTTGGCCACGATGTAGTACGGCGGCTGGTCCGCGGTCGGGTTGGCCGGGTTCTTCGGCACCTCCCAGAAGTCCTGACCGGAGAAGAAGCCGTTCGGCGTGGTGACGTGGAAGCGGCTGAGCAGGTCACGCTGGACCTTGAACTGGTCCTCCGGGTAGCGGAGGTGGTCCATCAGCGAGGCCGAGATCGCCGAACGCGGCTTGACCAGCTTGTTGCCGAACGCCTTGTTCCACGCCTTCAGGATCGGGTCGCTCTCGTCGAAGGCATACAGGCTGACCTCGCCGGTGTACGCGTCGACCGTCGCCTTCACCGAGTTGCGCAGGTAGGACACGTCCTGGCGCGGCTCGGGGAACATCCGGCTGTTGGTCGAGGAGTCCTGGATCGCGGTGTTCCAGTCGATGCGTTGCGCATACGGGTACGTCGCCGACGTGGTGTAGCCGTCGACGATCCACTGGATCCTGCCGTCGACGACCGCCGGGTACGGGTCGCTGTCCAGCGTCAGGAACGGCGCGATCTTGCGGACCCGGTCCTCGGGGTCGCGCACGTACAGCACCTTGGAGTTGTCGTTGAAGACGTCCGAGAGCAGGAAGTTCGTCTCGCGGAAGTAGGCGGCGTAGAGCAGGCGGCGCCAGTAGGAACCGACCGCGACCCCGCCGGAGCCCTCGTAGCTGCTGTACGAGTCGCCGGCGTTGGCGGTGGGGCGGTCGTACTCGGCGCCGCTGCCGCCGGCCATGCGACCGGTGACCGCGTAGACGTCGCCCATCTGCTCGCCGTAGTAGATCCGCGGTTCCTTCACCGGGATCTGGTCGGTCGTGGACGCGCACTGCTGACCCTGGTCGCCGACCGGCTTGGTCTGCTCGGTGAGGAAGCCGGAGACGTAGTACGGCTGGCCGTTGCAGACGACCTGGTTGGCCGGTGAGGCGACGAACCCGTAGCCGTGGGTGTAGACCGAGTGCCGGTTCTGCCAGTTGTTCTCCTGCAGCCCCGCGTAGTTGATCTCACGGACGCCGACGACGTAGTCCTGCGTCTTGCCGCCGATGGTGTACCGGTCGATGTCGAGCTTCGTGTTGAACTCGTAGAAGCCGCGGACCTGCTGCTGCTGCGTGTAGGTCTCACCGACGACGGTGGGGTCCAGCAGGCGGATGTTGGCGACCGTCTCGTCGACCGACGGCAGGTTCGTCGGTGGTTTCTGTTCTCTCGACGCATACGGTTTGACCTGGACGGTGTTCAACCCGTAGGCCAGTCTCGTGGCGTCGATGCTGCGCTGGAAGTATTCCGCCTCCTTCTGCAGCTGGCTCGGCTTCACCGTGAACGACTGCACCGCGGCCGGGTAGATGCCGCCGACCGCGACCGCGGACAGCGCCAGCAGGCCGAGCGCCAGCCCGGGCCACACGAGGTTGCGCATGAACGCGTTGGAGAACACCAGGATCGCGATCGCCACGACGATCGAGATCCAGGCGAGGATCTCCTTCGCCGGCAGCAGCGCGTTGACGTTGGTGTATCCGGCGCCGTACAGGTCCTGGGTGGGGAACTTGTCCAGCAGCAGCCCGCGCCGGTCCAGGAAGTACGCGGCGGCCTTGAGCAGCACGAACGCGGCAACCAGCGCGGTCAGGTGGGCGCGCGCCGCGGTGGTCATCCGCTCGCCGGCACCCTGCAGTCGGACGCCGCCGAAGAGGTAGTGCAGGGCAAGGGCACCGAGCAGCGAGAAGACCACCGCGGTGAAGGCGACGCCCAGCACGTAGCGCCAGAACGGATACTCGAACACGTAGAAGCTCAGGTCGACGTGGAACTGCGCGTCGGTCTGCCCGAACGGCGTGCTGTTGCTGAACAGCAGCCACTCCTGCCAGTGCCCCTGCGCGGACAGCCCGGAGAACAGCCCGATCAGCCCGGCGACGGCGACGACCCAGATCGTCATGTGCGGCAGCAGGAAGAGCCGGTAGCGGTCCAGCGCGTGCTGCTCGGCGGAGTGCGGCCGCAGCAGCGGACGGGTCCGGTACGCCAGGTAGAGGTTGCCCGCGATGGTCAGCCCGACCGCCGCCCCGAAGATCAGGAACATCCACAGGCGGGTCGTGAGCACCGTCGAGAAGACGCCGGTGTATTTGACCTCGGAGAACCACAGGTAGTCGGCCCAGGCCCCGACGACCCGGTCGAAGAGGGTGAAGAGCAGGAAGACGACCGCCAGCACGACGATCGTGACCCGACCGCGTCGGCTCACCCTGGTCATCGGATTACGCATTACCACGGTCGGCTCCGCCCGTTCGCGTATGGAAACTCGTTCAGCGTAGTCATTTACTGCACACGGGTGGCGTCTGACCGGCCCGCAACTGCTCGAGCGCGGCAAGCGCCTCGTCGGCGGTGCTGACCTTGATCAATGGCAGGCCCGACTGGGCATTGGCGACGGCCTCCGCACAGTTGGCCGCCGGGGTGAGGAAGACCTTCGCCTTCGCCGCCTTCGCCGCGACCAGCTTCTGCGGGATCCCGCCGATCGGCCCGACGTTGCCCTCGTCGTCGATGGTGCCCGTGCCGGCGATGATGATCCCGCCGGTCAGGTCCTCGTCCTTGATGGTGTCGATGATGCCGAGCGTGAACATCAGCCCCGCCGACGGCCCGCCGATGCGGTCCAGCTGGATCGACAGCTGGAACGGGTGCGGCTGCGACGACTTGACCGTCACGCCGAGGCGCGGGTTGCCGTCGTCGCCGGCCTTCGTGGCGATGGCGGCGCTGCGCTTCTCCGTGCCGCGGGTGAACTCGACCTGCCGCTCGGTCCCGGCCGGCTTGGCCCGCACCAGCTCGGTGAGCGTCGGCAGCGACGTCACCGCGGTGCCGTCGATGGCGGTGATGACGTCGTCCTTCTGCAGCTGGCCCTCGGCCGGGAAGCCCGCGGACACCTCGTCGACCGCGACCAGGACCGGGTAGCCGAGCTTACGCAGCGCGACCGTCTCCGCCGAGGACTGCGACGCCTGGAAGTCCTTCTTGTTGTCTTCCTCGACCTGCTGCTCCGTGCGGTTCGGCGGGTAGATCAACTCACGCGGCACCACCGCGCGGTCCTTCTGCCACCAGCCGATCATCGCCTCGAGCAGTGTCATCTGCGGCTGCACCGACACCGTGGTCATCCGCAGCTGGCCGGCCGACTTCGTGACCGGCGCACCGGTGACATTGATGATCGGCTTGCCGTCGTCGCCGGCGCCGAGCGTGTTGTAGGTCGGACCGGGCCCCATCTCGACGTAGGGCACCTTCAGCACGGTCGTCTGCCAGGACAGCAACAGCAGCAGCAACGCGCCGACCAACACGGTCACGCCACGACGTCTCATGGCGGCGAGCCTAGCGCTCTCAGTTTTCATGCATGGGAAGCGAGTACCTTTGGGACATGCCCGCAGACATCCCGTTCGGCTTCGGTCCGCCCGGCGGCGAGGTGCCGGATCCCAACGATCCGCGCCAGATGCAGCAATTCCTGAGCCAGCTGCAGCAAATGTTCGCCACGCCCGGCGGCGGCCCGGTCAACTGGGATCTGGCACGTCAGCTCGCCCAGGCCCACCTCACCGGCGGCGGACCGGCCGGCGGCCTCGCCCAGTTCCCCGTCGGCTTCGCCATGCCGGGCGTCGCGGTTACGCCACCAGCGAACACCGACGATCCTGACGCCGCGAAGCCGGTCGGTGACCCGTCGGTCACCACGGCCGAGCGGGCCGCGGTCATCGAGGCGCTCCGCCTCGCGGACCTGTGGCTGGACCCGGAGTCGGCGCTGCCCTCCGGCGTGCGGTCGACCGCCGCCTGGAGCCGCGGCGAGTGGCTCAACACCACGCTGCCCGTCTGGCGCAAGCTCTGCGATCCGGTCGCCGCCCGCATGGTGTCGGCGATGACCGAGCTGGTGCCGGAGGAGATGCGCGCCCAGATGGGCCCCATGACCTCCATGGTCGCGTCGCTCGGCGGCGCGCTGCTCGGCGGCCAGCTGGGCACCGCCCTGGGCTCCCTCGCCGCCGAGGTCCTCTCCGCCGGCGACATCGGCCTGCCCCTCGGCCCCGCCGGCACCGCCGCCCTCGTCCCGGCCAACATCGCCGAATACGGCCGCGGCCTGGAGATCCCCGACGACCAGGTGCGCCTCTATGTCGCCCTGCGCGAGGCCGCCCACCAGCGCCTCTTCGGCCACGTCCCGTGGCTGCGCGGGCACGTCTTCGCCGCCGTCGAGGCGTATGCCGCGGGCATCCACGTCGACCGCGAGGCGATCGAGGAGGCGATGAGCCGCATCGACCCCGCGACCCTCGGCAACGACCCGCAGGAGCTCGTCCTGGAGGGCATCTTCACGCCCGAGGACACCCCGCAGCAGCGGGCCGCCCTGGCCCGGCTGGAGACCGCGCTCGCCCTCATCGAGGGCTGGGTCTGCCACGTCGTCGACCGCGCCGCCGGCGACCGGCTCCCCGACATGGTCCGCCTCTCCGAGGCCTTCCGGCGCCGCCGGGCCGCGGGCGGGCCGGCCGAGCAGACGTTCGCCGCCCTGGTCGGCCTCGAGCTGCGCCCCCGCCGCCTCCGCGAGGCGACGGCCCTGTGGGCGGCCCTGGCCGAGCACCGCGGCGTCGCGGGCCGCGACGCGCTCTGGGACCACCCCGACCTCCTGCCCGACGAGGAGGCGTTCGCGGACCCGGACCTGTTCGCCCGGACGCAGCTGGACCTGAGCGACCTCGGCTTCGGCGACGAGACCGGCACCGGTGAGGCGCCGAAGGAGGGCGACACCCCGGCGGACGGCGACACTCCGAAGGAGTAACCGCTCCGCCGTCGACACCGACGAACCCAGGTGCACCCGCGCCGTCCCACTCCGTCGCAGCGGCGGCTTCCTGGCGGCGCGGCGAGTCCGATCGTGGCCACGGAACACCACCGGCGTTCCATGACCACTGGCGGTTTCATGGCCACCAGCCGGCGCGGCCCGTGGCTCGGGGCGGGGTTCCCGGTGCGTCCGGATCGCGCGTTTTGTGGGCTTGTTCCGCCGACGGATTTGATCTTGCTGGGGATCGAAGGCGCGTCATGGCCGTGCGAGCGGCCAGGGACGCCCTTCGATCAACGCCGCAAGATCAAATCCGGGCGGAACGTGCGCGAAGCGCCGATCACGCGACCCGCTCCCGTGGAAGTTCCACGATCGCGCGCCCGCCGGCCGGAATTCACGCCTACCGGCCCGGTCGGTCAGGAGAGCAGCGAGCGGGTGGCGTCCCAGCCGTCCAGGCCCATGTCCAGATGCCGCAGATCCTCCGGGCCGCGCAGGCGGTGCCAGCCCGGGGCAGCGGCGACCATCGTCGGCTCAGGGGCCGGACGGCGGGCCGTCACCACATCGCCGGTCTCGGGGTCGAGGTCGGGCAGCCAGGAGGGCACCGGCAGGCGGCACGCCACGCCCAGCAGGCCTCCGCCGGCGGCCGGGGCGACCGCGACCGTCCTGGTGGACAGCGGGCGGATCATCTTGCCGATGAGCATCGCCGGGAGGTCGGGGGCGTCGGCCATGAGGACCACGGCCCGCTCGTGACCGTCGGCGGCGGCGGCCGACAGGGCGGCACGGATCGACAGGGACGGCAGCTCGTACCGCGGCATGCTCGGCCAGGCGATCTTCGCGGCGAGCGGCAGGTCGGCGGCCATCGCGGCGATCGCCGGCTGGATGAGCGGCAGCGGGGCGACCAGGTCGACGACGTCCTCGGCGAGGGCGGCCCGCCATGAGGACGGGTCGATGCCGGGCGGCGACCACGGGGTCGGCACGAGCAGCACGATCACCGCCGCCGAGACAGCCGGATCGGTCATTCAGTGATCCCAAGACCTGCTGCCGCTGACACCCCCTCAAGATACCCCCGCGCCCGCTCCGACTTCGGATAGCGGCCCACGAGCGCCCAGAAGGCGGCGCTGTGGTTCGCGATGACCAGGTGTGACAGCTCGTGCAGCAGCACGTAGTCGATCACCCAGTCCGGCATCTCCTGAACCCGGTGCGAGATCCGGATGGTACCGTCTGCCGGCGTGCACGACCCCCAGCGCCCGTTCTGGTTCTGCACCCAGCGCACGCTGGTCGGCCGGGCGGCGTGCGGATGGTCGGGCAGGTAGCGGGCGGCGAGACGCTGCGCGCGGGCCGTCAACTCGCTGTCGGTGCGTCGGGCCCGCTGTTCGCGGACGGCGAGGCGCTCCAGCATTCGATCGACCCACTCGCGCTCCTCCGCCCGGGAGAACTGCGCGGGGATCAGCACGACGACCCGCTCACCATCACGGTAGGCAGACACCGTGCGACGGCGGCGCTTACTGCGCCGCACCTCGATGACCGGCTTGCGCGTCGTCATGCCGGCCCCCTCAGGGTACCGCTCACGGAGGAACGCTAGCTGGAAACGGCCATCCCTCCGCAAGGCCCAATCTCGCGGAGGCCGCCCGTATGTCACCCATTCGTGGTGGCTCGCCGGAAAGATTCCTCCGGTCGTCGGGCCTGGTAGGGCCACTCGGCGGCATTTCATCCACAGCAACCCACACCGTTGCCCACACAGTTATCCCCAGCCTGTGCATAGTGTGTAGCGTGCGGTTAGAGGAAGATCTTCCGATTACGCTCGGCGTGTCCCGTCTTACCGCACTTTCCCCGAGTGTCCGACAAGGCACACTCACCACGTCGACCTAGCTGGTCAGCACCGGTGCGTGCACCGGACCGAGATGAGGAGGGCATCGTGGCCGAGACGTACAACGGCTACTGCGTCAAGTGCAAGGAGAAGCGGGACTTCGAGGGCGAGATCGCGATCTCGAAGACGGGCATGAAGATGGCCAAGGGCGCCTGCCCGGTCTGTGGCACGACGGTCAACCGGATCCTCGGCAAGGCCTGACCACCGGACGTAGGGCAGGCACAACCGCAAACACGCAGGCAGGCACGGCCGCCGTCACCGGGCCGTACACATCGGCTCCTCGCCGCCCCCCGCCCGGCGCGTGAGCCCCGAGATCGTCGCGCTCAGAGCAGCAAGGTTGGCCCGCGCGGTATGAAGCGTTTGCACCTTTCGCTGTGGACAACTCGGCGGCTGGCTGTGGATAAGTCCGGCCGGCGGTGGATATCCCTGTGGACAACCACCCCGGCCGGAGTCCGCGCCGGTGGCAGTCTCGCCGGTCATGCGACCGACACTCCTGCCGAACCTGCGCCGCCTGTGGCGGGACGCGTCCACCGTCCAGCTCGGCACCGACCCTGCCGGCGCCGTCGTGCTGCACCTGCGGCGGCCGGAGCTGGCCCGGGTGCTGGACCTGCTGGACGGCGCGCACACCGAGCCCGCGGTCCTCGCCGCCGGTGAGGCGCTGGGGCTGGCCTCGGCGGAGGTGCTCGGCCTCGTGCAGACCCTGCGGGACGTGGGTCTCGTCGTCGCCGCGCACGCGCTGGTCCCGGTGGGCCTGCCCGAGCGGGTGCACCGCCGGCTGAGCGTCGAGGCCGCCGCGATCGCGCTGCGGCTGCGCACCGAGCCGTCGAGGAGCCTTGGTGCTCCTGCTGACGTGCTGCGCCGTCGGTACACCTCCCGCGTCGTCCTGGCCGGAGACGGTCCGCTGCTCGCTCCGCTGGCGGCACTGCTCGCGGCCAGCGGGGTCGGTCACGTCGACCCGGTCGTCGACGGGGTCACCGGGGCCGCGGACGTCCTGGTCGGCGGTCTGCACGTCGACGACGTCGGGGTGTCCAGGGCGGTCGCGACCGGCAGCGCCGTGGCCAGGTTCGCCCCGGGCGCGGACCTGTCAGCGGCCCGGACGGACAACGTCGACCTCGTGGTGCGGGTCGGCGACCGGCACCCGCCGGCGCTGGCCAAGCGGGGGTTGCGGCTGGCGGGCCTGCCGCGGCTGGAGCTGACCGTGCGGCTCGGCACGGTGCTCGTCGGTCCTCTGGTGCGCCCCGCCGGCTCGCCGTGCCGCGCCTGCCTGGAGTTGCACCGGCGCGACCGGGACCCGATCTGGCCGGTGCTCGCCGCGCAGCTGGCCACGGCGCCGCCCGGTGACGGGGAGCCGTGTGCGTCGGCGACGGCCCTCGCGGGGGTCGCGTTCGCCGCCGACGAGGTGCTCGCGTTCCTCGACGGGACGGCGTCGCGGACCGAGGCGGCGATCGTCGAGATACCCCGCGCCGGTGAGCTGAGACGGCGGGAATGGGTGGCACATCCCCGCTGTGACTGCCGTCGCCGTCGTCGTACCGCCATGAACGGGTAAGAATGACGTGTGACCGAGATCCCCAAGAGCGCCGTCGCCCGCACCGCACGACTGGCGTCGCTGCCTCTCGGGCTGGCCGGGCGGGCCGCGCTCGGCCTTGGCAAGCGCGTGACCGGCATGGCCGCCGACGTGGTGTCCGCCGACGTCCAGCGCCGCACCGCCGAGCATCTGTTCAGCGTCCTCGGGCAGCTCAAGGGCGGTGCGATGAAGATGGGGCAGGCATTGTCCGTCTTCGAGGCCGCGCTGCCGGAGGACCTCGCCGGGCCCTACCGGGCGGCGCTGACGAAGCTGCAGGAGGCCGCACCGCCGTTGCCGGCCGCCAGTGTGCACAAGGTGCTCCACGAGTCGCTGGGCGAGGACTGGCGGGACCTGTTCAAGGAGTTCGACGACAAACCGGCCGCCGCGGCGAGCATCGGCCAGGTCCACCGCGCGGTCTGGGCCGACGGCCGCGACGTGGCGGTGAAGGTGCAGTATCCGGGCGCCGGCGCGGCGTTGCGGTCCGACCTCAACCAGATGGCCCGGTTCGCGGGGCTGTTCAAGGCGATCCAGCCCGGCCTGGACGTGAAGCCGCTCGTGCAGGAGATCCGGGACCGGGTCACCGAGGAGCTGGACTACGAGCTGGAGGCGACCTCGCAGCGCGCGTTCGCGGCGGCGTTCGACGGCGACCCGGACATCTGCGTGCCGCAGGTCCTCAAGTCCTCGCCGCGGGTGCTCGTCACGGAGTGGATCGAAGGCGTGCCGCTGTCGACGATCATCGCGTCCGGCACGGTTGAGGAGCGCGACACCGCCGGCACCCGGATGGCGCTGCTGCACTTCTCCGCGCCCGCCCGGGTGGAGCTGCTGCACGCCGACCCGCACCCGGGCAACTTCCGGATGCTGCCCGACGGGCGGCTGGGGGTGCTCGACTTCGGTGCGGTCGCCCGCCTCCCCGGCGGCCATCCCGAGGTGATCGGCCGGCTGACCCGGCTCGCCCTCGCCGGCGACGCCGAAGCGGTCCTCGTCGGCCTGCAGGACGAGGGGTTCGTCAAACGCGACGCGAAGATCGACGCGGCGGCGGTGCTGAGCTACATCAGGCCGATGCTGGACCCGGTCGCGGAGCCGAAGTTCCGCTTCAGCCGCGCGTGGCTGCGCGCCGAGGCGGGCCGGCTCGCCAACCCGAAGAGCCCGGCCTATGCGATGAGCCGCCAGCTCAACCTCCCACCGTCCTACATGCTGACCCACCGGGTAACGCTCGGCTCGATCGGCGTGCTGTGCCAGCTGGAGGCGGAGGCGCCGTACCGGGAGATCATCGAGCGCTGGCTGCCGGGCTTCGCGGAGCCGAAGGACCTGGCGAAGAAGCCCCGCCGGCGCAAGGCCGAGTAACGCGAAGCGGAGACAGTGCAGGGCGCCGGCAATGCCGGTGCCCGATGGCTCGCTCCCCGGCGTGGCTCGCCCGCGTCTCAACGACGTCAATGGCAGTTTTACGGCAGCACGAAGGGCGGGCCCCCGATCGGGAGGCCCGCCCTGTCGCATGCGGTTCGGATCAGTGTCGGCTCAGCTGACGCTCCTGCTCACGGCGGGCGCGCATCGCGATCTGACGGGCGGACGAAGAAGCCTCAGAGTGACGTACAGCCTGAGGCTGACGCATTCGCGCTCGTGAGAGTGCTTCGTGGAGTAGTTGCAAAGACACGGAAATGCTCCTCATAGGAATGGTGCGAACTTCGGTGAGTTGAAGCCGGGTCGGCTGCGCGGCGCGCAGACCTCGGCTGGCTGGCAACGGATGTGCGCTCATGTCAGGCCGCCACAGTTGCGGCAACGGCGGCGGTACGAGCGGCGACCTCGACCCGCAGGACGGCGTCGCGAGCGACGTCCTCCTTGCGCGGACGGCCCCGCGGACGCTTCCGCGGAACCACCGCACCGCGCTCGAAGATCTCGCCACCCCAGACACCCCAGGGCTCGGCGCGCTCGATCGCACCGGCAAGGCACTCGACGCGCAGAGGGCACTCCACGCAGAGCGACTTGGCCAGCTCGAGCTCGGCCGGCGAGTCAGCGAACCACAGGTCCGGGTCGAAGGTGCGGCACGGCAGGTCGGACTTCACGCCTCGCGCAGCGACAAGGAGACGCTCGTCGACACCCGACTCAACGCGCACATCGCGCGATGCCAAGGCCAGGCTCATCCCGGTCACCCCTTTCTGTTTCTCGATCGTTTGGTGGTGATCGTCGGTGCAAATAAGTGAGGCCGCGGATCCCGGTGTCGGGTTCCGCGGCCTCGAGGTGAGCCGGTTGGTCGGTCTGTTAGACCGGCCTGCCTCGAGGTGGTGTGCCGCGGACTCCGCCGTTGGGCTTCGGAGCCGTCAGGTCGTGCTTGTCGTTCGCGGTGAGCCCACTGGTCCCCTGAACCTGGACTCCTCGCCGGTCGAGCAGCGCCACGCCAACGGCGGGGACCTGCTCAACGGTGCGGACATGCTGCATGGCGCTGGTGCCGAAACGATCGGCGCCCATGGAGCCGCCGGTCGCCGTGCCGCCCTGGATTTCGACGCCGCCCGCGACCTCGACGTCGCCCAGGGCCGCGACGCCACCCGTGACCGCGGAGAACGCGGACGGGGCGGCAGCCGGAGCGGAGGCAGCGGTCGGAATCAGGGAGACGGCCGACATCTCGGCGGCGGACAGTTTGCGGGCCCGGGCAGGCGCGGCAGCGACGCCCGCAAAGGCGCCTCTGACGGCAGACTCCTGCCATAGGACCGAAACTGACGGCGGCGGGACACGGCGTGTCGACACCGGGGACGGGACACAGAGAGCGCGCAACGCCAGCTGTTGCTCGGCTGAGATATAGAGCTTCACGGGTCGCACCTTCTCTCCACACTCGTCATGGGTCGACTGCCGGATCTCCGGCGTTCGTGTTCGCAGGCTATGTCGCCACTTCAGACTAGGGCAACCGAATTTCCGGGAAAAGTTCTTGTCACTTTTTTGCGCATCGAAATCAGTCGCTGCCGACGAGGTCCTCGACGGTCTTGCCGGACACCAGCGCGAGCACGTCGTCGCCATAGAGCCCCAGCTTCCGGGGGCCGATCCCGGCGATCACGGCGAGCTCCTCACGGCGTCCCGGGCGCCGTTCGGCGATCGCTGCGAGCGTGACATCGGTGAATATGACGAACGCCGGGACCTTCTGCACGGCGGCGAGCCGGGCCCGCCAGTCGAGCAGCCTGGCGAGGAGCTCCTCGTCGCGGTCGGCCGGGCAGGTCGCGCACCGGCCGAGCTTGCGCTCCGGGCCGCTGAGCAGCCCGGCGCCGCAGACCCGGCACGAGACGGCGACGGTGCGCCGCACCCGGGCCACGACCTCCCCCTTGCCGATGCCCGGCCGCGCGTTTCCGGCGGGGCGGCGGCCTGGCTCGTAGGCCCGGCCCGGCTCCAGGAAGGGCACGAACCGGCTGGCCCGCCGGGGGCGGCCGCCGGGCGCGCGGGCCCCGGCATAGGACAGCCACAGCGTGTGCCGGG
Organism: Dactylosporangium cerinum; assembly: GCF_042653625.1. Taxonomy (NCBI): domain Bacteria; kingdom Bacillati; phylum Actinomycetota; class Actinomycetes; order Micromonosporales; family Micromonosporaceae; genus Dactylosporangium; species Dactylosporangium cerinum. The sequence goes on along the minus strand of NZ_JBHSIU010000053.1, from coordinate 76,690 downwards.
CCCGGGTGACGCCGACATAGAGCAGCCGCCGCTCCTCCTCGACCGCGTCCGGCGTGCGGGCGTGGATGACGGGCATCGTGCCCTCGGCGAGGCCGACCAGGAACACCGCGTCCCACTCCAGGCCCTTGGCGGAGTGCAGCGACGACAGGGTCACCCCGGCGACGGTCGGCACGTGCTGCAGCGCCGCGCGGCGGGCCAGCTCATCGTTGAACGCCTCGAGGGACAGCGCCGGCATGCTCTCGGCGAGCGCGGCGAGCGCCGCCACCGCCTCCCACTTCTCCCGGGCGGCACCGCCGGCGGGGGTCTCGGCGGGCCGCCAGCCGACACCTTCCAGGGCCTGGCCGACCGACTCCGCGAGTGGCGCGTCCGCCGGCAGGGACCGGGTCGCCACCCGCAGCGCGATCATCGCCTGCCGGACCTCGGTCCGCTCGAAGAACCGCTCGGCGCCGTGCACCACATAGGGCACCCCGGCCTCCGCCAGGGCCTCCTGGTAGACCTCGGACTGCGCGTTGACCCGGAACAGCACCGCGATCTCCTCGGCCGGGGTGCCGCCGGCGATGAGCTCGCGGCAGCGGGCGGCGACGGCGGCGGCCTCCTGCGGCTCGTCGGGGAACGAACGCGCGGTCGGCTCGGGGCCCGCCGGGCGCTGGCCGATCAGCTCGAGCCGCAGCCGGGACAGCTCGCCGCGGGCCTGGCCGATCACGGTGTTGGCGAGGCCGACGACCTGCGGGGTCGACCGGTAGTCACGGATGAGCCGCACCACGGTGGCGGCGGGGTGGCGGCGCTTGAAGTCGACGAGATAGGACGCGCTGGCGCCGGTGAACGAGTAGATCGTCTGGCTCGCGTCGCCGACCACGGTCAGGTCGTCGCCGTCGCCGAGCCAGGACTCCAGCAGCCGCTGCTGCATCGGGTTGACGTCCTGATACTCGTCGACGACGAAGTGCCGATACTGCGAGCGGATCTGCTGCGCGACGTCCTCGTGCTCCTCCATGGCCCAGATCGCGGCCCGGATCATGTCCTCGAAGTCGATCACGCCCTGCGCCCGCTTGACCCGCTCATAGGCGGCGTAGACCTCGCCGACCCTGGCCGCGTCGAACGGCGGCTCGCGCAGCGCCTTGGCCGCGGCGACCGCATAGTCGGCCGGCTCGATCAGCGACGACTTGGCCCACTCGATCTCCCCGGCGAGGTCACGGGCGCCCGTGCCGTCGATCTTGACACCCACCCGGGTGGCGGCGAGGCCGACCAGGCGGGCCTTGCTGTCCAGCAGCTCGGGCATCTCGCGGCCGGAGAAGAGCCGCGGGGCGAAATAGCGCACCTGGCGCAGCGCCGCGGCGTGGAACGTGCGGGCCTGCACCCCACCGGCGCCGAGCTGGCCGATGCGGGCGCGCATCTCGGCGGCGGCCCGGGCGGTGAACGTGACGGCGAGCACATGCTGGGCGCGGACGTGCCCGGCCCGGACCCGGTGGGCGATGCGGTGCGTGATCGCCCTGGTCTTGCCCGTGCCGGCGCCCGCGAGGACGCACAGGGGCCCGGCCGGAGCGGTGACCACGGCCGCCTGCTCCGGGTCAAGACCTGCGAGTGGGTTTGAGGAGTCCGCCACAGGTAGGCATCATTCCAGCCGGGTATGACGTTTCCGCCGAAGTACCTACCGAGAACCGGCAGCGCCTACCGATACCCCGACTGAGGAGACCGCCCGATGTTGACGATGTACTCGACCACGTGGTGTGGCTACTGCCACCGCCTGAAGTCGCAGATGGACCGTGAGGGCATCCAGTACCAGGTCGTGGACATCGAGCGGGACCCCGCCGCGGCGAAGTTCGTGGAGAGCGTCAACGGCGGCAACCAGACCGTGCCGACCTTGAAGTTCGACGATGGCACGGCCCTGACCAACCCGACGATCGTCCAGGTCAAGGCGCAGTTGGCCAACGCGGTCAGTAGCTGACCCTTCACAGGGCGCCGCCGGCTCACTACGGTGACCGGCATGCGGGTGGCTCGCGACTTCGCCGTCGGCGGCGCCCTGGACCCACGCGGCTACCACGCGCCCGAGCGGCCGAGGGTGGCCGACCCGGGACGCCGCCGGCGCATCGCCGACTATCTGTCCGGCGGGACCACGATCGGGCGTGGGTCCGGTGTCCTGCACACCGACGGGCTGTGGCTGTGGCCCGACCGGTTCGTCGCCGAGGTCCTCGACCGCGGGCTCGCCCCCGAGGAGGACCTCCTCGGGCACATCCAGCGCGGCGGCTTCCGCGCGGCCGCGCCCGAGCCGGACGCCAGGCTGACCGAGGACGCACTGACGGCGTGGCGGGCCGGCCCGCCGCCGGCGCCGCGGGTGCTCATCACCTACTTCGTCCGGCTCGACGGCGAGACGACCCTGGAGGCTCCGCTGTCGCTGCTGCGCCGGTCGGTCGACCCGGCCGGCGGGGTGACCGAGGAGGCGCTGTGGCGCGACCTGGGCTGGCACCCGACGCAGGCGTTCAGCGCGCACAAGATCGACCATGACATCCGCGAGGTGACCCCGGCCCACGCCGCCGGGGTCCTCGACCGCTGGTGCGCCCAGTGGCACCGCGAATCGATCAGCCGAGCCACTCGGTGATCAGGTAGTGCGCGATCGACGCGGGGAACGGCAGGCCGAAGGCGTGGGAGTCGCCGGCCAGCACCGCGGCGATCTCGGAACGGGAGAACCAGCGCCCTTCCAGGATCTCCGTAGGGTCGACCTCGATCGGCGCGCCGACCTCCGCGGTGGCGTGGAAGCCGAGCATCAGCGAGCCGGGGAACGGCCACGGCTGGCTCGCCACGTAGGTGACGTCGCCGACGACGACGCCGACCTCCTCCAGGACCTCCCGGGCGACCGCCATCTCCGCGGACTCGCCGGGCTCGACGAACCCGGCGAGCGTCGAGTAGCGCCGGATCCCGCCGGCCGCCGGCCACTGTGCGTTGCAGCCCAGCAGGCAGCACCCGTCGGGCCCCTCGACACCGTCGTGCACCAGCATGATCACGGCCGGGTCCGTGCGCGGCCAGAGCGTCTCCGCGCCGTCCTCGGTGGTCCGCACCCACCCCGCCTGCGCGGGGACCGTCAGTTTGCCGCTGAGGGGGCTGTACGGGTGCCGCGAGTGCCAGTTGGCCAGCCCGACGGCCGTGATGAACAGCCCGGCCGGCAGGTCCGGCAGCGCGTGCCCGATCTGGCGCAGGTTGGCCCGCCGCGTGCCCGGCAGCACCGTCACGTCCGCGGCGACCGCGAAGTAGACGCTGCCGTCAGTGTCCTCGCCGAGGAAGAACCGCTCCCCTTGCGGCGCGTCGGCCGGGTCGATCAGCACCAGCTCCGGCGGGTCGTCGCCGCGGACCAGGACGTGCCCGTCGTCGACGACGACCACCCGGGAGCGGGTCCACGCCTCGGCGAGCCAGTCGGCGTCGGTGCGGCGGTGCGCCGCCCGGTCCAGTGCCCCCCGCGCGAGCGGAGGGCCGGGCCGGGCGGCTGACACCTCGGTCATGACGCCGCTCGGGTGACCGCCGTCAGTGCGGCCAGGGGCTTCTCGATCTGCGCCGCGTCGCCGAGGACCACGGCGGCGATCCGGGACGGCGCGAGGTACTGCGCGGCCGCGGCCGCCACGTCCTCGCGGCTGACCCGGGCCAGCCGGGCGGCGTGCTCGGCCAGGTAGTCCAGGCGCAGCCCGAAGCCAGCGTAGGTGGACACCAGCCCGGCCAGCCCCGCCTGGGTGGACATGCCCAGCTGGAGGGTGCCGAGCGCATACTGGCGGGCCTGCTCCAGCTCGTCCTCCTTCGGCGGGAGGCTGGCCAGCCGGCCGAGCTCGTACAGCGTCTCCAGCAGCGCCGGGCCGGTCACCTCGGTCGCCACCTCGGCGGCGACGACCAGCGCCGAACCGGCGACGGCGTGCTCGACCAGGGAGTGCGGGCCATACGTGTAGCCCTTGTCCTCACGGATGTTCTCCACCCAGCGGGAGGAGAAGTAGCCGCCGAACACCAGGTTGGCCAGTTGCAGCGCGGCGTGGTCCGGATGCCGGCGGGACACCGCGGGCAGGGCCAGGCGTAGCGAGGACTGCACCGAGCCGGGCCGGTCGACGAGCGTCAGCGGCCCGGGCTTGAGCTCCGGCGTCGGCGGCAGCTCCACCGCCGAACCGGCGCCGTCCCACTTCGACAGCATCCGCTCGGCCGCGGCGATCGCCTTCTCCGGCGCGATGTCGCCGACGATGACCAGGGTCGCGCCGGCCGGGTGCAGCCGCTCGGCGTGCAGGGTCCGCAGCGTGCCGGGCGTGACCGCCTCGACCTGCTCCGGTGCCGGGGTCTGGATCGCGTACGGGTGCTTGCCGTACATCCGCTTGAGCAGCGCGGCCCGCGCGACGTGGCTCGGCTGGCTCTGCGCGACCCGGATCCGGTCGACCAGCCGGGCCCGCTCGGTGCTGACCTCCTCGGCCGGGTAGTTGGCGTCGGTGAGCACCTCGGCGAGGAGGTCCAGCAGCCGTTCCAGGCCGCCGACGAGGGCGTTGCCGGAGATCAGCAGCCGGTCGGGGTCGGCGCCGGCGGACAGCCCGCCACCGACCTTCTGCAGCTCGGCGGCGATGTCGACGGTCGACATCGCGGTGGTGCCCGACAGCACCGTCTGGGTCAGCAGCGCGGCCCGGGCGAGGTGCGCCTTCGCGAACGGCACCCGCAGCCGGATCTCGACCAGCGGCACCGACGAGCGGCGCAGCGCGATCACGGTCAGGCCGTTGTCAAGGGTCCGTTCGACGGTCTTGGGCAGCTTCAGCGGGCGGTTCGGCCCCAGCACGGGGATGCTGCGCGGCAGGATTTCGGCAGTCACTTGGCTCCTCCGGCAATGACCTCGACCGCGGCGCGACGCGACGGGACCAGCTCGGCCGCCGCGGCGATGATCTGCTCCTCGGTGACCCCACCGATCAGCGTGTGGAGCTGGTTGAGCAGTTCGGGCTCGCCGCGCTGCTGCTCCAGCACCGCCATCTGCAGGGCCCGGCCGAGCACGGCGTCGGTGTCGCGCAGCAGGTGGGTGGCCATGCGGGCCTGGGTGCGGCTGAGCTCGTCGGGGGCCAGGCCATCGGTGGCGATGCGCTGGCACTCCTCCTCGACCGTGCGCAGGACCTTGTCGACGTCGCCGCCCGGGGGCAGATGCGCCTGCAGGACCAGGGCGGTGGGGTCGCGCACCGCGAACGGCTCACCCATGAAACCGATGTAGCCGCCGACGCTGGTCACCGTCCGGTCCCGCAGGACCAGGCGCTCCACCAGCCGGGACGCGTCGCCGTCGGTGAGGACCTCGGCGAGCACCACGTAGGGCAGGTAGCCCTCGAGGTCCTTGATCGGGTCCGGCACCCGCCACGCCGCCGCGACCGCCGGCAGCGGGGCGAGGCGGTCCTCGTAGGACGAGCGGCGCTCCGCGGTCAGGTCGGGCTCGGTGAAGTCGGGGCGGACCGGCGCCGGGCGGGCCGGCACGTCACCGAAGTGCCGCTCGATCAGCGCGGTCGCGGTCGCCACGTCGAAGTCGCCGGACACCGCGAGGACCGCGTTGCCGCAGGCGTAGTAGCGGTCGAAGAAGTCGGCGGCGTCGGCGACGGTCGCGGACTCCAGGTCGTCGAAGGAGCCGTAGCCGTCATGGGCGTTGGCGAACGTGTCGAACATGACCGGCGGCAGCCGCAGCCAGGGGAACCCCCCATACGGCCGGTTGAGCACGTTGACCCGGATCTCCTCCTTGACCACGTCGACCTGGTTGCGCAGGTTCTCCTCGGTCAGGCGGGGCGAGCGCATCCGATCGGCCTCGAGGAACAGCGCCCGCTCCAACGCGTTGGACGGCAGCGTCTCGAAGTAGTCGGTGTAGTCGAAGTGGGTCGAGCCGTTGAACGTGCCGCCGGAGCCCTGCACGTAGCGGAAGTGGGCCAGCTTCTCCAGGCTCTCCGAGCCCTGGAACATCAGGTGCTCGAACAGGTGGGCGAAGCCGGTGCGCCCCTGCGGCTCGGAGCGGATGCCGACGTCGTAGACGACCGCTACGCCGACAACGGGGGCGGCCCGGTCGGGCGTGAGCACCACCCGTAGGCCGTTGGGGAGGGTGAGGCGCTCGACGGGATACTTGGACGCGGGGATCCGCACAGCGGGACTACGACGAGGCACCCACCGAATCTATCCCGTCGCGCGCTGTTCGCCCGAGTCGACCGCCGACTCGGAGCGCCGGAGGCGGTGTTCGGCCCGCAGCGCGTACCAGAGCAGAACGCCGATGAACACGATCAGCGGCAGGCTCAGCAGCCATCCGAGCCGGCCCCGCGACCGGGCCTCGGCGGGCGCGGCGACCGGGGCGGCGACGGATGCCGACGCGGCCACGGACGGCGACGGCAGCGCGGACGGCTTCGGCGGGTTCTTCAGCGGGATCACCCTGGTCAGCGCCGGCACCAGGTCGATCCGGCCGACGCCGAAGACCGGGTCGACGCCGCTGCTCCCGGCGTCGACGGCCGTCACGGACAGCCGGTGGACGATCTCCTCGGCAGGCAGTTTGGGATACGCCGCGCGCACCAGCGCCACCACGGCGGCCAGTTCGCCGACGGACGCGCTGCCGGCGTCGACGCGGTACCCACCGCCGGTGTTCGTGGTCATGATCTCCTCGCCGGGCACCCCGAAGCCGAGCCGGCGGCCGCTGTCGGAGGTGACGAGCACGTCGCCGGCGTGCGACAGCGGCACCGCGGCGAGCACGCCGTCATACGCCGCCGGGTAGGGCTCGAACGCCTCGCCGGCCCGGTTGCCGTCGGCGGCGACGATGATCGCGTCGGCCGCCTGCGCCTGCCGCACCGCCTGCGCGAGCCGCTCGCTGCCACCCACGGAGTAGCCCACCACGATGACCTTCGCGCCGCGCACCGTCGCCAGCTCGATGCCCTCGGCCAGCTGGTCAGGGGTGACGGTGCGGGCACCGGTCGGGTCGGGGGTGGCCGGGCTGCCGAGGACCACCGGCAGGATGTCGGCGCCGGGCGCGATGCCCAGCACCCCGTACTGCCGGTTGGCGCCGTGCCCCTGCCCGGCGATCAGGCCGGCGAGCGCGGTGCCGTGGCCGTCGGGGTCACCCGGTGCGGTGAGGGCGCCGTTGGTGTAGATCGCCGGGAGCACGCTCGCGGTGAGGTCCACGTGGTTGCGGTCCACGCCGTTGTCGACGATCGCGACGGTGACCCCCTCGCCGCGGGTCTTCTCGTTGGCCTCGCTCACCCGCAGGTACTGCAGGTGCCACTGATCGTCACGGATGCCGTCTGCGAACGCCGGGCTCACCGGGACGAGCGCGAGCACGACTCCGACAACCAGCGCGGCCTGTTTCATCGCGCTAGCGTGACGGATCGACGCAAGCAACGCCAGTTGGCGGCCGGGCTGCCGGGTCTCATGATGATTACAGGGGGCGGACCGACTCCGGGGCCTCGTCGGCGATGTAGTCGAACTGGCGGTGAGTGTCCGGAATCGACACGTACAGGATGGCGGCCTCGGGCTTGCCGAGGTCGATGAGCGCGATCGACACCAGCTCGCTCTTCGCCTTCAGGCCGGCCTGGGAGAAGTGCAGGCGGAACTTCAGGAGCCGGGCCGGGCGGCCGCCGAGCGTCAGGTCCTTGGCGGAGATCTGCTCCAGCTGGTTGTTCTTCGGGTAGAAGCTGATCCGCACGTCGGCGGCGATCTGGTCGCCGACGCACTTGAGGTCGAGCACCATGCCGTCGTTGACCGCCGCCGGGACGTGCCCGGACAGGATGGTCGCGTGGTAGTCGCTGGAGCCGCTGTAGTCCGGCTCGGTGACGAAGTGCTGGCCGGTCTGGTACAAGACCTTCAGCTCACCCGCGTCGTACCAGGCCTGGTCCCACGGCCGCCACGGGTCGCCGTACTCCTTGTAGGAGATCCCGGACTCCGGGTCGGTGATCCGCGGGCCGGCCGGCACCTCGGCGCCGCCCGGGGGCAGCTCGGGCGGGATCGTCGGCGGTGGGCAGCGGCGGGCCAGCTCAGGGCGGGTGTCGCTGGGACCCTTGGCCCGGTCGTCGAACAGCCCGCCGGGGATCGTGGCGTTGCCGGTCATCAGCGACACGAGGATGACGACCAGGCCGATCGCGACGATCGCGATCGCACCGCCGCTGAGCAGCTTCAGGATGCGCTTGTTGCGCTTGACCGGGTCGTCGTCGTCACCGCTGCCACCGCCACCGGTCGGCCACGACGGCGGCGGCACGATCGGCGGGACGCCGATCCCGGAGACCCGGCCCGACCGGTAGCCCGGCGCGGCGCGCGGCGGCTCGGCCGCGCGCTGAATCGTCGGCGCCGGCCCGACGGGCGCCAGCACGACCTGCGTGTCCGGCTGAGCCCACGGTGAATGCTGCTCGGTCATCTCAGCTGCAAGTGTCGCAGCCCGGAGCCAGTCTGCCAAAAACCGCTACGGCTGTGGGTGCACCGGCGTCCGGACGTCGGTGACCTGCGGATATCTCGGGGCATCGGCGGCGGCCACCGGTCCGATGACGATCAGGGCCGCGGTCAGCACCCCGGCGGCGGCCACCCCGACCACCAGTGCGACCTCGCGCGTCGGCGATGTCTGCATCCTGCGCACTTCCCCTCGCATGCCCGTCCGCATGCCCCTTTGGACAGCTTCAAGGACGGCGCGGTTCCGTGGACAGCGAGGTGTCGGAAGCTTGACGCGAGCTTGCTGTTGATCAGGCCGCGGGCAGCGTGGCGATCAACGCGAGCAGACCGTCGGTGTCCAGCAGGTCGGCGGGGCGGACGGTGACACCGTCGCGGACGTAGAAGAACGCGGCGCCGACCCGCTCCAGCGGCACCGCCTTCAGCTCCGACCAGGCCAGCCGGTACGCGGCGAGCTGCACCGCGGCGGCCACGGCATCGGTGCCGACCGGCTGGGCGCCGGTCTTCCAGTCCACGACGTCGAAGCGCCCGTCGGGGTACGCGTACACGGCGTCCATCCTCCCCCGCACCACCACCCCGGCGACGACGGACGCGAACGGCACCTCCACGTCCAGCGGCACCCGGTCCGCCCACTCCCCCGCGAGGAAGCGCGCCTGGAGGTCGGCCAGGGCCTCGTCGGGCGCGGCGCCCTCGTCGGCGGCGCCGGGCAGCTCGTCGAGGTCGATCAGGCGCTCGGCCTTGAACCGCTGCTCCAGCCAGTGGTGGAACGCGGTCCCCCGGCGGGCGTACGGATCCGGCCGCGACGGCAGCGGCCGGCGCAGCGACCGGGCCAGCCGTTGCGGGTCGCGGCGCAACGCCACCAGCTGCGACACCGACAGGTGCCCGGGCAGCGCGACCTCGACCGGGGCGTTGAGCTGCGGGGTGAGCCGGGCCCGCTCCGCCAGGAGCAGCTCGGCCTCGGCTGCCCACCGCCGGCCCGAGCCGTCACCCGACACCACATCGGGCCACCCGATCCGCGCGATCGGACCCGTTTCGATCTCCTGCGCCGCCGGTACGCCCACCGCCGGCGCAACCGGTCCCCCCGTCCCGCCGGACTCCGGTCCGGCGGCCTCCGGGGTGGCGGACCCGGGCCCGACGGCTTCCGGGGTGACCTCGCCCAGCGCCGTGCCGGCCTCATCCGAGGGCGTCAGGGCGGCGATGGTCTCTTCCGTCGGCGCCCCGGCGGCGGCCTCATCCGTCGGCGCGAGGGCGGCGGACCCGGGCCCGACGGCTTCCGGGGTGACCTCGCCCAGCGCCGTGCCGGCCTCATCCGAGGGCGCCAGGACGGCGGCCTCATCCGCGGCGTCTTCATCCGACGGTGCGAGAGCGGCGGTCTCGTCCGGGGGTGCGAGGGCGGCGGCGGCCTCGCGGACCAGCGCCGCGGCGGCCTCCAGCAGCGGGCGGCGGACGCCGAGCGGGTCGGCGGGCCAGCTCGCGCTCGGGACGTTCTGCGCCGTCGGGTTCTGCGCGTCGCTGGCCGGCGCCTCGGTCCACACGTCGACCAGGCCGGCCCCGGCCGCGCAGCGCTCGCGGATCTCCTCCAGGAAGACCGACGGGCCGCGGGCGCGCTTGACGCCGTCGCCCCACCAGTACCCGCTGGCCAGCAGCAACCGGCGGGGGCGGGTGACCGCGACGTAGGCGAGCCGGCGCTCCTCGCGCACGTCGTGGTCGCGCCAGTCGGCGGTGAAGACCTCCAGGCGCCGGACCACGCCCTTGACGTCGGGCGCCGACGACAGGTCCAGGACCGGCAGGCCACCGCTGTCGCCGCGCAGGGGGAACGGCAGGACGCCGAGGCCACGCAGCCAGTGGTCACCGGCGTTGCTGGCGCCGGGGAACACGTCGACGCAGAGACCGGCGACCGACACCACGTCCCATTCGAGGCCCTTGGCGGCGTGCGCGGTGAGTATCTGCACCGCGCCCGAGACGACCTCGACCTCGCCGGGCGCCAGGCCACGCTCCTCGTTCTCCGCGGCGGCGAGGAACGCCAGGAACGCACCGAGGGTGGCGCCCTCGGACTCGGTGGCGAACCGGGCCGCGATGTTGCTGAACGCGTCGAGGTGGCCCCTGGCCAGTCCGGCGTCCCCGGGGCGGGCGGCTACCTCGACGTCCAGCCCGGTGGCCCGCTCGATGTCGGCGACCAGGTCCGGCAGCGGCTGGTCCAGCCGGCGGCGCAGCCGGCGCAGCTCCGTGCCGAGCGCGGTGAACCGGGCGAACCCGGGCGCCGAATACCCCTCCGGGTCGCCGAGATCGTCGATGGCCTCGACCAGCACGGCCTCGTCGAGCCGGTCGGCGAGGGCGGGTTCGTCGTCGGTGGGGCCGGCCCGGCGGGCCGCCGCGAGGGAGCGGGCCCGGCGATACAGCGCGACCAGGTCACGCGGGCCGATCCGCCATCGCGGGCCGGTCAGGATGCGCAGCAGCGCGGCGCCCTCGGCCGGGTCGGCGAGGACCCGCAGGACGCTGACCACGTCGCGGACCTCGGGCGTGTCCAGCAGGCCGCCCAGGCCGACGACCTCGACCGGCAGGCCGCGGGAGCGCAGCGCGTTCTCCAGGGCGGGGATCTGGGCGCGGGTCCGCACCAGCACCGCGGTCGTGGGCCGGTCGTCGACGGGGATGTCGAGCGGGAACGTCTCGGGGTCCACCTTCGCCGCGAGTCGCCACGACGCGACGACGCGGTCGGCGATCCAGGCGGCCTCCTCGGCATACGTGTCGAGCAGCGCGCAGTGGACCGTCGCGGTCGACGCCGGCTCGGCGAGGATGTCGGCGGGGGCGAGCTGGGCGACGCGGGCGCCGTGCTCGCGCAGCGGGGCGGAGATCGTGTTGGCGACGTCGAGGATCTCGGGGCGGTTGCGCCAGCTGGTGGTGAGGCTCAACTCGGCCGCCGTCTCCCCGGCTCCGGTCGGGAACTCGGCCGGGAACCGCTCCAGGGTGCCCGCGGAGGCGCCGCGCCAGCCGTAGATGGACTGGCACGGGTCGCCGACGGCGGTCACGGGGTGGCCCCGGCCGAACAGCGACCGCAGCAGCACCACCTGGGCGTGGCTGGTGTCCTGGTATTCATCCAGCAGGACCACCCGGAACCGGTCCCGCTCGACCGTGCCCACCTCGGGGTGCTCGAGCGCGACCCGGGCCGCCCTCGACAGCTGGTCGCCGAAGTCCATGGCCTCCAGCAGCGCCTTCTTCTCCTGATACTGGCGGATCAACGGCAGCAGCTGGAGCCGGGCCTGCTGGCGGGACAGCACGTCACGCACCGGCTTGGCCATCTTGCCGGTCTTGGCGCTCACCTCGGCGAAGAAGCGGCCGGTCCAGGCGGCGACGTCCTCGGGCGCGCGCAGGTGCTCGGCGAGGTCGCCGGCGAGGTGCAGGACCGCGTCCACGACGGTCGACGGCGCCGACGCGACGGCGGTCATGTCGCCGTCGTAGCCACGCACGACAGCGTCGGCCAGCTGCCAGCACGCGGCCTCGGTGAGCAGCCGGGTGGAGGGTTCGAAGCCGGCCCGCACCCCGTGCTCGCGCACGACCCGGGCGGCGTAGGAGTGATAGGTCGCCACCGTCGGCTCACCCGCGATCAGGTCGTCCCGGCCGAGCCGGCGGACCAGCTGCCCGAGCCGCTGCCGGATGCGGTGCGACAGCTCGCCGGAGGCCTTGCGGGTGAACGTGAGGCCGAGGATCTGCTCCGGCCGGGCGTGCCCGTTGGCGACGAGCCAGACGACCCGGGCGGCCATGGTCTCGGTCTTGCCGGAGCCGGCGCCGGCCACGACGAGCAGCGGCTCGACCGGTGCGGCGATCACGGCGGCCTGCTGCGTGGTCGGCGCCGGCTGCCGCAGCAGCTTTGCCAGCTCGACGGGGGTGTACCTGACGACGGTGTGGGTCATGTGACGTGCCGGCCCTTGCCGGAGACGGGGCAGGAGGTCTTGACCGGGCAGACCCGGCACTTGTTGTTGACGACGGCGTCGAACGTCGAGGCGGCCATCGTCTTCGCCGTCTTCTTCACCAGGGCCTGCGCCCAGTTGGGGTCGCCGGCCTCGGCGAGCGGCGGCTGGACCTGCTCGCGGGCGGCGCCGGTCTCGCCGCCGAGCTGGACCAGCGACGCGCCGCCGGAGACGGTGGACTCCTCGAACGCGCCGAGCTCGATCGCCGCCTGATAGGCCGCGAGCTGCGGATGCTCGGCCAGGTTGGCGTTGGCGGGGATGGACTTGCCGGTCTTGAGGTCGACCACGACGAGCCGGCCCTGCTCGTCGAGCTCGAGCCGGTCGACGCGGCCCTTGATCTCGACCGGGGCGTCGGGGTCGGCGAGCTCCACGAGGAAGTCCTGCTCGATCGCGACAAGCCGGCGCGGGTTGCCGGCGAGCCAGCCGATGAGCTTGTCGAGCATGGTCTCGGCGCGGTCCCGCTCGCGGCCGGCGAGCCACCGCGCGGACAGCTCGATCGCGTCGAAGCGGTCGGCGACATACGCGACGAGCTGGGCCCGGTCGGCGCTCGCGTCGGAGGCGAGCATCGCGGCGGCGTGCACGAGGTTGCCGATCGACTGCTCCGGCGACGGGGAGAGCTGCCCGCCGTGCCGCTCGAGGAGCCAGCGCAGGCTGCACCGGTCGACGCTCTCCACCGTGGACGGGGTCACCGTCACCGCCTCGCCCGGGTCGACCAGCGGCCGGTCGTCCGACAGCGGCGGCAGCCCCCACCAGCTGTCCGGGTCGGCGCCCGGCACACCCTCGGCGGCGAGCCGGGCGAGGATCGCGGCGGCCGCGGCGCGACGCTCCTCGGTGGCATCGGGGTCGATGAGCGCGACCCGCAGTTCAGCGACGAGCGTCGGCAGGGTCAGCGCCCTGGGCGGCTCGAACACGACGGCACCGTCGAGCTCCGCCTCCTCGTCGGCGTCGGCGTTGATCAGCTCCAGCAGGAACCGGCTCGGTTGCTCCTCGCCGTCGCCGGAGGCGACCGCGGTGACGAGGACCTGCTCGCGGGCCCGGCTGACGGCGACGTAGAAGAGCCGGCGCTCCTCGTCCAGCAGCGCCGACAGCCGGCCGATCGTCTCCATGGTGCGGCCGGCGAGGACCTCGACGAGCAGCTCGGAGCCCAGCACGCTGCCGCGCAGCCGCAGGTCGGGCCAGACCCCCTCCTGCACGCCGGCGACGGCGACGACGTCCCACTCGAGGCCCTTGGCGGCGTGCGCGGTCAGGATGCGGACCGCCTCGCCGCGGTCGGCGGACGGGGCGAGGGAGTCCGCGGGCAGGTCCTGGCCCTCGACGTGGTCGAGGAAGACGGCGGTGCCGGCGCCGGGGAGCCGGTCGGTGAACCGGGCCGCGGCGTCGAACAGCGACACGACCGCGTCCAGGTCGCGGTCGGCGGCGGCACCGCGGTGGCCGCCCCGGGCGCTCAGGGCCGCCCACCGCTCGGCGAGGCCGCTGCCCTGCCAGGCGGCCCACAGCACCTCCTCGGCGGTGGCGCCGGGGCGGGCGGCGGCGACCCGGACGGCGGCGAGGAGCTGCCCGACGGTGCGGGCCGGTGCGGCCCACCGACGCTCGATCGTGGCCAGCTCCTCGGGGCGGCGCAGGGCCTGCAGGATCAGCGAGCCGGACGGCCGCCGGTCGCCGGCGGCGAGCGCGAGGGCGCGCAGCCCCTGCCGGAGGCGCCGCTCGGCGAGGGGGTCGGCGCCGCCGAGCGGGGAGTGCAGCAGCGCGATCGCGGCGTCCTCGTCGAGCCGGGCGTCGTCCAGCGCGCAGCGCAGGAGCAGCAGCAGCGGCGCGATCGCCGGCTGCAGGTGCAGCGGCAGGTCCTCGGCCTCGGTGACGGTCGGCACGCCGGCCGAGTGCAGCGCCCGCTGCAGCGGCGCCAGCTGCCGGGCGGTGGAGCGCACCACGACCGCCATGCGGGACCAGGGGACGCCGCGCAGCAGGTGCGCCTCGCGCAGCCGGTGCGCGAGGAACGCCGCCTCGGTCGTCTCGGAGCCGAACGTCGCGGTCTCCACGGTGCCGCCGGGGCGCTGCGCCTCCAGCAGCCGGTGCCGGGCGGGGCCGCGCAGGCGCGCCGCGATCCGGCGGGTCGGCGCGAGCAGCCCCTCGCCGAGCCGGCGCGAGCGCGGGAGGGTGACCTGCGGCGCGGGCCGCCCGCCGGCGGTGCGGAACCGGTCGGGGAATTCGCCGACGATGCCGGGGTCGGCGCCGCGGAACGCGAACGTCGAGGAGTCCGGGTCGGCGAACGCGACGAGGTGCGCGCCGGACCCGGCGATCAGGTCCAGCAGCTCGATCTGGGCCGGGTCGGTGTCGGGTAGCTCGTCGAGGTAGACGTATTCGATGCGGCGCCGCTCCGCGGCGAGGATGTCGGACTCGTCGGCCAGCAGCCCGGCGGCGGCCCGCACCAGCTCGGCGTAGTCATAGGCGACGGCGCCCCGGCTCGTGGCGTCACGCAGGGCGAGGACCTGCAGATACTCCTCGAAGAACCGGGCCGCGGCGGCCCAGTCGGGGCGCTGGTGCACGACCGCGAGCCGGGCCAGCCCGGGCGGGCCGACGCCCCGCTCCACGGCGCGCAGCAGCAGGTCGCGCAGCTCTGTGGCGAACGCCCGGGTGGCGAGGGCGCCGCGCAGTGCCTCCGGCCACGGCGCCGGCGAACCCTGCAGCAGCTCGCGGATGACCAGGTCCTGCTCGGGGCCGGTGAGCAGGCGGGGCGAGGCCTCGCCCCGCTCGACGGCGGCACGGCGCAGCAGGCCGAACGCATAGCCGTGGAAGGTCCGCACCATCGGCTCGGTGGTGGTGCTCAACCCGGCCGCGCGACCGAGCCGGGCCTCGATGCGGTCCCGCAGCCGCACCGCGCCGCGCCGGCCGAACGTCAGGACCAGGATCCGCTCCGGGTCGACCCCTTCGGCGACCCGCGCGGCGACGGCCTCCACGAGGGTGGTCGTCTTGCCGGTGCCGGGCCCGCCGACGACGAGCAGGGGGCCGGCCCGGTGCTCCACGACGAGCCGCTGCCACGGATCCACGTCGATCGGGACCGCCGCCGGGACGGGCCGCCGCACCAGACGGTAGGTGCGGCGGGGGGAAGCGGTCGCGGTCACGCCGCTATGCAATCACGACGGTCCGACAGTTCCTCCGAGGAGGCTCGCTTCCAGCAGGTCGAGTGACTCGGCCACGTCGCGGGACATCAGCAGCATCGACAGCGCCGACGGGCGGACGAACTCCTGTGCGGCGAGGCCGCGCAGCCAGTCGAGCAGCCCGGCGTAGAAGCCGTCGGCGTCGAAGAGCAGCACCGGCTTGCGGTGCAGGTCGAGCATCGCGGTCGTCCACACCTCGAACAGCTCGTCGAGGGTGCCCAGGCCGCCGGGCAGGACCACGAACGCGTCCGCCTTCTCGATCATCAGCGTCTTGCGCGACGCCATGCCGTCGGTGACGACGAGCTCGTCGGACTTGGTGTCGGCGACCTCCAGGTCGACCAGCGACTGGGGGATCACACCGTACGTGCGGCCGCCGCCGTCGCGGGCACCGTCGGCGACGGCGCCCATCATGCCGACGCAACCACCGCCGGAGACCAGCTCGTGGCCGCGACGGCCGATCTCGAGCCCGAGGTCGTGCGCGAGGTCGAGCCAGCGCCGGTCGAGCCGCTGCGAGGAGGCGCAGAACACGCCGATGGCGGCCATCAGCCGCTCGCCTCGCGGGCCGTGCGGCGGGCGGAGGCCGCCTCGACGTCCTCCTCGCCGGCCTTGATGATGTGCCGGACGGCCTCGTCGACGTCGTCGGTGAGGAACAGCAGGTTGAGGTCCTCGGGCCCGATCTTGCCGTCCACCTGCATGGTGTTGCGGATCCAGTCGACCAGGCCCTGCCAGTACGCCGTCCCCATCAGCACCACCGGGAAGCGGGTGACCTTCTTGGTCTGCACCAGGGTCACCGCCTCGAACAGCTCGTCGAGGGTGCCGAACCCGCCGGGCAGGACCACGAACGCCTGCGCGTACTTGACGAACATCGTCTTGCGGGCGAAGAAGTAGCGGAAGTCGATGCCGAGCTCGACCCACTCGTTGAGGCCCTGCTCGAACGGCAGCTCGATGCCGAGCCCGACCGACAGCCCGCCGGCCTCCGCGGCGCCCTTGTTGGCCGCCTCCATGACCCCGGGGCCGCCGCCGGTGATGACCGCGTAGCCGGCCCGGGCGAGCGCCGCGCCGAGGTCCTCGCCCAGCTTCCACTCGGGGCTGTCCGGCTTGCTGCGGGCGGAGCCGAAGACGCTCACGGACGGCGGCAGGTCTGCCAGGGTGTCGAAGCCCTCGACGAACTCGCTCAGGATCCGCAGCGCCCGCCACGCGTCCTTCGTCTTCCACTCGCTGCGCAGGTGCGAGTCGAGCAGACGCTGGTCGGCGGTGCTCAGCGGAATCGAGTCGCGGCGCAGTGTCACCGGTCCGCGGTGCCGCTCGGGCGGCTGACTGGTCCTACCCTCGGTCATGGTCCCCACCGTACGTGGATCTCATGATGCAATGCAGCCATGGGGCGTCCTCGGGGGTTGGTCGCCGCGCTGGCGGTCACGGTCGTTGCCGGTGTCGGTGTGATTTGGTACGGCTTCGGCACCGCATCCGTGCCGACGGCCGCTCCGTCGCCGTCCCCGTCGCTCTCCTCCGCAGCGCCATCAACATCGGCGCTGACACCGTCTCCGTCGCCGTCCGTGGTGCCGTCCTCGGCGTCGCCGTCGCCCGCGGCGGTGGTCACCGCGGTCCCCGCCCGCGGCACCGGGAAGTTCGACTTCAGCACCACCGGCGCGGCGCGGGTGGGCGGCGCTGGGCGGCTCGTGCGCTACACCGTCGGCACCGAACAGGGGTCGGGGGTGGATCCGGAGGACTTCGCGGCGGCCGTCCACGCGACGCTCGCGGACCCGAGAAGCTGGATCGCCGGTGGCAAGGTCTCCTTCCAGCGGGTGCCGGCCGGGCAGCCGAGCGAGCTGACCGTGCACCTGGCCACGCCCGGCACGACCGACACGATGTGCGCGAAGCGGGGGGTGCGCACCCGCGGCGAGGTCTCCTGCCGGGGCGGGCGGGACGTGATCATCAACCTGAAGCGGTGGCAGCTCGGCGTCGCCTGGTACCCCCGGCTCGCCGACTACCGCGACATGGTGGTCAATCACGAGGTCGGGCACTTCCTCGGCAACGGCCACGCGGTGTGCCCGCGCAAGGGCGCGCCGGCGCCGGTCATGGCCCGGCAGACCTTCGGGCTGGAGGGCTGCGTGCAGAACCCGTGGCCGTATCCGGACGGCAGGACCTACGTGACCGGCCCGGCTGCCCCGCGCTGATGAGCCCGAACGTCGCGCTCCGGTGAGAAATCAGGTGCAGAGGGCAACGTTTGCCGGTGCCGACGCGTCGTACCCGATATACCGGACGGCAAGGTATAGGGGGGTGACCGGCATGACACGTGCGGATCACGATCGTCGCAAGCGGCAGATGAACCGCCGGATCCGTGAGGTCCTCGCGGTGCGCCGCTCGCTGGCCGCGATGGACCCCCGGGTCGATCCCCCGGATCCGTCAACGCACGACCGCTGAGATCGGTTACGGCCCGGTGGTGAGCCAGCGCCGCACCACGTCGGCGCCCTCGACGATCTTGTCGATCTCGACGTGCTCGTCCTGCTTGTGCGCGAGGTTCGGGTCGCCCGGGCCATAGTTGAGTCCCGGGATGCCCAGCTCCGCGAACCTGGCCACGTCCGTCCAGCCCAGCTTCGCCCGCGGCGGGCGGCCGATGGCGGCGAGGAACTCCCGGGCGGGCGGCGCGTCCAGCCCCGGCAGCGCGGCCGGCGCTGAGTCGACGACCTCCAGCTCGAAGCCCGCGAGCACGTCCCGCACGTGCGCCGCGGCCTGCTCCTCCGAGCGGTCCGGCGCGAACCTGAAGTTGACCTCGACCACGCACTCGTCGGGGATGACGTTGCCGGCCACCCCGCCGCTCACCCGGACCGCGTTGAGCCCCTCGCGGAACTCGCAGCCGTCGATGATGACCGTGCGTGCCTCGTACCCCAGCAACCGCTGCAGAATCGGGGCGGCCTTGTGGATCGCATTGTCCCCGAGCCAGGAGCGGGCCGAGTGCGCGCGCCTGCCCATGGTGCGGGCGAGGACCCGCAGCGTCCCCTGGCAGCCGGCCTCGACCAGGCCGTGCGTCGGCTCCAGCAGCAGCGCGAACGACGCGTCCGTGAGCAACGCCGGCCGTCCGTCGGCGAGGATCTTCAGCCCGTTGCGCGCCGAGTCGACCTCCTCGCACTCGTAGAAGACGTAGGTGACGTCGTGCCGCGGCTCCGGCTCGGTGACCGCGAGGTGCAACGCGATCGCCGTGCCCGACTTCATGTCCGACGTGCCGCAGCCGTGCAGCAGGTTGCCCTCGGTCCGCGACGGCCAGTTGTCGTTGTGCGGCACCGTGTCCAGGTGCCCGGCGAGCACGACCCGCTCCGGGCGGCCCAGCTCGGTGCGCGCGACGATCGTGTGCCCGAACCGCTCCACCTTCAGCGCCGTGCCGCTCAGCGCGTGCTGAACCTGATCGGCGATGTCAGCCTCGTTGCCGGACACCGACTCGATGTCGACCAGGGCACGGGTCAGGGCGACGGGATCGGCGAGCACGTCACGGGAAAGCATGCCCATACCCTAGATGCGGTAGCGTTCGACCACGTGACGACCGCCTACATCGACTCCCCCGCCTGGGGACTTGGCCTGGCCACCGTGACCGCCTCCGGGCAGGTGCTGGACACCTGGTTCCCCACCGGTCACCTCGGCCTGGGCCCGGTTCCCGCCGACCTTCCGGCGCTCGCCCCGACCGGCGCGGCGCCACTGCCCTCGCTGTCGG
Source organism: Dactylosporangium cerinum (assembly GCF_042653625.1). Lineage (NCBI taxonomy): Bacteria > Bacillati > Actinomycetota > Actinomycetes > Micromonosporales > Micromonosporaceae > Dactylosporangium > Dactylosporangium cerinum. Next base: position 57,488 of record NZ_JBHSIU010000053.1, on the reverse strand, counting down.
TCGAGGTGGTCCGGGTCGAGATCGGCTCGCTCGGCGACGCGCCGGCCTCCACCGCCGACGCGTACCTGCGGCTGCACCTGCTCTCGCACCGGCTGATCCAGCCGCACCAGGCCAACCTCGACGGGCAGTTCGGGCTGCTCGCCAACGTGGCGTGGACCTCCGCCGGTCCCTGCCTGCCCGAGCAGGTCGACGAGCTGCGCCTCGCCTCGGGGCGCCGGCTCAACGTCTTCGGCATCGACAAGTTCCCGCGCATGGTCGACTACGTCACCCCCTCCGGCATCCGCATCGCCGACGCCGACCGGGTCCGCCTCGGCGCGCACCTCGCGCCCGGCACCACCGTCATGCACGAGGGCTTCGTCAACTTCAACGCCGGCACCCTCGGCTCCTCGATGGTCGAGGGCCGCATCTCCGCCGGCGTCGTCGTCGGCGACGGCACCGACGTCGGCGGCGGCTCCTCGATCATGGGCACCCTCTCCGGCGGCGGCAAAGAGGTCATCCGCCTCGGCGAGCGCTGCCTGCTGGGCGCCAACGCGGGCATCGGCATCTCGCTCGGCGACGACTGCGTCGTCGAGGCCGGCTGCTACATCACGGCGGGCTCGAAGCTCACCCTCCCCGACGGCACCGTGGTCAAGGCCCGCGAGCTGTCCGGTGTGCCCAACCTGCTGTTCATCCGCAACTCGGTCTCGGGCCGCCTGGAGGTCCGCGAGCGGGCGGGTCGCGGCATCGAGCTGAACGCCGCACTGCACGCCAACTGAGCTCCGGGCCTGACCCTGGTCGTCAGGCCCTCGCTCTGTCACCCGGCCGCGAAATGGGCTGGTGGGTTGTTGCGGTTCGCGTGGGTTTTTCGACCAGACCTTCAAATATTCGCCCAACGTTGCGGGGACTTGATGGCACCGCCCGGCCTTCGGCCGTGCGACAGGGTTGCGTGGTCACCCTCGTAGCCGTCTTGCGGTGATGCCAAGCCAGGTCCGACCTCACACGGTCCAGGTCCGTCGAGGTCATCATTCGGTGCTACAACACCGCCTGCAGCCAAGAAACGAAAACCATCGATCACTGGACTGGTCGGTACCAGCGCTCCCGAACGGAAATCTTGAACTGCACGGTGGATTACCCCCCGTGGGACAACAGTGATTCACCGGGTAGCGAGGATCCACCGGGTTGTTTGTGGCCAGCGACGGTGTGGGACCACCGAATGATGACCTCGACGGCGCTGGACCGTGTGAGTGCGGACCTGGCTTGGGATCACCGCAAGACGGCACGGACCGGGACCACGCCACCCTGTCGCACGGACGCGCCAGCGGCCGGGCGGTGCCATCAAGTCCCCGCAACGTTTGGGCGAATATTTGAAGGTCATGCTGACCGGAAACCGCGGACCGCAACCTCAGGCGAGACGCTGCACAGCTTCCGCGACGCGCTCATCGGACGCGGTCAGGGCAGCCCTGACGTGCCGCCGGCCCTCAGGCCCGTAGAACGCGCCGGGTGCGGTCAGGATGCCCCGCTCGGCGAGCCACGCGACCGTGTCCCAGGAGTCCTCGCCACGGGTCAGCCACAGATACAGGCCGGCCTCGGAGTGCTCGACGGTGAAGCCGGCCTTCTCGAAGGCGGCACGCAGCATCGTCCTGCGGGTGGCGTATCGCTCGCGCTGCTCCTGCACGTGCTCCTCGTCGCCGAGGGCGGCGACCATCGCGGCCTGGACCGGGGCCGGGACGATCATGCCGGCGTGCTTGCGCACCGCGAGCAGCTCGTCGACCAGGGCGGGGTCGCCGGCGACGAACCCGGCGCGATACCCGGCCAGGTTGGAGCGCTTCGACAGCGAGTGCACCGCGAGGACGTTGTCGAAGCGGCCGTCGCAGACCGACAGGATCGAGACCGGCTCGGCCTCCCACGGCAGCGGCAGGTAGCACTCGTCGCTGGCCACGACGGCGCCGCGTTCGCGGGCCCAGTCGACGACCTTGCGCAGGTGGGCGGCAGGCAGGACGCGACCCGTCGGATTGGACGGCGAGTTGACCCAGACGAGGCGGACCCGGGCCGGGCCGAGCGACGTCAGCGAGTCGGCGCGGACCACGGTCGCGCCGGTGAGTTGCACGCCGACCTCATAGGTCGGGTAGCACACCGGCGGGATGACCACGGTGTCGCCGGGGCCGAGCCCGAGCAGCGTCGGCAGCCACGCGACCAGCTCCTTCGAGCCGATCGTCGGCAGCACCCCGAAGCCGTCGCCCGCCGGTGCGCACCAGCGGGTCACCCAGTCGCGGATCGCGGCCCGCAGCTCGGGCGTGCCCGCCGTCAGCGGATAGCCCGGCGAGTCGGACGCCGTTGTGAGGGCAGCACGGATCGCCGCGGGCACCGGGTCGACGGGCGTGCCGATCGACAGGTCGACGAGGCCGCCCGGGTGCCGGGCCGCGGTGGCCTTCGCCGGCTCCAACCGGTCCCACGGGAAGTCCGGCAGCCCGGCAGCGAGCGCGCGCCGGGCTCCGGGCGGCACGGTGCCGGTCAGTGGTCGTGCTCCTGCGGCGGCAGGCCCGCGACGAACGTCGCGTCCTTCTCGACCTTCCCGACCTTCGAGGCGCCACCGGGCGAACCCAGCTCGTCGAAGAACGTGTAGTTGGCGCCGACGAAATCCTTCCACTTCTCCGGGACGTCGTCCTCGTAGAAGATCGCCTCGACCGGGCACACCGGCTCGCAGGCACCACAGTCGACGCACTCATCCGGGTGGATGTAGAGCATGCGGTTGCCCTCGTAGATGCAGTCGACAGGGCACTCCTCGATGCACGCCTTGTCGAGCAGATCCACGCAAGGTTCGGCGATGATGTATGTCACGGGTCGCCCTCTTTCGCGCCTGAGGCTGCCAACGTGGTTGGCGAACCCCGCCGCATCCCTACCGCGGCGGGTACGAGCCTAGTATCCCGTCCGCCCGGAGGTGCAGCGTGCTCGGTCCACAGCACGTGGGAAGTCGGGTCGTGGTGCGCCGCATCGTGGGACTTCGCAACGATCGGCCCGTGTACTCGGACATTCTGGGCTACCTCGTCGAGGCGACCGAGACACATCTCACAGTGCGTGCGCGCGACGGAGCCATCCGCGTTCCAACGGCTGAGATCTTCCGGGCCAAGACTATCCCCGATCGGCGCCGCTTCACGCCGACCGAGGCCCTGGAGTTCGCCGCAGCAGCCGGCTGGCCGGCCCGCGAGCGCGACCGGCTGGGCGACTGGTTGCTGCGCGCCACCGACGGCTGGACGATGCGGGGCAACTCCGCGCTCCCCGTCGGCGACCCCGACCTGCCGCTGCCCGACGCCGTCGACGAGGTCACGCGGTGGTACCAGGACCGCGGCCTCCTCCCGGCGATGAGCGTGCCGCTGCCGCTCTTCCAGCGCGTCGACGCCGAGCTGGAGCGGCGCGGCTGGACGCCGATGCCGCTGACGCTGCTCATGACGGCCCGGCTGGCCGGCCTGGCGGCCCTGGAGGACCAGCAGATCACCCTCGACGCCGCGCCGTCGCCGGAGTGGCTGACCGCGGTCGCCGGCCGGAAGGGCCCGCTGCCCGCCTCCGCGATCGACGTCCTCACCGGCGTGCCCCAGGTGCGCTTCGCCACGCTGCGGGAGGCCGGCGGGGCGTTGCTCGCGACCGGGCGGGGCTGCGTCGCCGACCCGGACGGGCGCTGGCTGGGCCTGTCGCTGATCGGCACCGAGGAGCACGCCAGGCGGCAGGGGCTGGCCCGCCGGGTGATCGCGGCGCTCGTCGCGTGGGGCGTCGCGGCCGGCGCCACCGACGCCTACCTCCAGGTGGAGCAACGCAACGTGGGGGCGGTCGCCCTGTACGAACGACTCGGCTTCACCACGCACCACGTCTACCTGACCCGCTACCTGCCCGCCGCGACCCAGTAGGCCTGGTGCACCGACAGGTCTACCGGATCATGAGGGCCGGCTAGCGGCGCACGACGCGGCGGGGCTTGGTGCCGGCGCGGTCGATGTAGCGCTTCCACGACTGTGACCGGTGATCCAGGCCGAACGTCATCAGCGCGAGCACGCCCAGGACGGCGCCGATCGCGGACAGCCCGACGAAGTAGAAGAACTGGCGGAACACCAGCCCGACCCCGTCGCCGAACGGGGTGGCGCCCGACACGAACGGGCCGACCAGCACCGCGAGCACGCACGCGGTGACGACGGCGATGCCCAGGTCGGCCACGACGCGGAGCATCGGGTGGCGGCGCGCATGCCAGAACGCGATGGGGACCATCACGGCACCGACCGCGAACAGCGCCCACAGGCCGATGGTGATCTGCTTGTCGTCGTCGTCGCCGGCGGCGAACCGCACGACGAGCCGGGCGACGACGTTGACGAGGAAGAGTGCCCCCGCGACGAGGCCGACCGGCAGCCACCGCTCCTTCATGCCACGCCTCCGCTGGTGCTCGTTCGCCGCTGGCCGCCCACGGTCACGGACGGTGCGGGAACGTGTCTACCTCTCCACGCTCCGTGGCGCAAGAGGGGTTGCCTTGGAGTTGGCTGAGGGCGCGAGCTGCCGCCGGAGCACATGCCGGTAGATGGCGACCGCGAACACCACCGGACCGCTCAGCAGGGTCAGCAGCCCGACCCAGTTGTCATCGGTCAGGATCAGGTCGCGCTCGGTGGTGGGGGCCGCGGCAAGCACCCACACGACGCACCATGCCCCGGCCGGTAACAGCGCCGCCAACGGCCGCCCGGTCGACCTGATCGCGAACCACACGAGCAGCGGATTGGTCACCAGCGCCAGGACCGGCGACACCGGGAGCCGCCAGTTTCCCCCGCCGGGGTCGGAGAACCCGAGATCGGAGACGCGCAGCGGGACCAGGAACGCCTCGAAGACGGCGAGGAGCAACGCGAGCAGCACCGCGACGATCAGCGCGCCGATCGTGATCGGGAGGTCGAGCGGCCCACCCGCCACCTCCGCCTTCTCCACCGGCGCGACACCGTCGGGCACAGTGAAGCCGGTGTCCGGCGCGAACACGTCACCATCGGCACCATCGGCACCAGCGGCACCAGCGTTGACCTGCGCCTCGACCGACTCGTCGGAGGACGCCGCGGTCGACGCCTCGTCGGCCGTCCCGGTGGATGACTGGTCGGCGCGCGCCGCGGTCCTCACCTTGCGTTTCGTCACGACGCCGCGGTCTCCAGCTGCGGGGCGACCGCTTCGACGTCGAGACCGGAGAAGAGGTCCTCCTCCCAGCCATGCGGACCCACGCCGGGCCCCTTGATGCCGCGGGCCAGTTGGTAATACTCCACGCCCATGAACTCGGCGCCGAAGTTGCCCGCGATCGCGAACAGCCACGACGACGGCGGGATCTGCGTCGCGTGGGCGCGCAGCGCGGCGGTCTTCTCCTCGGCGAACTCGTGCCCGTCCAGCCGCGCCGCGATCTCGTGGTCGGCGGTGCCGAACGGCAGGTCCTCGGGCTTCTCGACGTCGGCGAACGGGTTGTCCGACGAGTCGCGGAACTCCGCCATCCCCGCCTCCAGGACGCTGCGCGGCACCGCGGTCCAGTAGACCTTCACGGGCGCGATCCCCTCGGCGTCGGCCAGCTCGACCGCCCGCATCAGCACCCGGTGGGCCTGGATGTGATCGGGGTGACCGTAGAAACCGTTGGGGTCATAGGTGACGGCGACCTGCGGGCGGACCTCGCGGATCACGGCGAGCAGCTCGGTCGCGGCGGCGTCCAGGTCGGCGCCCCAGAACGCGCGGGGGTGCTCGTTGGGCGGGGTGCCCATCATCCCGGAGTCGCGATAGCGCCCCGCGCCCCCGAGGAACCGGTGGTCGGTGACACCCAGCCGGCGACACGCCTCCTCCAGCTCCGCGATGCGGTAGCCGCCGAGCTGGTCGGCCGCACCCGCGGCGAGCCCGGCGAGCTCCGGCCGGTGGATCTCGCCCTCCTCACCGAGCGTGCAGGTGACCAGGGTGACGTGCGCGCCGGCGGCCGCGTAATGGGCCATCGTCGCGCCGGTCCCCATCGACTCGTCGTCGGGGTGCGCGTGGACGAAAAGGATGCTCCGGGCACTCACAGCGCCAACTCTACGACGTGCGTATGACACTTCCACCGCGGCGCGGCCCCCGCGGAACATGACAATCGCGCCGCTTCGGGTAAACATTCCGGGGTGGACTATCCGGAGTTGGCCGCGCGCACCCGACGCTTCACCTACGGCGCACCCCGTGCCGTGACGGTGACCTCCGACGGTGCGCGGGTGGTGTTCCTGCGCTCGGCCGGGCCTGAGGACAGCAGCGACGCGCTGTGGGTGTACGACGTGGCGACCCGGGCCGAACGCCGCCTGGCGGACCCGGCGCAGCTGCTGGGCGACGACGTCGACCTGCCCGCGGCCGAGCGGGCGCTGCGCGAGCGGCTGCGGCTCTCGGCCGGCGGGATCGGGTCCTACGCGATGGACTCCGCCGGCGTGATCGCCGTCTTCCCGCTCGGTGGCCGGCTGTTCCGGGTCGACCTGCTGACCGGCGACCTCACCGAGCTGCGCACGGCCGGCCCGGCCGTCGACCCGCGGCCGGACCCGGCGGGCCGCCGGGTGGCGTACGTGACCGGCGGTGCCCTGCGGGTGATCGAGCCCGACGGCACCGACGCCGTCCTCGCCGGCGAGGAGGGGGTGACCTGGGGCCTGGCGGAGTTCATCGGGGCCGAGGAGTTCCATCGCTTCCGGGGGTACTGGTGGGCCCCGGACGGCCGCAGCATCCTCACCGCGCGGGTCGACGAGTCCCGTGTGCCCCGCTGGCACCTGCACGACCCGTCACAGCCGGACCAGCCGCCGACGACGGTGGCGTATCCGCACGCCGGCGCCACGAACGCCAAGGTCACCCTGCACGTCCTCGACCTGGACGGCGGCTGGGTGGACGTGCACTGGGACCGGGAGACGTACCCGTACCTGGTGGACGCCTCCTGGACCGAGCAGGGCGGGCCGCTGCTCACGGTGCTGCGCCGCCTCCAGCAGCACGGCCTGGTGATCGCGGTCGACCCGCGGACCGGCGAGACACAGGTGCACGCCGAACTGGCCGACCCCCGCTGGGTCGAGCCGGTCTCCGGCACCCCGCAGCACCTCGCCGACGGGCGGGTCCTGGTCGGCGGCGAGCTGGCCCACGACGGCTACGACTCGCGCTGCCTCTTCGCCGACGGCAGCCTGCTGACCCCGCCCAACCTGTACGTGCGGCGGGTCGCCGGCCGGCTCGGCGCGGACCTCGTCGTCGAGGCCAGCGAGGGTGAGCCCAGCGAGCAGCACGTGTTCCGCATCCCGGTCTCGCACGCCGGCGCGCAGGCACAACGCCTGACGGCGGAGCCCGGCTGGCACGTCGCCCACGCCGCCGGACGGACCGTGGTGATCGGGTCGCAGACCCTGGAGCACGCCGGGTGGCAGTACACCGTCCACCACGACGACGCAGTCATCGGGACCATCCCGTCGCTGGCCGCGACACCGCCCTCCGCGCCGAGACCGGTGCTGGAGCGGGTCACGGACCGGCGGCTGCCCACCGGGGTCCTCTACCCACGCGGTCACGTGGCCGGGCGCCGGTTGCCGGTGCTCGTCGCGATCTACGGCGGCCCCGGCCACCAGGAGGTCGTCGCCGCGCGGGCCCGCTGGCTGGAGAAGCAGTGGTGGGCCGACGCCGGGTTCGCGGTCGTCACGATCGACAACCGGGGCACGCCGGGCGTGTCGCCGAGCTTCGAGAAGGCCATCCACCGGCGGTTCTCCGACGTGATCCTCACCGACCAGGTCGACGCGCTGCAGGCCCTCGCGGAGAAGCACCCCGACCTGGACCTGGACCGGGTCGCGATCCGCGGCTGGTCGTTCGGCGGCTGGCTGTCCGCGCTCGCCGTCCTGCGCCGCCCCGACGTCTACCGCTGCGCGGTCGTGGGCGCCCCGGTCACCGACTGGGAGCTGTACGACACCGCCTACACCGAGCGGTACCTCGGACTGCCCGCGGACGCGCCGGAGGTGTACGGCCACAACTCGCTGATCGAGATCGCCGCGGAACCGCCGGTGCGGGCCGAGGACGCCCGCCCGATGCTGCTCGTGCACGGCCTCGTCGACGACAACGTGGTCGCCGCGCACACCCTGCGCCTGTCCGCGGCGCTGCTCGGCTCGGGCCGCCCGCACTCGATGATCCCGCTGACCGGCGCGACCCACATGGCCGCGGGCGGGCTGGCCGAGAAGCTGCTGCGGATCGAGCTGGACTTCATCCGGCGATCCGTATCGTGACGTCGCCGCCGAGGCGGCCGTCGCCCGGTTCCCTGGTCACCGCGCCGCTCTGCAGCAGCGCGGTGACCACCTTGACCGCGTCGGCGGCCCGGTAAACCGTCTCGGTCAGCGCGAAGCGCTTCAGCTCGGTGACGGTGCGCCCGCCGGTGCGCAGCAGCGCCAGCAGTTCCCGTCGCAGCGCGCCCGGGTTCGGCTCGAGGGCGATGTCCATGAGGTGACCCTCGGGATCGTTCGGGTCGCGGTACCGCACCCCCGCGTACTCGTCGAGCGCCCACATCTCGTTCTTGAACGCCTCGAGACTCTTCGCCGACCGGGTCCCGAACCCGATCGTCCGCTCGTCGGGCCCCTCCACGAGCGTCACCGCGGCGGTGAGCTCGAACCCGCGCAACTCCTCCCGCGGCACGTCCACGGTGATCACCTCGGCCGGCTTGCCGACCTGCACGACGGCCGGGTCGATCCCGTCGATCAGCGACAGCAGCGGGCCGGAGTGCGCCCCGAGCGCCTTGAGCATCACCGCCACCGACCCCGGCATCACGTGCACGGACAGTTCCGGCGGTGTCCGCAGCTCCCGCTGTACGGCGTCGAGCCGCCCCCGCACGTCGCCGACCTCGGGTGCCACGAACAGCAGCGTCAGCCGCCGCCTGGAGAGGCGGTCACCGAACTCGGCACCCGCCCGCAGCGCCGCCTCCGCGATGTCTGCGTCCAGCCCGGTCGCCGACGCCTGCAGGAACGTCGCCCCGTGCGGCGAGTGCACCGCCCCCGGCACCCACAGGTCGAGGTAGCGCACGAGGAGCTCACGGGTGACACCTGCGATGGACATGCTCTCTTTGTACTGGAAGCGGTAGCGTTTCCGGCATGACAGCAGTGCTCGGCAGCGACGAGGTGGCAACGGCTCTCGCTCACCTGAGCGGGTGGGCCGGGGACGTCGAGGAGATCGAGCGTTCCGTGACCGCGGCGACGTTCCTCGACGGGATCCGGCTGGTGGCGGAGGTGGCGCACGTGGCCGAACAGGCCGACCATCACCCCGACATCGACGTCCGGTGGCGGACGGTGACGTTCCGCCTCAGCACCCACAGCGAAGGCGGCGTGACCGAGAAGGACATCGCCCTCGCCCGCCAGATCAACGAGTTGATCGGGTAGGTCACGGCAGGACAAAGGGTCCGAATGTCGTACCCGGTCGGTAGGGTCCAGACATGACCCACTTCGACGTGGCGAGCGCAGCGGTCGAGGCGGCCCTCGCAGCCGGGGCCCGGTATGCCGACGCGCGCGTGATGCATCGGCGGTCCGAATCGATGAGTGCGCGCAACGGTGAGATCGAGGACCTGAGTCAGGCCGAGGACGCTGGGGTCGGCGTGCGGGCGCTGGTCGGGTCGAGCTGGGGCTTCTTCGCCCTGCCCGACCTGGGCCGGGACGCGGCGCGGCGGGCCGGCGAGCGGGCCACGGCGATCGCGCGGGCGTCCGCGACGGTGCCGGCGCCGGCGGTGGACCTGGTCGAGGTCGAGGCGCGCACCGACTCGTGGGCGAGCGTCTGCGAGGTGGATCCGCTCGGGGTGGCGCTGTCGACCAAGGGTGACCTGCTGACGGGCGCCACGGCGGAGGCGCACAAGGGCGGCGCCGACATCGCCGAGGGGATCTACCAGATCTGGGACACGCGGAAGTGGTTCGTGTCGTCGCAGGGGCATCGCATCGACCAGCACATCCGCGAGGCGGGTGCGGGCATCTCGGCGACCGTGATCGGCGACGGCGAGACCCAGCGGCGGTCGTATCCGTCCTACCGGGGGCAGTATGGGACGAGAGGCTGGGAGCTCGTCGACGAGCTGGACCTGACGGCGCACGCGGCGCGGATCGCCGACGAGGCGCGGGCGCTGCTCACGGCGCCGCAGTGCCCGGCGGGTGAGACGACGCTGATCCTGGGCAGCGAGCAGATGGCGTTGCAGATCCACGAGTCGGTGGGGCACGCGATCGAGCTGGACCGCATCCTCGGCTGGGAGGCCGCGTTCGCCGGGACCAGCTGGCTGGACCTGGCGAAGCTCAACCAGCTGCGGTATGGCTCCGAGCTCATGAACATCACGATCGACCCGACGATCCCCGGCGCGCTCGGGTCGTTCGGGTATGACGACGAGGGCACCCCGGCGGCGCCGCGGCACGCGGTGAAGGACGGGATCTGGGTCGGCACCCTGGCGGGGCGGGACTCGGCGGCGGTCGCCGGGCTCGACTATGCGGGCAGCGTGCGGTCCGACGGCTGGGCGCGGCTGCCGATGGTGCGGATGACCAACGTCGGGCTGACCCCGGGGCCGCACAGCCTGGAGGAGATGATCGCCTCGACGGCCGACGGCGTGCTGATGGACTTCAACCGCTCCTGGTCGATCGACGACAAGCGGCTCAACTTCCAGTTCGGCTGCGAGATCGGCTGGGAGATCAAGGACGGCAAGCTGGGCCGGATGCTGCGCAACCCGACCTACACCGGCATCGGGCCACGGTTCTGGGGGTCGATGGACATGCTGGGCTCGGAGCTCACCGCGTGGGGCACGCCGAACTGCGGCAAGGGCCAGCCGGGTCAGATCGGGCACACCGGCCATCCGGCGGCCGCGGCCCGCTTCCAGAACGTGCGCGTGGGGGTGCGGGGATGAGCGGTCCGGAGCGAAGCGGAGGTGGCGGCATGAGCGGTCCGGAGCGCAGCGCAGGAACCGCTCATCAGGGGCGCAGGGTTGGCTCAGGCCGACGCCGGAGCGAAGCGGAGGTGGCGGCGTGAGCGGTCCGGAGCGCAGCGCAGGAACCGCTCATCAGGGGCGCAGGGTTGGCTCAGGCCGACGCCGGAGCGAAGCGGAGGTGGCGGCATGAGCGACGAGACCGATCTCGCGGCGCGGGTGCTGAAGCTGGTCGGCGACGGGGTCGAGGCGGAGGTGGTGGTCGAGCGGGGCGCGGTGTCGCTGACCCGGTTCGCCAATTCCTACATCCACCAGAACGTCGCCGACGAGACCACGACGGTGCGGCTCAGGCTGCACGCCGACGGCAGGACCGCGACCGCGTCCAGCACGGTCGTCGACGGGGTGGAGGACTTCGTGCACCGCACGGTGGCCTCGATGCGCCTCGCCCCGGCCGACCCGACCTGGCCCGGTCTCGCACCGCTCGCGGCGACGCCGACCGGCGGCAACCTCGACGAGGCGACCGCGGCGGCCGCGCCGGACGAGCGGGCGGCCAGGGTGCGGGCGTTCGTCGACCAGGCGCGGGGGCTGGAGGTCGCCGGCTACTGCCGCACCTCGGCGACCCGCGTCGTCTACGTCAACTCGGCCGGGCAGCACCTGACCGGCGGGCGGACCAGTGCGGCCATGGACGGCATCGCGCGGACCGCCAGCTCCGACGGGCTCGCCAGGCTGGCCTCGACCCGGTTCGCCGACATCGACGGCGCGGTGCTCGGGGCGAGGGCGGCGGCGAAGGCGCGGGCCGGCGCGGACCCGGTGGAGCTGCCGCCGGGGCGCTACGAGGTGGTGCTGGAGCCGACCGCGGTCGCGGACGTGCTGCAGATGCTCGCCATGTACGGATTCAACGCGAAGATGCTGCAGGACCGGCAGTCGTTCCTGGAGCTGGGCGCGGCGCAGTTCGACCCCGCGGTGACGCTGGTCGAGGACGCGACGGCGGCCGACTCGACGGCGCTGCCGTTCGACGTGGAGGGCACCCCGCGGCAGCGGGTGGTGCTGATCGACGCGGGCCTGTCGAGCGCCGTGGTGCACGACCGCCGGACCGCGGCGAAGTCACAGACCACCTCGACCGGGCACGCGATCCCCGGCGGGGCCAGCTTCGGCGCGGTGCCGGCCAGCCTTCGGCTGCTCGCGCACGACGGGCCGGCCCCGGTCGAGGTGGACGGCCCGGCCGCCGACTCGGGAGTGGCCGCGCTGGTCGGCGGCGTCGAGCGGGGGCTGCTGGTGACCGACAACCACTACACCCGGGTGCTGGACCCGCGCACGCTGGTCGTGACCGGTCTGACCCGCAACGGGGTGTGGCTCATCGAGGACGGCGTGGTGACCACGCCGGTGCGCAACTTCCGGTTCACGCAGTCGTATGCGCAGGCGCTGGCGCCCGGCGCGGTGCTCGGTGTCGGACCGCGTGCGGTCGAGCTGCCGGGGGCCTGGTCGGAGTCCGGCGCGATCGCCCCGGCGCTGCGTCTCGCCTCGTGGAACTACACCGGGGGCGCGTCTGGGTGAGGCCGATCACCAGGCCGGGTGGAGCCGCGCGTAACGTGTGCACCGACCACAGATCGGTACATCGGCCCGTCCCTCGCGCCAACAGGGAGCAATCACCATGACGACCACGCCGGCCAGGCTTCGGTCAGCCTCGGGCGCGGGGCCCCGCGCAGCGATCAGCGAGAAAACGTTGCGGACGGACCGGTGGTGGCTGCAGCCACTGCTGGTGTTCCTCGGTCTCGGGGCCTTCGTGGTCTACGGCCTGGTCCGCGCCATCATGGACAAGTACTACTGGGCGGCCGAGGAGCACTACCTGGCGCCGTTCTACTCCCCCTGCCTGACGAAGAGCTGCGTCGAGGGGTCGAGCCACTTCCTCGGCCAGCCGATCCCGCAGCTGCCGTCCTGGCTGTCACCGGCGATGATCATCCTGGTGCTGCCCGGCGGGTTCCGGCTGACCTGCTACTACTACCGCAAGGCGTACTACCGCTCGTTCTGGCTGTCGCCGCCGGCGTGCGCGGTCCCGGACGGTCACAAGACCTACTCCGGTGAGACCCGCTTCCCGCTGATCTTCCAGAACATCCACCGGTACTTCTTCTACGCCGCGATCCTGGTCGGCTCGGTCCTGACGTACGACGCGGTCCTCGCCTGGCACGGCAAGGACGGTGGCATCGGCATGGGGCTCGGCACGCTGATCCTCGCCGTCAACGCGGTGCTGATCTGGGCGTACACGCTGGGCTGCCACTCCTGCCGCAACATCATCGGCGGGCGGCTCAAGCACTTCTCGAAGCACCCGGTGCGATACCGCGCGTGGGGCCTCGTGTCGAAGCTCAACGCCAAGCACCAGCAGTACGCCTGGGCCTCGCTCTTCTCGGTGATCATCGCCGACGCCTACGTGATGGCGGTCTCGGCAGGCTGGATCACCGACTTCCGGTTCTTCAACTGAGGACACAACCCATGACCAACATCGAGCGACACACGTACGACGTCGTGGTCATCGGCGCCGGCGGCGCCGGGCTGCGTGCCGCGATCGAGGCCCGGCTCGCCGGCAAGAAGACCGCCATCATCTCCAAGTCGTTGTTCGGCAAGGCGCACACCGTCATGGCCGAGGGCGGCGCCGCCGCGGCGATGGGCAACGTCAACTCGAAGGACAACTGGCAGGTCCACTTCCGCGACACGATGCGCGGCGGGAAGTTCCTCAACAACTTCCGGATGGCGGAGCTGCACGCCAAGGAGGCCCCCAGCCGCATCTGGGAGCTGGAGACCTACGGCGCGCTGTTCGACCGCACCAAGGACGGCAAGATCAGCCAGCGCAACTTCGGCGGTCACGAGTACCCGCGGCTCGCGCACGTCGGCGACCGCACCGGCCTGGAGCTGATCCGCACGCTGCAGCAGAAGATCGTGTCGCTGCAGCAGGAGGACTTCGCCGAGCACGGCGACTACGAGGCCCGGATCCGGGTCTTCCAGGAGTGCACGATCACGGAGCTGTTCGTCGAGGACGGCGCGGTGTCCGGCGCGTTCGGGTACTACCGCGAGTCGGGCGACTTCGTGCTGTTCGAGAGCGCCGCGATCGTGCTGGCCACGGGCGGCGTCGGCAAGTCCTACAAGGTGACCTCGAACTCCTGGGAGTACACCGGCGACGGGCACGCGCTCGCGCTGCGCACCGGCGCGACGCTGATCAACATGGAGTTCCTGCAGTTCCACCCGACCGGCATGGTCTGGCCGCCGTCGGTCAAGGGCATCCTGGTCACCGAGTCGGTCCGCGGTGACGGTGGCGTGCTGCGCAACACCGAGGGCAAGCGGTTCATGTTCGACTACGTCCCCGACGTCTTCCGCAAGCAGTACGCGGAGACCGAGGAGGAGGCCGACCGCTGGTACTCCGACCCGGACAACAACCGGCGTCCCCCGGAACTGCTGCCCCGCGACGAGGTCGCCCGCGCGATCAACAGCGAGGTCAAGGCGGGCCGGGGCACGAAGGCGGGCGGCGTGCTGCTCGACATCGCCAGCCGGCTGCCGGCCGAGCAGATCCGCAAGCGGCTGCCGTCGATGTACCACCAGTTCAAGGAGCTGGCCGACGTCGACATCACGAAGCAGCCGATGGAGGTCGGACCGACCTGCCACTACGTGATGGGCGGCGTCGAGGTCGACGCCGACACGACCGCCGCCGCGGTGGCGGGGCTGTTCGCGGCCGGTGAGGTGTCCGGCGGCATGCACGGCTCCAACCGGCTCGGCGGCAACTCGCTGTCGGACCTGCTGGTGTTCGGCAAGCGGGCCGGCGAGCACGCGGCCGCGCACGCCGAGAAGATCGGCCGGCGCAAGCCGTCCGCCGCGGCCGTCGAGGCGGCCGTCGACACGGCACTCGCGCCCCTCGCCCGGGCGGACGCCGGGGAGAACCCGTACACCCTGCACCACGATCTGCAGGAGATCATGGGCGTCCTGGTCGGCATCATCCGGCGCGACGGCGAGCTGCGGGAGTCGATCACGCGGCTGGCCGAGCTCAAGGAGCGGGTCAAGAAGGTCGGCGTGGGCGGCGGGCGGAAGTACAACCCGGGCTGGCACCTCGCGCTGGACCTGCGCAACATGCTCGTGGTGTCCGAGTGCACCGCGAAGGCGGCCCTCGAGCGCACCGAGTCGCGCGGCGGGCACACCCGCGAGGACTTCCCGAAGATGGACCCGAAGTGGCGCAAGGTGAACCTGGTCTGCTCGCTGGACGGTGAGGACGTCCGCCTGGAGCACCAGCCGCTGCCGGTGATGCGGCCCGAACTGCAGGGCCTGTTCGAGCAGACCGAGCTCGCCAAGTACATGACCGACGAGGAGCTGTGATGGGCACCAAACGCCACTTCCGCGTCTGGCGCGGCGACGACACCGGCGGCTCGCTGGAGGACTTCCAGGTCGAGGTCAACGAGGGCGAGGTCGTGCTCGACGTCATCCACCGGCTGCAGGCCACCCAGACCCCCGACCTGGCCGTGCGGTGGAACTGCAAGGCCGGCAAGTGCGGCTCCTGCTCGATGGAGATCAACGGCAAGCCACGGCTGGGCTGCATGACCCGGATGTCGACGTTCGAGGAGACGGAGACCGTCACCGTCACGCCGCTGCGGACGTTCCCGGTGATCCGTGACCTGGTCACCAACGTCAACTTCAACTACCAGAAGGCCCGCGAGCTGCCCGCGTTCGCACCGCCGGCCGGTGTCGCCCCCGGTGAGTACCGGATGCAGCAGGTCGACGTGGAGCGCTCGCAGGAGTTCCGCAAGTGCATCGAGTGCTTCCTGTGCCAGAACGTGTGTCACGTCATCCGTGACCACGAGGAGAACAAGCACGCGTTCTCCGGCCCGCGGTTCTTCATCCGGGCCGCCGAGCTGGACATGCACCCGCTCGACGCCCGCGACGACCGCAAGGAGCTCGCGCAGGCCGAGCAGGGTCTGGGCTACTGCAACATCACCAAGTGCTGCACCGAAGTCTGCCCCGAGCACATCAAAATCACTGACAATGCGATCATCCCGATGAAGGAACGTGTTGTCGATCGGAGGTACGACCCGGTGACCTGGCTCGGACGCAAGATCTTCCGTCGTGACCAGCTGGACGAGCAGCCCGTGCCGGCAGCGGTGCTGCCGAAGCCCGCGGCCGCGGCCGGCGACACCGGCAGCAACTGGCACCAGGATGGTCCCGTGCCGCAGGAGGCGCCCGTCGGCGCCGACGGCAAGCTCGTGGTCGCGGAGCTCACCCTGGACCGGGCCGCGGCCGGCTCGCCGTTCGGCGACGACCAGGTGTTCCCGCTGCCGCCGGAGGACCTGCGCTACCAGCACCCGTCGCCCCCGTCCGGGGACGGCCACTAACAACCGGACCAGAAGGCGCCCCTCGTCTAGAGGGGCGCCTTCTGCATGGCCTTCGCATAACGGTTCGTCACCGCGGACTGGACCAGCTTCGCCACGGGGTTGCCGAGCCGGACCCACCACTTCGCCGGCCGGCTGAACGCCCTGATCTCGAACCACACCTCGCCGCCCGGCTCCACGCTCAGCAGGAACGACTCCTCGCCGATCTCCACGTGGCCGGGCAGGGTGCCGAAGCCGAACCCGTAGCGCTCCGGCTCCTCGACGACCCACACGATCAGGCACGGCACCCACAGCCGCAGCGGGCCGACGCCGATCCCCGTGGAGAACCGCCCGCCGAGGGTGACCCGGTCCGCGTCGCTGCGCAGTCTCAGGCCCGCACCGCGCTGGGGCTCCCAGCGGGCCAGGGCGGCCGCTGCGGCGGTGAACGCCGCGTGCCCCTGCCCGACCCTCACCCGGCGCCGCACGTGGTGGTAGCCGGGCGGCAGGGGGCCTTCACGGGTCGCCCCGACCTCGGGGTAGGTGACGGTCACGCCGTCGAAGGTAGCAACGGCTGGAGCGCGACCACGATCGGCGCGTCGGCCGGCAGCCAGGGCACGGAATGGAGCTCGTCGCCGGCCAGCCATCTGAGGTCGCTGTGTTCCAGGGGCACGGGTATCGCCCCGTTCACCAGCCGCGCGAGGTAGACCTTGAGAATCGCGGCGCCATCGAGCATCGTGATGTCATCGCCGACGCGGTCACCCACCTCGACGTCCACCCCGAGCTCCTCCTGGCACTCCCGGATCAACGCCTGCTCTTCCGTCTCCCCCGGGTCCACCTTCCCTCCAGGAAACTCCCATCTACCGGCCATTTCGGGCGGTAACGCGCGCTCGCAGGCCAGGACGCGACCATCCGAGATGATCGCGGCCCCGACGATGATCCTTGGCATCAACCGTTCGGTCTGCACGGGCAACCAGGGTGCCAGATCCAAATGAAGTTCCGGTGGCCCCCTCTGCCCTGTTGTTCACCAGACGAGGGAAATGTGGCCGTGGACAGATCCACCAGTCGCACAGGAGACTTGCAGTCACCGTTGATGACGGGCAGGCTTCGAAACGGCCACAAGCCGGCAACGATGCCGCGGGAGGGTAGGTCGTAATGCGGGCCAGGCGGAGTGCACAGCACCGTGACTATCTCAGCGATGCGCTGGACTTATTGCAAGGCTGGACACACGACGGCGAGGAGATCCGCCGGACGCTCCATCTGGACGATTCCCAGCATGCGGCACTCACTGAGCGTATGAAGATCGTCGCCGACGCCCTCCAGGTGCGACCGGACGTGCGCCGCCTCGACGGCCGCACCCAGATCCGCCTGCGGGTCCCGGGCATGACGGATTTGTCGCCCGGCGAGGTCACGCTTGCCGCCCGCATCGAGGACCTCTACCGCACCATCATCGCCGGCGCCGCCTGATCGCCAGTACGCCGTCACCGAGTGTTACTGTGACGGCCGTTACTGCGCTGCCGGAGTGGATGCTCTCGCACCGGGTCGATGGCTGGTATGCCGGCGACCTCGAATGCATACCCGATGAGCCGCGCCACACCGAGCTGATCGGTGGAGCACTCGTCTTCAGGTCACCTCAGCCGGCCCGGCATGCCCGGCTCGCCACCGCGCTGACGAGGGCACTCAAGGAACAGGCGCCCGCAGGCGTCGAGGTCGAGCAGGCGATGACGATCTGGCTCGACGAGCGCAACCGCCTCGAGCCGGACCTTCTCGCCACGACCGCACTCTTCGAGCCGGACCGCACGGGCTACACGCCGGACCAGGTGCCGCTTGCCGTCGAGGTCGTCTCGCCGGACTCTGCGCATCGCGACCGGACGGTCAAGCCGCGCAAGTACGCGGAGGCCGGCATCGCGCACTACTGGCGCGTCGAGGAAGAGGACTCCTCACCGGTCGTGCACGCTTACGAGCTCGACGAACCCACCCGGCAGTACGTGCCGACCGGCATCCACAGCGGCGAGTTGCGCACCACCAGGCCGTTCGAGATCAAGCTCGACCTGAACGGCCTGGCCCCCTCAGACGTTGAAGCGGAACTCGACCACGTCGCCGTCCTGCATGACGTAGTCCTTGCCCTCGATGCGGACCTTGCCGGCGGCCTTGGCGGCGTTCTGCGACCCGGCGGTCATCAGGTCGTCGAAGCTGACCACCTCGGCCTTGATGAAGCCGCGCTGGAAGTCCGAGTGGATGACGCCGGCGGCCTCCGGGGCGGTCGCGCCGATCGGGATCGTCCAGGCGCGCGTTTCCTTCGGGCCGGCGGTCAGATACGTCTGCAGCCCCAGCGTGCGGAACCCGACCCGGATCAGCTGGTGCAGGCCCGGCTCCGGCTGGCCGATCGAGGCGAGCAGCTCCAGGGCCTCCTCCTCGTCCAGGTCCGTGAGCTCCGACTCGATCTTGGCGTCCAGGAAGATCGCCTCGGCGGGGGCGACCAGCGCGCGCAGCTCGTCCAGGAAGGCGGGGTCGGCGAGGGCGGCCTCGTCGACGTTGAAGACGTACAGGAACGGCTTGGCGGTGAGCAGGTGCAGCTCCTGCAGCTCCGCGACGTCGATGCCGGCCTTCGCGGCGCCCGCGTAGAGGGTCGTGCCGCCGTTGAGCAGCTCGGCGGCGGCCTTCGCGGCGGCGGCGGCGCCGGCGCGCTGCTTCTGGACCTTCGCCTCCTTCTCCAGGCGGGGCAGGGCCTTCTCGATCGTCTGGAGGTCGGCGAGGATCAGCTCGGTGTTGATGGTCTCGATGTCGTCGGACGGGGAGACCTTGCCGTCGACGTGGACCACGTTGGGGTCGGCGAAGGCGCGCACGACCTGGCAGATCGCGGAGGCGTCGCGGATGTTGGCGAGGAACGCGTTGCCGCGGCCCTGGCCCTTGGACGCGCCGCGCACGAGGCCCGCGATGTCGACGAAGGACACCGGCGCCGGGATGATCTTCACCGAGTTGTGCAGCTCGGCGAGGCGCCCCAGCCTCGTGTCGGGCAGGCCGACCACGCCGACGTTGGGCTCGATCGTCGCGAACGGGTAGTTCGCGGCGAGCGCGTCGCCCTTGGTGAGCGCGTTGAACAGGGTGCTCTTGCCGACGTTGGGCAGGCCGACGATCCCGATGCTGAGTGCCACGCGTAAAAGCTACAGGTCAACCTCGACCCAGACCGCACCGTGGTCGGACGCGGCGTGCCGGGCGCCGGTGATCTCGGGGTACGCGTCCCACAGCCGCGGCCGTTTCACGTTGGACGGCGTGCCCCACAGCCCGCGCCGGAAGACACCGCCGTCGGTGACCCGCGCCGCGAGCTCCGGCGACAGCAGGATGTAGTCCAGGCGGTTGCCGATCGTGCACGACTGGAAGCTGCCGGGCCGCTCGTGGTCGCGGTCGAGCGGGTCGAACAGGCCGGAGAACGCCGCCAGGGAGTACGCGTCGACCAGCGGCGAGCCGGGGCCGAGCAGCGGCCGCAGCGACGCGTGGTCGGGGCGCTTGTTGAAGTCACCGACCACCGCGACGAACTCGGCCCCGGCGAGCCGGAGCCGGTCGTAGATCGCGCGGACCTCGGTCGCCTGGCGGGTCCGGAGCGGGTCCGGGTCGCCGCTGGTGAAGGACTGGCTCTTGAGGTGGTTCAGCACCAGGTACAGCTCGGCACCGGTCGGCAGGAGCAGCCGGTACACCGGGCAGTCACGACTGAACAGGCGCCGGTCGGACTGCGGGTCGGGCACGTCGACATGGCTGCGGACCCAGTCGATCTCGATGCCGGCCACGCAGAAGAGGCCGACGTCGATGCCGCGCGGGTCGTTGCCGTCCACGAGCATGGCGTGGCCGTACCGGCGGCCGAGGAGTTCGTCGTTGAACTTCACCAGCGACGGGCGGCTCTCGGCCTCCACGACGCAGAGCACGTCGGCGGCGACGTCGGCGACCACCCTGGCGGTCATCCGGGTGGCGACCTCGTCGACGGGGTCGACGATGAGGTCGACCCAGCCGTTCCAGGACGCCCGGCCGGTGGCGACGATCCTGGGTTCGGCGTCGGCGGGTGCGGCCAGGAAGTCGCCCCGGTTCTCCCGGAGCACCGCGAACGCGTCGCCGAACAGGTCGGGGTTGGCCCGCCGGCAGGTCTGGGTCCGGACGAACACCCGCAGGGTCTCCAGGGCGGCGAGCATGGCGGCCTTGTCCTCGTCGGAGTAGACCGGGTGGGCCGCGATCCGGTTGAACTCCTCATACGCCGACAGCGCCGGCTGTCCCTTCGCCGGGTCCGCCGGGTCCAGGGCCCGGGCCCGGGCGAACAGGTTCTCCACGTTGTACGTTGCCAGCCGCATGACTACGGACCGTAGCAACGACATCGCGGGTGCGCAGTCGGCAACCCGGCAGCCCGCCTCGGTCGTTCTGATGAGCATGAGTGGTTTCGGACGGCCGCTGGCCGTTGTCGGTGCCGGGCTGGCGGTCGCGGCGGCGCTGACCGGGGTCGCGCTGCTGGGTGGCGGGTCGTCGGACCGGGCCGGGAACCCCGACGGGCCGCCCAGCCGGAGGCCGCCGACGTCGGCCCTGTCGGTGGTCGAGATGTCGCCGACGCCGGGATACGGCACCACGGCGACCCCCGGCGTCCCGGCCGAGGTGTGGAACGCCGCGCAGATCGACCGGCTCAGCGCCGCGTTCGAGCGGCACCTGCGGGCGGCCGCCCCGGCCGGCACCACGTTCCTCGACACGCCGGTCAACCTCGGGGCCACCGATCCGTTCCGGTTCGCCGAGTCGACCGGGCCGGGCAGCCGGTACTCCGAAAGCTTCGTCGTGGCACCCGACCTGCGTGACGAACCGGGACTCGGCAACGTCGTCCTCAGGGTGGGCAAGCCGATCGGCCCGCTCGGCCCGGACGGCAGGCCGTGGCCCACGGGCTACGGGATCGGCCAGTTCCAGCAGTGCCCGGGGGACGGGTGCGACCTGCGGACCGGGCCGCACGGCGAGAAGATCGTCGCCATGCCGTCCTTCCAGGACGAGGGCGGCAAGAAGATCGCCCGGATCGACGTCACCACCGCCGACGGCACCGGGATCTGCGTCGAGGTGCGCAACTTCAGCCTCTTCCGCTCCGGCAGCCGGGCCGGGCTGCCGATCACCCTCGATCAGATGATCCAGCTGGCGGTGGACCCGGACCTGGTGATCAGGACAACGTGATCCCGGCGCCCGCGGTCAGTGCCGCGAACGCCCGCGCCGCCCGGCCGAAGCCCGCGGGGCCGGTCCTGGCCGGGTCGACGGGGTCGGCCAGGTGCGGTTCGAGGGACGCGTATCCGGTCCAGCCGTCGTCGCGCAGCGCCGTCACGGTCTGGAGCAGCTCGCCGTCGCCCTCCCCGGCCGGCACGACCGCGCCGTCGGCGAACCGGGCGTCCTTGACCTGGAGGTACTCCAGATACGGCCGCAGCATCGCGTAGCCGTCGCTGAACGGGCGGACGCCGACCTGCACGAAGTTGGCGTTGTCCCAGGCCACCCGCAGTGCCGGCGAGCCGACGGACTCGATGAGGTCCAGCACGCGGGCCGGCACGTCGCCGTAGACGTCCTTCTCGTTCTCGTGGACCAGCACCACCTGCTCGCGTTCGGCCAGATCGGCGAACGCCCGCAGGCGCCGCAGCACGGTGTCACGGGTCGCCGCCACGTCCACGCCGGGCGGCCGGTAGAACGAGAAGAGCCGCACGTATCGGCTCCCCAGGCGCTGCGCGAGCGTGATGACCGCGCGGAGCCGGGCCAGCTCCACCTCCGCGTCACCGTAGACGTTGGTCTTGCCGATCGGGGACGCGACCGCCGACACCGCCATCCCGCGGTCCGTGAGCACCGTGGCCAGGCGCGTGGTCAGCTCCGCGTCGAAGTCGGCCACGTTCACCCCCCAGGCGCTGCGGACCTCGACGTGCGAGGCGCCCAGCGCCTGCAGCACCGCCAGCTGCACGCGTGGATCATCGTCGATCTCGTCGCCGAACCCGGACAGTACCCACTCAACCATGGCGAACAGTATTCACCGGCTAGTCTGTCCAGTCGTGGAGGAAGACGCCGTCGCCCGGGCCGCCGTGCCCGGCACCGTCCGTGGCATGGTCGCGCAGCTGGCGACGCTCGGCCTGCCGACCGGTGCGACCGTCATCGTCCATTCGTCGCTGTCGCAGCTCGGCTGGGTCGCCGGCGGCGCGCAGGCGGTCGTGACGGCGCTGCTGGAGGCGGTCGGGCCGACCGGCACCCTGGTCATGCCGACGCACTCGCGGCAGCTCACCGAGCCGGCCGACTGGGGCAACCCGGCCGTGCCGCAGTCCTGGTGGGACGTCATCCGCAGCGAGACACCGGCCTTCGACCCGCGGACCACCCCCACCTATTTCATGGGTGCCGTCGTCGAGTGTTTCCGCCGTTTTCCGGGGGTACTGCGCAGCGACCACCCGACGGTGTCGTTCGCCGCGTGCGGGCCGGACGCCGCGCGCATCACCGCGGGCCACACGCTGGACGACGGGCTCGGGGAGGGTTCACCCCTCGCGCGGCTCTACGAGGCGGACGCGTGGGTGCTGCTGCTGGGCGTCGGGCACGACAACAACACGTCGCTGCACCTGGCGGAGCACCGGGCCGCGCTGCCGGTGGAGAAGCCGCGGCTGCGGCAGGGCTCGCCGATGCTGGTCGACGGCGAGCGGCGCTGGGTCGAATACACCGAGCTGGCCGACGACACGTCGCTGTTCGAGCCGCTCGGCAAGGACTTCGCGGCGATCACGGAGCTGGAGCGGGTCGGGCCGGTCGGCTCCGGCACGGCGCGCCTGATGCGCCAGCGCGCCCTGGTCGACTTCGGCGCGATGTGGCTGTCCCGCCGCTTCTCGTGATCCGGTCAACCCTGTGCACCCCTGGGTGCGCAAAGCCTTCCGGATCACGAGGAGTGCGGGTCAGGCCTGGGCGAGGGGGTTCGTGGTCGGGTCGTCGTAGCGGACCGTCTCGAACGTGCCGTCGCCGTCGGTGTCGGTGACCGTCACGTCGCTGTCGCCGTCCGCGTCGGTGTCCTGGGAGATGGAGTCCGCGACGCCGTCGAAGTTCTCGTCCTTGACGTCGGTGTCGATGACGCCGTCGCCGTCGGTGTCGGCGACCACGCGGTCGATGATGCCGTCGCCGTTGGCGTCCAGCGCCGCGACATCCACGTCGCCGTCGCCGTCGGTGTCGGTGAGCACCGCGTCGAACGTGCCGTCGCCGTCGAGGTCGACCATCCTGGTCTCGAGCGTGCCGTCGTTGTCGGTGTCGAGCGCGATCTCCTCGAGCTGACCGTCGTTGTCCTTGTCGTAGCCGGCCGCCTCGGCGTCACCGTCGTGGTCGACGTCGACGGCGTAGATGGTCGAGCCGTCCTGGCCCTGCAGCGTGATGATCTCGGACTCGCCGTAGCCGGCGTCGGCGCCCTGGTCGGCGTAGTCGGCCTCGCTGGTGCCGGCGGTCGCGTCGGTGTCGTACTCACTCATGGGGCTATCTCCATCTCGGCTGGGGGGCCGTCTGTTTGTCGCTGGTGTGACCAACTTAGACAACCCGCCGATCGGGTGAATCCCGCAAATGTGCCACTGACCGATCCCTGACACGGCCCCCGACACCCAGGTCCGAAAGCCGCCAGCCGAGAGGCCGACCTGCGAGGCAGGATGGGTGACATGGAACTGGACTTCGATACCTGCCGCAGGGCGGCGACCAGCCGCGACGCGCGGTTCGACGGGGTCTTCGTCACCGCGGTCAAGTCGACGAAGATCTATTGCCGGCCGTCCTGCCCGGCGATCGTGCCGAAGGCGGAGAACGTGCGCTTCCTGCCCACGGCGGCCGCGGCGCAGCGGGAGGGGTTCCGGGCCTGCCTGCGCTGCCGGCCGGACGCGGCACCCGGCTCGCCGGCCTGGGACGTGCGCGGTGACGTGGTCGGCCGGGCGATGCGCCTGATCGCGGACGGGGTCGTCGACCGCGACGGCGTGCCGGGGCTGGCCGGGCGGCTCGGGTACACCGAACGCCACCTGCACCGCATGCTGACCTCGGAGGTCGGCGCGGGCCCCCTGGCACTGGCCCGGGCGCAGCGCGCGCAGACGGCGCGGGTGCTGATCGAGACGACCCGGCTCGGGCTCGCCGAGATCGCGTTCGCGGCCGGGTTCGGCAGCGTCCGCCAGTTCAACGACACGGTCCGCGAGATCTACGGCCGGACGCCGTCGGACCTGCGGGTGCGCCGCACGCAGCTCTCACATGATCCCGCGCAGGACCCGGGGGTGGTGTCGGTGCGGCTGCCGTTCCGCGCGCCGTTGCACGCCGAGGCGCTGCTGTCGTTCCTCGGGGACCGGGCGATCGACGGGATCGACGGGTTGGCCGGGGACTCGTACCAGCGCAACCTCCGCCTGCCGCACGGACCCGGGACGGCGGTCCTGCGGCCCGGCGACGGCCACGTCGCGGCCACGCTCCGCCTCGCGGACCTGCGCGACCTCGCGCCGGCGGTGGCCCGCTGCCGCCGGCTGTTCGACCTGGACGCCGACCCCGCGGCCGTCGACGCCGTGCTGGGCGAGGATCCGTTGCTGGCACCGGTCGTCTTGAAGGAGGCCGGGGTACGGGTACCGCGAGCCACCGACGGCTTCGAGATCGCCGTTCGTGCGGTGGTCGGGCAGCAGATCTCCGTCGCGGCCGCCCGGACCGTCCTGCGTCGCCTTGTCACCGGCCCGGTGTTCCCGTCGGCGGAAGAGCTGCTCGAACTGCCGGACTCCGCCTTCGCCATGCCGGTGGCCCGGCGGCGCACGCTGCGCGCCCTGGCGACCTCGGTTGCCTCCGGCGAGCTGTACCTGGACGGGGGCGGCGACCGGGACGAGACGACCGCCCGGCTCAAGGAGGTGCCCGGCATCGGCGACTGGACCGCGCAGTACACGGCGATGCGCGCGCTCGGCGACCCCGACGCGTTCCTGCCGACCGACCTGGGGGTGCTGCGCGGCGCGCGCGCCCTCGGCCTGCCCGACGACCCCCGCTCGCTGGCCGCGCACGCCGAGCGCTGGCGACCCTGGCGTTCCTACGCCGTGATCCGACTCTGGAGGAGTTCCTGATGTTGTTCGCAACCTCGTCCACGCCCATCGGCCCATTGACGATCGTCGTTGACGGCGATGGCGCGGTACTGGCCAGCGGCTTTACGGCAATTTCCGGACTGGCGCCCTTTGTCGACGTGCCGTCCTTGCGGCAGGTCGCGGACGTCGGCGACGCGAGCAAGGCCGCACTGTCCTACCTGGACGGTGACCTGCACGCGATCGACGACGTGGTGGTGCACCAGCACGGCGGCGGCGCATTTCTGACGCATGCCTGGGACGTGCTGCGCACCGTGCCGGCGGGTGCCCCGGTGACGTACCGGGAGTTCGCCGCCCTGGCCGGTCGCCCACCCGCCATCCGCGCGGCCGCGCAGGCCTGTGCCCGCAACGCGGCGGCGCTGTTCGTGCCCTGCCATCGGGTGCTGCGGACCGACGGCACGCTGGGCGGATTCCGCTGGGGGCTGCCCGTGAAGCAATGGCTGCTCGACCACGAGCATTCTGTCGTGTAATTGACACTTTTACATTCCCCACCACATGAATGGCGGGGTTCACGGGCGCGATCTACCGTGGACAGGTTCATTCGTGGGAGGATTCTTGTCACGCTGCGGATCTTTTTCGTTGCTGCGGGCTTGCATCATCGCGAACATCGCGTAGAAGAGGACCGATGACTGGCGGACGATGGAGTAGCCAGACCCGATTCACCGTCGTGCTTGTCGGGCTCGCCCTGGTCGCGCTGGGCGTGCTCACCACGATGCAGTTCCGCAGCACCGCAGGCGCCGCCGCCCTCGTGGCGGCCGGCGTGCTGGTCGGCCTCGCGGGACTGTCCGGCGGCACGATCGTGGTCCGCTCCGCCGACCGCGAGGAGCGGCTCGCCTCCGCCGGCAAGGCCCAGCTCGAAGGCGACGCCGAGGGGGCCTACGACCGCTTCGTGCAGCTCATCCGTGGGCACGCCCCGCAGGCCATCGCGTATCACGAGGGGGCGAACGCCGCGCTGTACGAGGCGGCCGGGCGCGAAGGGCAGAAACTCCAGCCCGTCTTCGGCTACTTCCTCGGCCCGATCGCCATGTCCGAGTCGCACATCATCGTCGACATCCGGGCCGGCACCGGCTTCTCCATCGCCCGCATGCAGAGCACCTACCAGGCGCTGCTGGTCGGGCAGACCGCCGCGTTCCAGGCGGCGCTGGTCATCGTCAACGCCGCACCGGACGACTCGATCCTCAGCTCGGTGCGGCAACTGAGCATCGCCCTGGACCGGCCCGTGATCGCGGTCGCCTGGCGGATCGGCGACCACAGCGACGGCATCTCCGACGCGATCGTCTCCCTCAAGCGGGAGCTGCGCCGCCGCGGTCTCGAGTCGCCGATCGAGGTGCCCGAGGTCGTGTTGTCCCCGGCCGCTTCCTCGAGACCGGTTGTCGCCGAGCCGGCGGACCGGTTCGTGCCCGAACGGTTCTCGCCGGACTCGTTCGAGCCGGAGCCCGACCCGTACGTGGACGACGAGATCTTCGAGCCCCAGCCCGTGCGGATCCCGACCCGAGCTCCCCAGCCCGCCCCGCCGCGGCCGCCGGTCATGCGGCCGCCGGCGCCCGGCCCCGGGTTCGGCACCGCGGCTGCCGCCCCCGTCTTCGGACCCGCCACCTCGTCGATCCCGGTGCAGCGGGAGCTGCACCCCAGGCCCGAACCGGAGCCGGAGCCGGAGCCGACGGAGTGGCCGACCCCGGAGCCACGCCGCCGCCCCTCCCCCGCCCCGCGCGTCTACGACGACTCCGCGACCTGGCAGCGGGCGACCGACCTGCACTGGCGCGGCCAGCTGCAGGAGGCGAAGGAGGCCTACGGCGAGATCGTCGACGCCCGCGCGCACGCCCTCGGCTGGGACCACCCCGACACCCTCACCGCCCGCGACCAGCACGCCACCGTGCTGCGCGACCTCGACCGGCTCGCCGAGGCGCTGGTCGAGTGCGACGAGGTCCTCACCGCCCGGATGCGCATCCTCGGCGAGGACCACCCCGACACACTGACCAGCCGCAGCCACCTCGCCACGATCTACCACCAGCTCGGCGACCTGACCCGATCCGAGGGTGAGCACCAACGGGTCCTCGAGGCGCGGACCAGGGTCCTGGGCAGCAACCACCAGGAGACGCTGATCTCCCGGAGCAACCTCGCCAAGGTGTACCAGGACATGGGCGAGCTCGACCGGGCGATCGACGAGCACAGCACGGTCATGCGGGCACGGGCCCGGCTGCTCGGGCCGGAGCACCGCGACACGCTGATGAGCCGGAGCCTCCTCGCCTCGGCGCTGCATCACGCGGGGCGGCTGCCGGAGGCCGAGTCGGAGCACCGGGCGGTGCTGGGGAGCCGGCTGCACCTGCTGGGGCCGGTGCATCTGGACACCGCGGTCTCGCGGCACCGGCTGGCCAGCGTGCTGCACGATCTGGGGCGGCTCGACGAGGCCGTCACCGAATACCGGGCGGCGCAGTCGGTGTACGCGCAGCTGCTGGGGGCGAGCAGCCCGTTCGCGCGGGCGGCGGCGTCGGATCTGGCGCTCGCGGAGCGGGCCGCGCGGGGGGCGCAGGGCACGCGGTACTGACCGTTTTGGAATCTCCGCTTCAGAAATCTCCCCCGAAGTCGCCGCCGGCGTCGCCGAAGTCTGCGCTGTCTCCGCCGTCATAGCTCTGGTCCGCGTCGGTGCCGGCGTCGTAGCCCTGGTCCGCGTCGGTGCCGGCGTCGTAGCCCTGGTCGAACCCCGCGTTGTAGCCGGCGTCGTAGCCGGCGTCGCCCCATGACGGGCTGAACAGGGCGTCGAACACGAGCAGCGAGCCGACCCCCCACGCGCCGGCGACCAGGGCCGTCTTCCACCACGGCTCCGAATACCAGCCGGCCGGCACGCCCTTTCCCGCGACCTGGCCGCCGGGGTAGTAGTACGGCGTGGCGTCCCCCGGCTGCGGCCCGGCCCGGAACCGGTGTCCCTGCACGTCGACCTCGCGCTCCCTGGTGAGCTGCCCGGCGCCGGCCCCGGCGAGCGGCGGCAGGTCCGGCCCGGGGTCGATGCCGAGCGCCACCCGGGCCGCCCGCGCGTACGCGAGGCCTTCCAGCGCCGTCTCGCGGACCAGTTCGTACTGCTTCACCGAGGTCGAGCGCTCCAGCTGCGCGCCGGCGGCCGTGTAGCGCTCCCCGGCGTCGGCGAGCGCCTGCCGGGCTGCCGGGGCGTCGCCGCTGAGATTCATGACCTGGCCGCCGAGCCGCTCATACCAGCGCAGGGCGTCCTCGCGGGCGTCGGCGAGCTCGCGCTTCCTGCGCCTCGCGGCGTATGCGGCGGCCGCTGCGACGGCGGCAACCAGGAGCACCGCCAGGACGATCCAGGTTCCCATGGGTCCGACGGTACCCATTTTCTGTCACACCCCTCGTGCATGCTGATACCCGTGGAACTCCTGCTGATCCTCATCGGTCTGGCCGCCGGCATCGCGCTCGGCTGGTTCGCCGCGCGATCACGTGCGGCCGTCGACGTGGCCAAGCTGGAGGCGACCCTGCAGGCGACCCGCGACGGTGAGGCCCGGCTCGAGTCGTCGCTGCGCTCCCTGACCTACGAGGCCCGCGCCCAGACCCAGGACGCCGTCGCCGACGCCGTCGCCCCGCTGCACGACGCGCTGCTCCGCTATGAGCGCCGGGTCGCCGACCTGGAGCGCGACCGCGTCGGCGCCTACGAGTCGCTGCGCGAGCAGGTCCGCGCCATGCACGACGTCTCCGGCGAGCTGCGCACCGAGACCCGCCAGCTCGTGTCCGCCCTGCGCGCACCCCAGATCCGCGGGCGCTGGGGCGAGCACCAGCTGCGCCGCATCGTCGAGGCCGCCGGCATGCTGGAGCACTGCGACTTCGACGAGCAGGTCACCGCCACCACCGACAGCGGCATCCTCCGCCCGGACCTCGTCGTCCGCCTGCACGGCGGCCGGCAGGTGGTCGTCGACGCCAAGGCCCCGTTCGAGGGCTACCTCAGCGCGATGGAGGCCCGCGACGAGGCCGGCCGCACCGCCCACCTGACCCAGCACGCGAAGCACCTCCGCGGCCACGTCGACGCCCTTGCCGCCAAGTCCTACTGGGCCGCGTTCGAGCCGGCACCCGAGTTCGTGGTGCTCTTCATGCCCGCCGACACGTTCCTGGACGCGGCCCTGCAACACGACCCGTCCCTGCTCGAGCACGCCTTCACCCGCAACGTCGTCCTCGCCACCCCGGCCACGCTGGTCGCCCTGCTCCGGACCATCGCCTACGCCTGGCGCCAGGAGTCCCTCGCCCACAACGCCCTCGCCGTCCACCAGACGGGCCGCGAGCTCTACGCCCGCCTCACCACGATGGGCGACCACTTCGCGAAGGTCGGCACCGCCCTGGGCACCGCGGTCTCCTCCTACAACAAGGCCGTCGGCTCCCTCGAGGCCCGCGTCCTGGTCAGCGCCCGCCGCCTGGCCGAACTCGGCATCAGCGCCGACGCCCTACCCACCCCTTCCCAGGTCGAGCTCACCCCACGCCACCTCCAGTCCCAGGAGCCCGCCGAGCAGGAGCCCGTCGAGCAGGACCCCCTCGAGTCCGAATATGACGCCCTGCTGGCCGCCCTCCGCGAAGACCCGCCCCACTGACCCCACCCCCGTCCCTCTCTCCGCCCTGCCCCTGAACCTGCCTCTCCGCCCTGCCCCTGAACCTGCCCATCCTGCCCACTCCTCCGCCCGCTCCACTCACGCCCGGCCCGCTCTTCCGCGCTGTCCGCCGCCGCCCCGGCTGACTCTTCCGCGCCGCTCTTCCGCGCTGTCCGCTTCCGCGCTGACCGCCTCCACCCGACGCCTCTGCCCAACCCGTCTGCGCCCGGCCCGTTCTTCCGCGCTGTCCGCCTTCCGCCCGGCCTGTTTCCACCCGGCCGCCTCTGCCCAACCGTCTCCGCCCGGCCCGATCTTCCACGCAGCTCACCTCCCCCCGGCCCGGTCTTCCGCGCTGTCCGCTTCCGCCCGGCCCACTCTTCCGCCCGACCGCTTCCGCCCGGCCCGCTCTCCCGCATGGTCGCTTCCGCCCCGGCCAACTCGTCCGCGCTATCCCCCGGCCGCCCCGGCCGCCTCTGCCCAACCCCTGTCCGCCCGGCCCGATCTTCCACGCGGCTCACCTCTGCCCGGCCCGGTCTTCCGCGCTGTCCGCTTCCACCCCGCCCACTCTTCCGCCCGGCCCGCTTCCGCCCTGGCCGCTCTTCCGCATGGCCCGCTTCCGCCCTGGCCGCTCTTCCGCATGGCCCGCTTCCGCCCTGGCCGCTCTTCCGCATGGCCCGCTTCCGCCCTGGCCGCCTCTGCCCAACCCATGTCCGCCCGGCCCACGTCCGCCCAGCCCATTTCCGCTTCGCGCTTCGCCTGCGCCCCTGTTCGCTTCTTGCCCCGGCCCTGACGACCGGTCGGGCCCGCTGTCGTGGTGTACGACCGGCCGGGCGACACCTTGGATCACGAACAGGCCGCCACATCCGCCGCGTGGACCTCTGCGTCCCGTGTCTCTGCGAAAGCGTGCAGCGCAAGGGAGCACACCCACACGCGTAGGCCCCCGCACATTTCTGGGCGAGCAATTGCACGGTGGTGCTCAACGTCCTGGCCCGGGGTCCTCGTGCTGGCGCCAGCAGGGTGCCTGTTCGCGCGGCGCAGCATCCGCCGAGCCCTCGATGCGGACATTCCACGTATTTACCGCACCAATCTGGCGCCCGATGGGCAAACGCTCATGATCGAAGGATGGCCGTGGTTGCCCGGACGGCCAGCACGCGCCTTGATCCCCGGAAAGATCCACTTCGAGAGCCGGGCAAGCCTGCAAAGCGCCCTATCCGGACATTGGGAACGCCGAATCGGCACTCCCGGCACCCCAAGCCACATTCCAGCCCGTCTTGGTAAGCGGTCTGGAAACGTAACTACGCGGCATTGGTCCCCGACCCGACGATCCTTCAGCCTGTTACGCCACCAACCCGCCCGGTACGACCTTGCACAGATCGAAGTCGTGCACGGGCTGCGCGAACAGCCGGCCGATGACTTCGATCACCGGGGAGAACCGCTCCCTGCGCCGCACACGCAGGCAACGAGGCTGACCCGGACATTGGCAACGCCGGATCGGGCGGCGCGCGCGGCGACGTTGCCGGAATCCACAAACCGAAGGGATCCCCGGGACCGACCGGACGGGGCCGCTGCGCTGCTGGGCGGGGCAGAGCGGGGTGTCGGGAGGTGGGCGGCGCTGGCGAGGCGGTGGGCGGTCAAGGATGGGGAGCCTGGTCGTCGGCGGGCAGGAGGCGGAGGCTCAATTGGGCGCCGAGTTCGCTGAAACCGAGGGCCCGGGCTACCCGGCGGGACGCTTCGGGGCGGGCGCGCCATTGCGGGAGAAGGCCGGCTTCCAGGGCGGTGGCGACGGCGGTGCTGGCGGCGGCGCGGGCGAGTCCGTGGCCGCGTTCGGCGGTGGCTGTCAGCACGCTGAGGTGGGCGGTGTTGCGGGGCCAGGTCCGGTAGCCGGCTGCGGCGAGGATGCCGGCTGCGCCACGGATCACGAACGCCGGGGAGGTGATGTCGGCCAGGTCGGCCTCTTCGGCGTCTTCGGGAGGTACCCGGGTGAGCAGTGTTGCCAGGTCGGGGTGGTCGGCGGGAATCGGCTCGACGATGCTGGGATCGGCGGGGCGGAGGACAGTAGGGCGGAAGGTGGCCGGGTCGCAGTAGGCCAGGGTCGCGGGTCCCAGCGTCCGGTCGATCGGCAACCGGTCGCGCAGCGTGGCCGGGTCGGTCAACGCGGACGCGGGCAGGTCGTGCACAGCACGGCGCACGAGTTCGGCGGCGGTGGCGTCCGGGGCGGTGGCGATCGCGGCGTTGCCCAGGACGACGACGCCCACCCAGCCCGGCGGGCACAGCCACGACTGCGGGGACACGGCCACATCGATGCCTGTGGCGTGGAAGGTGACCGTGGTGCCGGCCAACTCGGTCCAGAGCCGCTGGGCGCGTTCGAGCAGGGCGGCGTCGGTCACGCTCGCATCGTCGCAATCTGCCCGGCCTGCCCGCCACCGGGAAAGCCGCGCCAAGCCGAAGGGGATCGGGACGGGCGCCGTGTCGGGCAGATGATCGCGGGACTTGAGGGCGGGGGCTACCGTCCCGGGCATGTTCGGATTCGGCCGGAAGCCCGGCGCCAAGGCGGTCACCGCTCGCGGGGAGATCGCGCACGTCGCCTTCGGGTTGCAGAGCGTCGACCGGGAGGGGCATACGCGGGCGGCCAGCTACACGGTCGGCGTGCAGGTGTTTCCCGACGGGGCGGCGCCGTTTCTGGCTTCGATCAAGGTCAAGCTGCGTGGGACGGCGGGGCCGATGATCGGGGAGGAGACCTGGGTGCGGTACCGGCCGGACGACCGGCAGCGCATCGACTTCGACCGGGACCGGATCAAGGTGCGGGCGTATGACCGGGTCAGGGCGAACCCCCGGCTGAAAATCGTCGTGGACACGCTCTACACACACGGCGACCCGCCGGTCAGCGTCATAGCAACGGCCCGCTGACCACCCAAACAGCCGGCCGGGTTACGACAGGGACTTGGCGACCTCGGCGGCGCGGGCGGCGGCGTCGGCCTTCATGTCGCGCTTGAGCTCCTGGGGCAGGGAGAACACGAGCTTCTCCTGGGCCGTGGTGATCTCGGCGACGTCGGTGAAGTCGCGGGCGGCCAGGAAGTCGAGGACCTCCATGACCAGCTCCTCGGGGACCGAGGCGCCGGAGGTGACGCCGACGGTGGTCGCGCCGGTGAGCCAGTCCTCCTGGATCTCGCTGGCGTAGTCGATGAGGTAGCCGGCGTTGGCGCCCGCGTCGACGGCGACCTCGCGGAGGCGCTGGGAGTTGGACGAGTTCTGGGAGCCGACGACCAGGACGACGTCGCAGCTGGGGGCCATGGCCTTGACGGCGTCCTGGCGGTTGGACGTCGCATAGCAGATGTCGTCGCTGGGCGGGGACATCAGCAGGGGCAGCTTGGTCTTGAGGCGGGCGACCGTCTCCAGGGTCTCGTCGACCGAGAGCGTGGTCTGGGAGAGCCAGACGACCTTGGACGGGTCGCGGACCGTGACCTTGTCGACGCCGGCGGGGCCGTCGACCAGCTGGATGTGGGCGGGGGCCTCGCCGGCCGTGCCGATGACCTCTTCGTGCCCCTCGTGACCGATGAGCAGGATGTCGTAGTCCTCGGCGGCGAACCGGCGGGCCTCCTGGTGGACCTTGGTGACCAGCGGGCAGGTCGCGTCGATGGCCTTCAGCGAGCGGGCGGCGGCCTGCTCGTGGACCTCGGGGGCGACGCCGTGGGCGGAGAAGACGACGATGGCGCCCTCGGGCACCTCCTCGTTCTCCTCGACGAAGATGGCGCCCTTCGACTGCAGCGTGCCCACGACGTGCTTGTTGTGCACGATCTCCTTGCGGACGTAGATCGGCGCACCGTAGAGCTTCAGCGCCTCCTCGACCGTCTGGACAGCACGGTCGACGCCGGCGCAGTAGCCGCGGGGCTTGGCAAGCAGGACGCGCTTCGAACCAGTCACCCCGCCATGGTACGTGCACCCCCCGACAAGAGCCCGCGCCGCAAGAACGGCACGAAGCTCGCGAAGGCCGCGAGCAGCGCGCAGCCGCCCGCCACGAACCCCAGCCAGAGCCACGGCATGACGAGCGTCACAGGCGCGCCGATCTCGTCCTGCAGGCCGGCCCGGGCCTCGAACAGCGCCGGCACGGCCACCGCCAGGCCCAGCGCGATGCCGAGCACGACCGCGAGGAGTGACTCGACGACCACGACGCGCACGGTCTGGCCGGGGGTGGCGCCGGTGCGGTGCAGGGTGAGGAACTCCTGCCGGCGGCCGTACGTCGCCATGAGCACCGTGTTGGCCACGGCCAGCGCGGTGTAGCCGACGGAGATTCCCAGCAGGACGGCCAGGAACAGGTCGACCAGGTCGTTCTCCTCGTCGGCCTCGCGCTCGACGTACGCGCGGGCGGTCATCGACACGGCGCCGGGCGATGTCACGAACGGCCCGGACAGCTGCACCACCGGCGTCAGCGCGTTCGGATCATGCAGGCGCACCAGGTCCCGCGGCAGCTCCACCGAAGCGGACGAAACAGACGAAACCACCAACGACACCACAACCCCGTCGGCAAAGCGCAGCGGCACGGTGGAACCGACCTGGAACCCGAGCTCCGGCGGAACGGCGAACGCCGCGCCACCGACCGCGGGAAGGGGCTCGCCCGACGGCAGGTACACCACTGTCGGCAGCGAAGACGTGCCCTGCTGCGCCCGCACGGCCGCCTCCGACAGGCCCGGCACGGCGGAGGACCGCGCCGCGACCGACGCGGCCGGGAACGACGCCGCGTCCTCGATGTCCACCGCGACCGACGCGGTCTGGAACGTGCCGACCAGCAGCACCGCGAACCCGACGGCGGCGAGGACCGGCGCCGCGATCGACGCGAGCCGCCGCGCCGCGACCGAGGCCGCGCCCCGCACCAGCACGCCGGTGGCGCCCCGGCCGGCCGGCACCAGGCGCGCCAGCGGCACGACCAGGACCGGTGCGAGCAGCGCCGCGGCGACCAGCAGCACCATCGCCGACATGAGGACGATCGTGGGCTTGTCTTTCGCGCTCGACCCGGGCAGGAGCAGCGCCAGTCCGCCCCCGGCGAGGACGCAGAGGATGCCGGTCACCCACCGGGTGCGGGTCATCGGGCGCCGCTCCACCGCCGCGTCGCGCAGCGCGTCCAGCGGGGGCACCCGGCCGGCCCGGCGCGCGGACAGCCACACGCCGGTGGCGGCGACGACCAGGCCGACCAGCACCGACACGAGCACGGCCCACCAGGACAGGCCCACGGTGAACCCGGTCGGCTCCAGGCCGACGTTCACCAGCGGGTCCGCGAGCAGCGGCGTGGCGAGGGCGCCCAGGAAGGCGCCGGGGACGCCGGCGAACAGCGCGACCAGGAGGGTCTCGGTGAGCAGCAGCCGCCGCACCTGGCCGGGGGTGGCGCCGACGGCCCGCAGCAGGCCGAGCTCGCGCCGCCGGGACGTGACGGCGAACGCGCAGGTCGAGGACACCACGAACACCGCGACGAACCCGCCGACGAAGACGGTGGCGATGATGAGCTGCGCCCCGAGCCACCGGGTCCGGGTGTCCTGCTCCGGCTCGACCGCCGACCGCGCGTCGCCGGTCAGCACCGATCCGAGCGGTCCGACGTCGAGACGGGACAGTGCGGCGCGGTCCCCGAGCACGCCGATCACCCGTACACCTCCCGCCAATGAGGAGGCAGTGGCGTCGTCGACGTAGAAGTCGCCGCCGTCGGTCACCCCGGTGACCGTCCACGTCGTGGGACCTGCGGCGGTGAGCACCGGCAGCGCGGCACCGACCGGCACGCTGGCCGAGGACGGCACCACGACCTCACCGGAACGGCCGGGTGGGTTTCCGTTTTGGATGGTGTACCCCCCGAGCCCGGCCGACGACCAGGCGGCTCCACTGTGGACGGCGTCGCCGGGATCACCGGTCGGCTGACCGTCAACGAGTCGCTGCACGTAGAACGTCCGGACCGGAACCGCCGCAGTCACGCCCGGCGTGGCCTGCAGGCGCCCGAGGAGCGCGGAGAGCTCGTCCGGCGACCACGGCCGGTACACCGGGAAACCCCCGTCGCCGGGCTTGAACGCCGGCGCGGCGATGACGGCGTCGGTGGCCGCGAGGGCGTCGGGGACGCGCGGCTGGGCGGCGGCCCACAGGGTGAGGCTGCCGGAGATGACGGCGACGCCGAGCAGCAGCGCCGCGAAGGTGCCCAGGAACG
Source organism: Dactylosporangium cerinum (assembly GCF_042653625.1). NCBI lineage: Bacteria > Bacillati > Actinomycetota > Actinomycetes > Micromonosporales > Micromonosporaceae > Dactylosporangium > Dactylosporangium cerinum. Next base: position 21,453 of record NZ_JBHSIU010000053.1, on the reverse strand, counting down.
AGGCCCACTGGTGCCGGACAAAAGCCCAGCTCATGCCACCACCTCCGCTGCGCTCCGGCGTCGGCCTGAGCCAACCCTGCACCCCTGAATCGCGGCCCCTCCGCTTCGCTCCGGACCGCTCATGCCGCCACCTCCGCTGCGCTCCGGCGTCGGCCTGAGCCAACCCTGCACCCCTGATTCGCGGCCCCTCCGCTTCGCTCCGGACCGCTCATGACAGCGCCGCCATCCGGGTCGCGATCTGTTCGGCGCCGCGCGGCCCGTGCAGGTCCTCGACGATCACGCCGTCGGCGAGGAAGAGGACCCGGTCGGCGTACGCGGCCGCGAGGGGGTCGTGGGTGACCATGACGACGGTCTGGGCGTGCCGGTCGACGGCGGCCCGCAGCAGCCGCAGCACCTCCCGGGACGCCGACGCGTCCAGGGCGCCGGTCGGCTCGTCGGCGAAGACCACCACGGGCCGGGTGGCGAGGGCCCGGGCGATCGCCACCCGCTGCTGCTGGCCACCGGACAGCTCGCTCGGCCGGTGCCCGGCCCGGTCGGCGAGACCGACCTCGGCGAGCATCGCGTCGACCTGGCCGGCCGCGGCCCGGCGGCCGGCGAGGCGCAGCGGCAGCTCCACGTTCTGCGCCGCGGTGAGCGCCCCGACGAGGTTGAACGCCTGGAACACGAAGCCGATCCGGTCGCGCCGCAGCCTGGTGCGGGCCTTCTCGCGCAGCGGGCCGAGCTCGACCCCGTCGACGAGGACGCTGCCCTCGCTGACCCGGTCGAGGCCGGCCGCGCAGTGCAGCAGGGTGGACTTGCCGGAGCCGGACGGCCCCATCACGGCGGTGAAGCTGGCCGGGGCGAACCCGACGGAGACCCGGTCGAGGGCGGTCACAGTCTGCTCGCCGGTGCCGTACCGGCGGGTCACCCCGTGCAGCTCGACGGCCTGACGTGTCTGCAATGTCGTCGTCACGCTCCTGAGCCAACCGTGCGGCGGCCGCCGGCACAGTCGCACCACGACGACAGTCGGGGGTAACGCCAGCATTACCGTTTTTGTCAGACGGTCTCGGTAGCGTCACCGATGTGCAGGTCCGATCCGCGTTGGAGTCATTGACGCTGCCACCGGCGAAGTTCCTGACGTCGTCGTGGCCGTGGCGGTCGTTGCTGTACCTGGGCAGCGGCGCGGTCCTCGGCGTCGGCACCGGCGTGGCGCTGGCCGGCCTGACGGTGTTCGGCATGGTGTTCACCCTGGCCGTGGTCGGCATCGCGGCGCTGCTGGCGGTCGCGCTGTCCGGGATCGCGGTCGCGCGGATAGAGCGGTGGCGGCTGCGGCTGGTCGACACGGTCGAGCTGCCCGACCAGCACCGTCCCGTGGCCGAGCCGGGCCTGCGGGCGTGGGTGCGGACCCGGCTGCGGGAGCCGGCGACCTGGCGGGAGCTGGGCTACACGATCGTGCTCACGTCGATCCTGGCCTGGCTGGACCTGATCGTGTTCGCGGGCGCCACCTGGGTGGTGACTGCGCTGCTGTGCGGCCCGGTCTACATCCGCGACGAGTCGATCTGGCTCACGCTGTCCGGCAGCGCCGCCGGGGCCGTCCTCGGCATCATCGCGCTCTACCCGGTGACGGCGTGGGCGGCGGCCCGCGCCGCGATGACCCGGTCGATCCTGGCGCCGCGCGCCGACGACGACCCGCAGCTGGTCGAGCTGACCCGGTCCCGGGCCCGGCTCGTCGACGCGTTCGAGGTGGAGCGCCGCCGGATCGAGCGCGACCTGCACGACGGTGCGCAGCAGCGGCTGGTGGCGCTGAGCATGCAGCTGGGCCTGGCCCGCCTGGAGCTGCCGGACGGTTCGCCCGCCGCGGATCCGGTGCGCCGCGCGCATGACCTGGCCAAAGAGGCCCTGGCCGAGCTGCGGGAGCTGATCCGGGGCGTCCACCCGAAGATTCTCACGGACCGGGGACTCGCGGCGGCGGTCCGGGAGGTGTCCGACCGCGCGCCGCTGCCCGTCGACGTCGACATCGCCCTGCCGGCGCGGCTGCCGGAGGCGGTGGAGGTGACCGCGTACTTCGTCGTCGTCGAGGCCCTCGCCAACGTCGCCAAGCACAGCGGCGCGGCGCGGGCGAAGGTCGTCGCGTCGGTCGCGTTCAACCGGCTCACCGTGCAGATCCGCGACGACGGCCGGGGCGGCGCCGACCCGGCCCGCGGCACCGGCCTGGCCGGCCTGGTCGACCGGGTCGACGCCGTCGGGGGGACCGTCTCGCTCGCCAGCCCGCGTGGAGGGCCTACGGTGGTCCACGTGGAGCTGCCGTGCGGGTCGTGATCGCCGAGGACGGGATTCTCATCCGGGAGGGGATCGCCGGACTGCTGCGCCGCTTCGGCCATGACGTCGTCGCAGCCGTCGGCACGGCGCCCGAGCTCGTCGACGCGGTGCGCGCGGAGCGGCCCGACCTCATCGTCACCGACGTGCGGATGCCGCCGGCGTTCACCGACGAGGGGTTGCAGGCGGCGATCGCGTTGCGACTCGAAAACCCGGCGCTGCCGGTGCTGGTGCTGAGTCAGTACGTGGAGCAGACATACGCCGCCGAGCTGCTCGACTCCGGGCGCAACGGTTCCGTCGGTTACCTGCTGAAGGACCGCATCGGCGACGTGACCGAGTTCGTCGACGCCGTCGACCGGGTCGCGGCCGGGCACACCGTCGTCGACCCCGAGGTGGTGATGCAGCTGCTGGGCCGCCGCCGCGACCCGTTGCAGCGGCTCACCCCGCGGGAGCGCGAGGTCCTGGCCCTGATGGCCGAGGGGCGCTCCAACGCGGCGATCGCGCGGTCCCTGGTCGTGTCCGAGGCCGCCGTGTCGAAGCACATCAACAGCCTCCTGGCGAAGCTCGACCTTCCCCCGGACGAGGATGACCACCGCCGGGTGCGGGCGGTCCTCGCATACCTGCGCGGCTAGGGTGTTGCGGTGACCACTCCCACTTCCTCGTCGGACGAGCCGTGGCCCGTCCGGGTGGTCTCGCAGAAGATCGGCGCCTGGATCGGCAAGCTCGGCTGGATCTGGGTCGACGGCCAGGTCGCGCAGATCACCCGCCGCCCCGGCACCAACACCGTCTTCCTGACGCTGCGTGATCCCTCCGCCGACCTGAGCCTGACCGTCACCACCAACCGGGACGTCGTCGACCTCGGCGCGCCCGGCCTCAACGACGGCGCCCGCATCGTGGTGCACGCCAAGCCCGAGTTCTACGCCGCCCGCGGCTCGCTCAGCCTGCGCGCCGACGAGATCCGCCAGGTCGGCCTCGGCGAGCTGCTGGCCCGCCTGGAGCAGCTCAAGAAGCTCCTCGCCGCCGAGGGCCTGTTCGACCGGGCCCGCAAGCGGCGGCTGCCGTTCCTGCCCGGCAAGGTCGGCCTGATCACCGGCCGGGCCAGCGCCGCGGAGCGGGACGTGCTGACCAACGCGCGGCGCCGCTGGCCGACGGTGGAGTTCCGGGTCATCAACGTCGCCGTGCAGGGCACGTCGGCGGTGCCGCAGATCATCGACGCCCTCGCCGTGCTCGACCGGGACGAGACGGTCGACGTCATCGTCCTGGCCCGCGGCGGTGGCTCGACCGAGGACCTGCTGCCGTTCTCCGACGAGGCGCTGTGCCGGGCCGTGTTCGCGTGCCGGACCCCGGTCGTGTCCGCCGTCGGCCACGAGACCGACGTGCCGCTGGTCGACTTCGTCGCCGACGTGCGCGCCTCGACCCCGACCGACGCCGCGAAGCGCATCGTGCCCGACCTGGCCGACGAGTTCCGCCTCATCGGCCAGGCGAAGCAGCGCCTCGACCGCGCCTTGAAGGGCCTGCTCGACCGCGAGCAGCACCGCCTCGACGCGATCCGCTCGCGGCCCTCGATCGCCCGCCCGCTCTCGCTGGTCGACAACCGGGCCACCGACGTGGCGCAGCTGCGCGACCGGGCCGCCCGCAACCTGAGCCACCGCCTCGACCGGGCCGGCACCGAGCTCGCGCACACCCTCGCCCGGCTGCGGACCCTGTCCCCCGCGGCGACCCTCCAGCGCGGCTACGCGATCGTCCAGCGCGCCGACGGCGCCGTCGTCCGCGCGGCCGGCGAGGTCTCCCCCGGTGACCCCGTCCGCCTCCGGCTCGCCGAAGGCGAGGTCGCCGCCACCGTCGACCCCGCCGTCAAGAAGCCCGCCAAGCGGGCCGCGAAGCCAGCCGCCGCCGGTTCCCAGGAGTGACGTGTCCCAACGCATCCAGGACTACCTGCTCGCCAGCGCCGGCCGCGGCCGCGAGGTGGTGCAGGCCGGCCCGTTCACGGTGACGATCAGCGCGCACGACCCGCTCGTCTACATCAACTACGCGATCCCCGCGGCCGGCGCCGACCCGACCCCGGCGGACATCGCGGCCCTCGAAGCGGCGTTCACCAGCCGGTCGCGGACCCCGCGCCTGGAGTACCTGCCGGGCCTGGCCCCGCTCGTCGAGCCCGCGCTCCTGGCCGCCGGCTTCACCGTCACCCACCGGCTGCCGCTGATGGAGTGCCCGCCCGGCGGCACCGTCGACCAGCCCCTGGCCGACGGCATCGAGTTCGTCGAGCCCACCACCGACGAGGAGCTGTTCGGCCTGCTGGGCGCCCAGCACGAGGCGTTCGGCGAGGCGCCGCCCACCGACGAGCACGTCGCCCGGGCCAGGTCCCGGGAGGACATCACGGTGTTCGCCCGCACGCTGGACGGCGAACCCGTCGGCGGTGGCTCCGCCGTCGCGGCCAAGGACGGCATCAGCGAGGTCGCCGGCATCGCGGTGCGGCCGAAGTTCGAACGCCGCGGCATCGGCGGCGCCATCACCCTGCACCTCACCCGGGCCGCGCACGCGGCCGGAGCCGGCCTGGTGTTCCTGACCCCGGGCGGCGACCCCCAGGAACGCGTCTACGCCCGCGTCGGCTACCGGCGCACCGACTCCGTGCTCTTCCTGACGAAGGAGCCCGCATGACGAAGGAACTCGCATGACAAAGGAAACCGCATGACGAAGGACGACCTGTCCTACGAGCAGGCCCGGGCCGAGCTCGCCACAGTCGTGGAGAAGCTCGAGTCCGGCGGCACCACGCTCGAGGAGTCCCTGGCCCTGTGGGAGCGCGGCGAGCAGCTCGCCGCCATCTGCCAGCGCTGGCTCGACGACGCCCGCGCCCGCCTGACCGCCGACCGCGGCTGAGGGACTGCTTCTTCCGCGGCGGCCTCACGGCCGGAAGAGCATTGGGGGTTCCCACCCCAAGCCCCCCATGCGACGCTGCGCGCCGCACGCAAGCGGCGTTCCTCGCTCCGCTCAGTGCAGGGATGCGGCCAGGCGCTGCAGCTGGGAGTCGGTGGCGCGGCCGAAGATGATGACGGTGCGGCCGGCGGAGGTCTGGATCAGGGCGCGCTCGCCGGGGCGGCCGTCGTCGTGCCGCTGCCATTCGGTGCCGGCGACGGAGACGGGCGCGCCGCCGGCGCCACCGGTGCCGATGATCGCGGGCACCAGCGTGGCGGCCGGCTGGGCGCTCTCGACCAGCTGCATCGCGCCGTCGGACGGGGCGGTCACGCCGATACGCAGGACGCCGCCGGTGAAGGTGGCCGAGGCGATCCGCCAGCCCTGCGGCAGGTCGGTGGGCTTGAGCGGGGTGAACTGGCCGGCGCGCTGGACCGACCCGTACACCTCGGTCGTGTCGATGGTCGGCGGCTCCTCGTGGCCGAGGTAGCGGTAGAAGCCGACGAGCAGGAACACCGGCACCAGCAGGACCAGCATCGACAGCGCCATGTCGCGCGGGCGACGACCGGCCCGCTCGGATGCGGGAGTGGGAGCGGGAGCAGCGGTTTCCACCCACCCATCGTGAACCATCGGATGGAACATGCCACAACCGCCCGGACCGTAGCGACGTGGAACACGCCGGCCTGCCACGATGACAGGTGGCCCGCCCGCCCACGCAACGCCGCGCGAGGAGAGCACATATGAGTCGTGAGATGGACCGGAACCTGGCCCTTGACCTGGTGCGAGTCACGGAGGCCGCGGCCATGGCCGCCGGGCGCTGGGTCGGCCGGGGTGACAAGAACGGCGGCGACGGCGCGGCCGTCGACGCGATGCGCCTGCTGATCAACTCAGTGCCGATGCAGGGTGTCGTGGTGATCGGTGAGGGCGAGAAGGACAACGCGCCGATGCTGTACAACGGCGAGCGGGTCGGGGACGGCACCGGGCCGGAGGTCGACGTCGCGGTCGACCCGGTCGACGGCACCACCCTGATGAGCAAGGGGATGCCCAACGCGGTCGCGGTGCTCGCCGTCGCGGAGCGCGGGGCGATGTTCGACCCGAGCGCCGTGTTCTACATGGAGAAGCTGGCCGTCGGGCCGGACTACGCGGACGTGATCGACATCGACGCCGGCGTGGAGGAGAACCTGCGGCGGATCGCCCGGGCGAAGCGGTCCAGTGTGTCCGAGGTCACCGTCTGCATCCTGGACCGGCCCCGGCACAAGCAGCTCATCCAGGAGGTCCGCCGGACCGGGGCGCGGATCAGGTTCATCTCCGACGGCGACATCGCCGGGGCGATCAGCGCCGCCCGGGAAGGCTCGGAGACCGACGTGTTGATGGGCATCGGGGGCACCCCGGAGGGCATCGTCGCCGCGGTGGCCCTGAAGTGCATGGGCGGGGCGATCCAGGCGAAGCTGTGGCCGCAGGACGACGCCGAGCGGGCCAAGGCCGTCGCCGCCGGCCACGATCTCGGTCGCGTGCTGCACACCGACGACCTGGTCGGCGGTGACAACATGTTCTTCTGCGCGACCGGCGTGACCAGCGGCGACCTGCTCAAGGGCGTCCGGTACCGGCGGGGCGGGGCGGACACGCAGTCGATCGTGATGCGCTCCCGGTCGGGCACGATCCGGGTGATCGACTCGTTCCACCGCCTGGAGAAGCTGCGCGCCTACTCGCTGGTCGACTTCGACGGCACCCTGCCGCCGCTCGCGATCGAACCCGACGGGTCGGTGGGGGCGCTGCCCAGCACCGACTGAACGGCCTCGTCGACCGGCGTGTGGGTCAGGCCGAACGTCGCGGTCACCCGGGACGAGTCCAGCACGAACGGCTTGACGTGCTGGTAGCGGACCTCGCGGAACTCCTTGGCGAACTTGTCGAAGAGTCCGGCGGCCCACACGGCCGGCAGCGGGTAGGCGCGCAGGCGCGGGGCGGGCAGGCCAGCGACGCGGGCCACGGTCGTCAGCAGCGACCGGCCGGTCATCGGCGGCGGCGAGGGCACGTGCCACGCCCGGCCCCACGCCCGCTCGTCGGTCGCCAGGGCGATGAGCGTCCGCGCGACGTCGCCGATGTACGTGTAGCTGTGCGGCACGTCGAGCGCCGCGGGCAGCCATGCCGTCTTCCCGGCCCGCAGCGCCGGCAACGCCATCTCGATGATCGACGACGTGGGGCTGATGTAGTCCGACGCGCGGGCCTCGAAGGTGCGGATGCCGGCGGCCAGGGCCTCCCGCCACATCTCGTTGCGGACCCGGCCCTTCCGGACGGTGTCGACGAGCGGCGTGTCCTCGGTCATGGGGCGGTCGACCGGCCCGTAGCCGTAGAGGTTGCCGGTGATCGCCAGGACCGCGTCGTTCGCCGCGGCGGCGCCGATCAGGGCCCGGTTGATCGGCGGCCAGTCGGTCTGCCAGGCGTAGTACTGCGGGTTGACGCAGTTGTAGATGACGCTCGCCCCGGCGGCGACGCTGCGCAGCGCGACCGCGTCGGACGCGTCCGCGGAGACCCGCTCGACCAGTGGGTGCACGGGCCCGCCGCCGGAGCGGCTGACGAGCTTGACGTGCTCACCCGCCGCGGCGAGCCGACCGGCGATGATGGTGCCGACCGCGCCGGCACCGACGATGACCTGCATGACTGCCTCCAGAACCGTGATTGCGAGAGCACTGCTCTCTCAGTAGAGCATGGGTCGCTCGACAATTCAAGAGCAGTGCTCTCTGATGTGAGCATGCGACTATGTACGGCATGAAGGCGACCAACATCCGGGCGCGCGTCCGTGCCGAGATGACCGAAGAGATCAAGACGATCGCCCGGCGGCACCTGGCCACCGACGGGGCCAACCTGTCGCTGCGCGCCGTGGCCCGCGACCTCGGCGTCGTCTCGTCGGCGATCTACCGGTACTTCGCGAGCCGGGACGAGCTGCTGACGGCGCTGATCCTCGACGCGTACAACTCCCTGGGCCGGACGGTCGAGGACCGGGAGCGCGCGGTCGCCCGCGACGACTTCACCGGGCGGTGGATGGCGGTCTGCGACTCGGTCCGGGAGTGGGCCCTGGAACGGCCGCACGAGTATGCGCTGATCTACGGCAGCCCGGTCCCGGGGTACCAGGCGCCGCAGGACACCGTCGCCGCGGCGACGCGGGCGGTCACGGTCCTCGGCACGATCATCCAGGACGCGGCCGTGGCCGGACGGGTCCGCGACGACACCACCGAGCCGCTGGCCGCGGCGGTGGTCGAGGACGTGCGGCGGGCCGGCTCGGTGATCGCGCCGGACGTGCCCGACGTCGTGACCGCCCGGGCGCTGTCGGCCTGGGTCACCCTGTTCGGGTCCGTGAGCTTCGAGCTGTTCGGGCAGCTCAACAACGTCGTGCTGCACCGCGACGAGTTCTTCGCGCACCAGATGCGGGTGCAGGCGAGGTTCGTCGGGATCTGATCGCGCGTCCTTGCGTTCCGGTTGACCGGTGTTCTACTCTACCGACACAATTTGCTGACGGGAGAGGAGGCACCGGCGTGATCAATTTCCATGTGGACAAGTCCAGCAGCGTCCCCGCATACGCACAGCTGATCCGGCAGGTGCGCGAAGGGCTGCGGATGGGCGTGCTGCATCCCGGGGACCAGCTCCCCACGGTGCGCAGCGTGGTGACCGCGTGCACGGTCAACCCGAGCACGGTGCTGAAGGCGTACCGCGAGCTGGAGCTGTCCGGGCTCGTCGAAGCCCGGCAGGGCGCGGGCACCTTCATCAGCGGCACGCTGGGCGGCGCGGACCCGCACGTCATGGCCCGGCTGCGCAACGGCCTGGCCCGGTGGCTCGACCAGGCCCGCGAGGCGGGGCTGGAGACCGAGGACGTCGAGGCGCTGTTCGCCTCCGTGATCGTGGAGAACTCCACCCGCCGCAAGCAGGAGGGGGCGGCATGACCGCCGTCGAGGCCCGGGCCGTGAGCAAGCGCTACGGCAGTGTGTGGGCGCTGCGGGACTGCTCCTTCCAGCTGCCGGCCAACCGGATCATCGCGCTGGTCGGGGCCAACGGCGCGGGCAAGTCGACGCTGATGAGCATCATCAGCGGGATGCTGCCGGCGACCTCCGGGACACTGCTGGTCGGCGGCCGGCCGGTGGTGAAGGGCCGGTCCTCCGACGGGGGTGAACCGGCCGGGAGCCGGGTGGCGATCCTCGCCCAGGACAAGCCGCTGTATCGCGACTTCAGCGTCGCGGACATGCTGCGCTTCGGCCGGGCCACCAACCGGGTGTGGGACCAGCGGCGGGCGCTGTCCTGGCTGGAGCGCTTCGCCATCCCGCTGGACCGCCGCTGCGGCAAGCTGTCCGGCGGGCAGCGGGCGCAGGTCGCGCTCGCGGTCGCCCTGGGCTCCCGCCCGGCGCTGCTCCTGCTGGACGAGCCCCTGGCCAACCTCGACCCGGTGGCCCGCACCGAGGTGACCGGCGAGCTCATGGCCGAGGCTGCGGAGGGCGACATGACCGTCATGCTGTCGACCCACATCATCGCCGAGCTCAGCGGCGTCGGCGACCACCTGCTGGTGCTGGACGCGGGCCGGCCCGTGCTCAGCGGCGACGTCGAGGACCTGCTCGCCGACCACGTGCGGCTCACCGGGCCGCGGGCGGACCTGCCGCCCGGCCCCGGCGCGATCGTCCAGGCACAGCACGCGGACCGGCAGTCCACGTTCGTCGTGCGGCAGCCCGCCGGACCAGCGGCGGCCGTCGTCGCGCCCGGCTGGACCACCCAGCCCATCACCCTGGACGAACTGATCCTGACCTATCTCAAGGCGTCGGCCGGCGCCCCCGATCGCCTGGAGGCGGCAGCATGAGCCTGGTCACCGACGCACCGGTCACCGCGAGCCGCCGCGAAGGTCCGGGCCCAACGGCCGGCCTGGTCTGGCTGACCTGGCGCCAGCACCGCTCGGCCATCATCGGCACGCTCGTCCTGGCCGCCGTCGTCGCCGGCTGGATGACCTACCTGTCCATCGAGATGACGGACCTGTGGCACCAGTGCCACAACCTGCGGTGCCCCGACTACTCCCCGCAGGACCTGCGGCTCAGCGCGCGCCCCTTCGGCCTGTTCCGGCAGGCAAGCTACGCCGAGCGGCTGGTGCAGTACATGCCGCTGCTGGTCGGCATGTTCATCGGCGTCCCGGTGCTGTCCAGGGAGCACGAGCAGCGGACCCTGCTGCTGGCCTGGAGCCAGGACATCTCCCCGGCCCGGTGGCTGTGGACCCGGATCGGCCTGCTGGCCCTGTTCGTCGCGGCCGTGACCGGGGTCGTCGCCGGGGTCAGCGACCACCTGGAACACGTGGGGACCCGGGTCGGCCAGGAGGACCTGTTCCGATACGAGGCGGTCCTGGCCACCGGCTGGCTCCCGGTCATGATCAGCGCCTGCTGGTTCGCGGTCGGTGTCGCGCTCGGCGCCGCGCTGCGACGCACGCTGCCGGCCGTGTTCGGTGTCATCGGGGGCTTCATCGGCCTGATGCTGTTCGTGCAGGCCCGATTCCCCACCCTCAGGCGGCCGCTGGGCGCCTACCGGCAGATCGACGCCCCGGTCGACGACCTGCTGCGCGACAACGCCCTGCTGGTCAGCGGCGGCATCATCCGCACCGGCGCCGGCGACCAGCCCTCAGGGTTGTTCGACGCCTCCAGGCACCCGCTCACCAGCGGCGAGCTGGAACGCCTCTGCCCGTCGAGCGTCGACGTCCAGGCCGACCTCTCCTGTTTCGCCGATCACCACCTCCAGCGCTACCTGCAGTACCAACCGGGCAGCCGGATCCCCGAGTTCCACCTGATCCTCGGCACCGGCTACCTCGCCCTGGCCGTGGTGGCGCTGCTCTCGGTGTGGCTGCTCGTCCGCCGGACCAACCTGACCGCCGGATAGGCACGGCGCTACGGCGTGGGGACGCCGAAGCCGACGGTGGTGCCGCTGCCCTCGATCGACTCCAGGGCGATCCACCCGCCGTGCGCCTCCACGATCGCCTTGCTGATCGCCAGCCCCAGCCCGCTGCCCTTGATCGCCCGCTTCTGGGCGTCGGCGGTGCGGAAGAAGCGGGTGAACAGCATGCCCTGCTCGTGTTCCGGGATGCCGACCCCGGTGTCCCGGATCCACACGACCACCTCGCCGTCGCGTTCCCGGCCGGTGACGGTGATCGAGCCGCCGGGGTCGGAGAACTTGACCGCGTTGGTCAGCAGGTTGAGCACGACCCGTTCGAGCTGGTCGCCGTCGCCCTGCACGACCGGGATGTGCTCGTCGATGTCGGTGGTGACGGTCAGGCCGGCGGTCTCGACGGAGGGCCGGATCGCCTCGCACGCGGCGTCGATGATGTGCTTGACCTTCACCGGGCCGACGGTGAGCGTCAGGGTGCCCGACTCGATCCGGGAGAACGTGAGCAGGTCCTCGATGAGGTCGAGCAGGCGGCGGCCGTTGCGGTCGATAATGCCGACGATCTTGCGTTCGGTTGCGCCGAGGGAGCTGGCGTGCGCATCGGCGAGGATCTCGGTGTAGCCGCGGATGCTGGTCAGCGGGGTGCGCAGCTCGTGGGAGACGGTGGCCACGAACTCGCTCTTGAGCCGGTCGAGCTCCTGCAGGTCGCTGTTGGTGCGGGCGAGCTTCGCCGCCTGCCGCTGCAGGGCCTCCTCGGCCCGGCGGCGGTCGGTCACGTCGGCGATCTGGTGCACGACGTGGTGCGCCCGCTGCTGGCCGCCGTGCTGCCCGCCGCCCGCGCCGATGAGCGACGCCGAGTACTGGCCCCACAACGGCGCGCCGTCGGAGCGGCACAGCCGCAGCTCCTTGCTGACCTTCTCGGCCTCGCCGGCGACGAGGCGCTTCATCTTGTCCGCGACGATCGGCTGGTCCTCCTCGAGCACCATGTCGAGCAGCAGCTGCGCGGGCTGCAGGCCGGTCATGCGGGCCAGCTCCTGGTTGACCTCCAGCACGTGGCCGTCGAGGTCGGTGACGGCCATGCCGACCGGGGCGTGGTCGAACGCGGCCCGGAACGTCTCCTCCGCCCGGCGCTGGTCGGCGGCGAGCCGCTGCTGCGACAGGGCGTGCTGCACGGCCGAGCCGAGCCGGCTCAGCCGGTCCTTGAGCAGGTAGTCGACCGCGCCGTGGCGCAGCGCGTCGACGCACGACTCCTCGCTCATCGCGCCGCTGACCACGATCGCCGGAATGTCGTAGCCGCCGGTGCGCAGCATGTGCAGCGCCTCCAGGGCGTTGAACTGCGGCAGCGAGTAGTCGGCGAGGATCACCTCGGGCGGGCCCGCGGGATCCTCGAGCGCGGCCTGGAAGTCCGCGCCGGACTCGACCCGCTGCCACACGGGCGCGAAGCCGGCCCGCCGCAGCTCGAACACGAGCATCTCGGCGTCGTCGGGGTTGTCCTCCAGGAGCAGGATCCTCATGAGTGCGCATCGGTCAGGTTCAGGCCCAGCCAGTACAGGCCGATGCTGTTGACGGCGGCCATGAACTGCTCCATGTCGACGGGTTTGACGATGTAGCTGTTGGCCCCGAGCTCATAGCAGGCGTGCAGGTCCCGGTCCTGGGCCGACGAGGTGAGCATGACGACCGGGATGTGCCGGGTGCGCTGGTCGGCCTTGACCCGGCGCAGCACGTCGATGCCGTCGACCAGCGGGAGCTTGATGTCGAGCAGCACCACCTGCGGCGGGTCGGTGGCGGCCGGGCCGAGCAGGTATTCGAGGGCTTCGGCGCCGTCACGGGCCACGTCGACGTTGCGGGCGAACCTGCCCCGCTCGAACGCGAGCCGGGCCAGCTCCAGGTCGTCGGGATTGTCCTCGACGAGCAGGACCCTATTGGACCGCGGTTTCACCCGCCCACCTCCAACAGCGTGTGTCCAGTGTGTTCGAAGGCCGGAAGGGTGAAGTAGAACGTGGCGCCCTCGCCGGGGACCGCGTCGGCCCAGATCTGACCGCCGTGCCGCTGCACGATGCGGTGGGTGAGGGCGAGCCCGATGCCGGTGCCCTCGTAGTCCTCGGCGCGGTGCAGCCGCTGGAAGACCTTGAACAGCTTGTCGGCGTAGCGCATGTCGAAGCCGGCACCGTTGTCCTTGACGTAGTACATGACCTCGCCGCTGAGCGGCCCCACCCGGTGCCCGATCTCGATCCTGGCCGGCGAGACGTCGCGGGTGTACTTCACCGCGTTGCCGACCAGGTTGGCGACCACGTGCCGGATGAGCCGCGGGTCGCCCTGCGCGTCGGGCAGGTCGCCGACGGACAGTGCGATGTCGCGGGTGCCGCGCTCCACGGCGAGCTCGTCCCAGACGTCGGCGACCAGCTGGTCGAGGTGGACGCGCAGGCTCGCCATCTCCTGCCGCTGGAGCCTGGAGAAGGCCAGCAGCCCGTCGATCAGGTCACCCATGTGCTGGGCGCTGGCGCGGATGCGGGCGAGGTACCGCCGGCCCTGCTCGTCGAGCGTGTCGCCGTGGTCGAGGGCGAGCATCTTGGCGAAGCCGTCGACGGCCCGCAGCGGCGCCCGCAGGTCGTGGGAGACGCTGTAGGAGAAGGACTCCAGCTCCGCGTTGGCCTCCCGCAGGTCGGCGGTGCGCTCCGCGACGCGCACCTCCAGCTCCGCGTTGAGCTGCTCGACCGCCCGCTCGGCGGTCTTGCGCTCGGTGATGTCCTGGCTGACCTTGACGAAACCGCGGACCGTCCCGTCGGGGTTGCGCACGGCGGTGAGCAGGCCGTGCGCCCAGAAGCGGCTGCCGTTGCGGCGCACCCGCGGGCCGTCGATCTCGACCCGGCCGTGCTCGGCCGCCTGGTCCAGGACGCGCTGCGGCACCCCCGCGGCGGTCTCCTCGGCGGTGAAGAACATCCCGTAGGAGTGGCCGATGACCTCGTCGGCGCGGTACCCAGTGAGCCGCTCCGCGTTGCCGGACCAGCTCTCGATCACGCCCTGCCGGTCGAGCATGTAGATGGCGTAGTCGCGGGCGCCGTCCAGCAGCAGCTGGAGCAGCTCCTCCGAGGCGCGGACCTTCTCGTCGGCCTCGTGCAGCTCGGTGACGTCGCGCAGCACGGCGACCGCGCCGCCGGCGCCGTCCTGCCGGACCAGGGTCCGCAGCCGCACGTCGAGCCGCCGGCCCCGCACCACCAGCTCGATCTGCGACTCCGCCTGCCGGCGGACCAGGTTGCGGAACCGGTACGGGGTGGTGCCGTCCGCCTCGTACGCCTCCAGCAGCTCGGGCCAGGCGGTCGGCGGGTAGCGGTCGATGTCGTGGCCGAGCAGCCCGCGCGCGGTCGGGTTGACCCAGACCGCGGCGCCGTCCGGGTCGAAGACCACCACGCCGTCGCCGATCGTGTTCATCACCGCGGACAGCAGGGTCGCCTGGTGCCGCAGGTCGGCGGTGGCCTGGGTGACCCGGTCCTCGGCCCGGCGGCGGGACGTCGCGAGGGTGTACACCAGCAGCGCGGTGACCAGCGTGAGCGCGAGACCGCCGAACAGCATGCCCTCGTCGAGGTGGCCGTCGGCGCCGATCAGGGCCGTGCCGTCGGTGCCGGCCGCCAGCTGCCACTGCTGGTCGGCGACCTGCACGAGGACGGTCCGGCGCAGGTCACCCGGGCCGGCGTCGTGGCGCTCCATGCGGGCCATCAGCTGCCACTCGCTGCCGTCCAGTGCGGACAGCGTCACGTCCAGCAGCTCGCGGGACGGCTGGAGCATCGTGTCGGTGAAGAAGTCCTGCATCCGCACCGCCATCTGGACGAAGCCGCGCAGCTCACCGGTGACCCGGTCGAGGACGCGTTGCAGGAGGGCCACCGACTGCTGCCGGTCCCCCGGCGGCAGGCCGGTGTCGCGCGGCAGCACGTACGGATCGGAGATGGCGGGCAGCCCGATGCGCCCGGCCCGCTCCAGCGCCGCGGACGCCTCCGCCGACCCGGTCAGGTCCTGCCCGACGTCGCCGACGCTCGCGCCCGTGCCCGCGCCTTCGCCGAGCGTCCGCTGCAGCACGGTGAAGTAGTGGCGGCCGACCCCGGCGGTGGCGCGCAGCGTCAGCCCGGCCGCGCCGAGCGTCCGCCAGTCGGCCTGCGCCGCCGCGACGGAGGAGTCCGGCACCGCGACGACGAGGTCGATGGAGGTCGCCCCCGGCAGCCACAGCTGGCCGAGCGGGGCGGTGGCCGTGGTGAACGAGGCGGCGTCGATCTTCGGCAGGGCCTCCAGGCTGCCGGCGGTCAGCTGCACCGCGTCGACGTAGCGCTGGGCGGTGGACGCCACCGACTCCTGCGCCGCGGCGACCCGCCGGTCGAGGGCCTGCCCGGCGTTGTCCATCTCGACGCGGTGCATCAGCAGCCCCGCCCCGCCCGATACCAGCAGGCCGAGCAGCACCACCCCGAACACCTGGAGACGGACGCCCACCACGCATCTCAGATCGGCGGTGCCCTCAGGTTATTGAGGAGTTGCTCATCCGTTGTCCGACGAGTGTCCCGGGAAGAGGTGGGCGGCCGGGTCGATGATCACGGCGGCGTTGTTGACGGCGGTCGCCGCCTCCCCGAAACCGACCGCGATCAGCCGGACCTTGCCCGGGTATTCGCTGATGTCGCCCGCGGCGAACACCCGCGGCAGGTTGGTCGCGGTGGTCGAGTCGACCCTGATGTGCCGCTTGTCCAGCTCGAGGCCCCAGTCGGCCAGGGGGCCGAGGTCGGCGGTGAAGCCGAGCGCGGCCACGATCGAGTCCGCGGGCAGCGTCCGCGGCTCGGCGCCACGGACCGCGACCTCGACGCCGGTGCAGTGGCCGTCGCCGTGGATCCTGGTCACCTCGGCGTTGACGATGATCTCGATCGGCAGCGCCTGCGCGCGGGCGACGGTGGAGGCGTGCGCCCGGAACTTCTCCCGCCGGTGCACGAGGGTCACCGACCTGGCGAGTGGTTGCAGGGCCAGGGCCCAGTCGAACGCGGAGTCGCCACCGCCGACGATGACCACGTCGTGCCCGGCCAGGTCGGCCAGGTGCGGCACGAAGAAGACCAGGCCGGTGCCGGTGAACCCGGCGGCGGCGGGCAGCGGGCGGGCGGTGAAGCTGCCCAGGCCGCCGGTGATGAGCACGGCGCCGCAGCGCAGGACGGTGCCGTCGGACAGCGTCAGCACGGGCTGCTCACCGTCGTAGGAGAGGTCCTCGGCCCGCACCCCCAGCAGGTAATAGGGGTGGAACTGGTCGGCCTGCTCGACCAGGTTGGCGACCAGGTCCCGGCCCCGGATGCCCGGGAAGCCCGCGACATCGAAGATCATTTTTTCCGGGTACATCGCGGTGATCTGCCCGCCGGGCTCGGGCAGCGCGTCGATCACCGCCGTGCTGAGCCCCCGGAAGCCGGCGTAGTACGCACCGAAGAGGCCGGCCGGTCCCGCGCCGACGATGGCCAGATCGACTTCCCGCATACGGGCACGCTATGCGGCATCGGTGCCGATGGCCAGAGGGTCGTCGGCGCGCGGCGGGCGCCGGCGCCGGAACAGCACCGCGGCGACGAGACCGCCGATGAACCCGCACAGGTGCCCCTGCCAGGAGACCCCCTGCTCACCGGGCAGGACACCGATGATCTGCCAGCCATACAGCAGGCCGATGAGGAGGCCGACGGCGATGTGCCACCAGCTGTGCTCGACGACGCCGCGCATCAGGATCACACCGAGGTAGCCGAAGATGACGCCGCTGGCGCCGACCACGACCGTGCCGGACTCGCCGATGAACCAGACGCCGACGCCGGCGACGATCGCGATGAACGCGGTGGTGAGCAGGAACCGGGCGGCACCGGCGGCGAGGACGAAGGTGCCCAGCAGGATCAGCGGGACGCTGTTGGCCAGCACGTGCTCGTAGTCGACGTGCAGGAACGGTGAGAACAGGATGCCGTCCAGCCCGTCGAGCCGGTGCGGCTTGATCCCGCCGTCGTCCTGGAGCCGCTCACCGATCAGCCGGTCGAAGAACTCGACGGCGAACAGCACCGGCACGACCGCACACATGGCCACGAAGGCCCGGCCGACGGAGGCGTAGAACGCCTCCGTGCCGAAGCGCGTGGGGTCGGAATCACGGGTCCCGTCGAGAGTCACGCCACTGTGGTAACAGGTCCGGTGCAAACCCGCCACCCGTCTTGCCGGTGCTGGCGGGTTTGCACCGGTTTCAGTACCAGCCTGTGGACTGGCTGTGGGACCAGGCCGCGCAGGGCGTCTTGTAGCGGCCCTTGATGTAGCTCAGGCCCCACTTGATCTGCGTCTCGGGGTTCCACGACCAGTCACTGGCGATCGAGGCCATCTTCGACCCCGGGAGCGCCTGGGCGATGCCGTACGCCCCGGAGCTCTGGTTCTTCGCCGTGGTCGTCCAGTGGCTCTCCTTGTCCCAGAGCTTCTCCAGGCAGGGGGACATCTGGTCGAACCCGAAGCCGGCGGCCATCGTGAGCCCGCAGCCACGCCACTTGTTGTCGCTCTTGGCCTTGTACACGTCGCACACGGCGGGGATCGGGTAGGTCGGCGGGCCCAGCGTCCGCGTGGTGGTGCGGCTCGCCTCTTCTTCCTTCTTCTTGCGGGCGGCGTCCTCGGCGGCCTTCGCCTGCGCCGCGGCGGCCGAGGCGGCGTCCTGCGCCTTGCTCTGCGCTTCGGTGCTGCTGGCGGCGGCCGACGGGCTGCCGGAGGAGGAGGAGGAGGAGGCCCGCGGGAGCGCAGCGTCGGCGGCGGCGTTGACCGGCTCGACCGGCTTGCCGCTGTCCCAGTTGGCGACGACCAGGCCACCCGCGAGGGCCGCGACCAGCGCGAGCACGGCGAGGGCCCGGACCTTGCCGACCCGCTGCCACAACAGACTCACGACGTCCATGGCTAGTACCACCCGGTGTTCTGGCTGTGGCCCCATGCGCCGCACGGCGTCTTGTAGCGGCCCTTGATGTAGTTCAGGCCCCACTTGATCTGGGTCGCCGCGTCCTTGTACCAGTCGGGACCGTACGCGGCCATCTTGTCTCCTGGCACTGCCTGGGGGATGCCGTGGGCCCCGCTGCTCTTGTTGTGCGACAGGGGGTTCCACCCGCTTTCCTTCTGCCAGAGCTTGTCCAGGCACGGCATCTGGCCGAGGGCGAAGCCGGCCGCAACCATGAGCGTGCACCCGGTGTTGCGATTGCCGGTGTAGACGCCGCATGAGGCAGGGGCGGGATACGACGGCTCTCCGGCGGGACGGGTGGAGCGGCTCGCTTCCTCTTCCTTCTTCTTGCGGGCGGCGTCCTCGGCGGCCTTCGCCTGCGCGGCGGCGGCCGAGGCGGCGTCCTGCGCCTTGCTCTGCGCTTCCGTGGTGCCGGCGTCGGCGGACGGAGTGCCGGAGGACGCCCGGGGAAGGGACGCGGCGTCGGCGGCCTGGACCGGCTCCGCCGTCGCGTTGTGCTGGGTCTGTCGGTTGGCAATCAGCAGGCCGCCGACGAGTCCCGCAACCAGCACGAGAACCGCGAGGGCTCTGACCTTGCCGACCCGCTGCCACAGCCGGATCACGAAGGTATCCATTCGTCGGGGACATGACCTCGGTGCACGGCCCGGACGGTATCCATGTGCTTTCGCATTCGCGTAAGCGGACACCCGTCCGGGCCAGTGACGCACCGTGAGCGCCTGATGCCGAGATGCCTGGCGTCACGCGCTCGTTCCCCACCATCGCCTAGTGCATTCGCGGGTGAGAACCCAAACGGTACCTTCTGTGATTCTAATCACGTGACAATTAGGACTCTTTCGCTTAAGTTACCGCTCGAACGGGAGGTCCTCCAGGAGGTCAGTGACAACCTCGGCAATCGGTGAACGCTCCGAACGCGTCAAGGTCACGTGCGCGAAGATCGGATGCCCCTTGAGCGCCTCGATCACCGCCGCGATGCCGTCGTGCCGGCCGACCCGCAGGTTGTCACGCTGAGCAACGTCGTGGGTCAGCACGACCCGCGAGTTGCTGCCGATGCGGGACAGCACGGTGAGCAGCACACCGCGCTCCAGCGACTGGGCCTCGTCGACGATCACGAAGGCGTCGTGCAGGCTGCGGCCACGGATGTGGGTCAGCGGCAGGACCTCGAGCATGCCGCGGGCCGCCACCTCCTCCATCACGTTGTCGTGCACCAGCGAGCCGAGGGTGTCGAAGACCGCCTGCGCCCAGGGCGACATCTTCTCGGCGGCGTCGCCGGGCAGGTATCCCAGCTCCTGGCCGCCGACCGCGTACAGCGGGCGGAAGACGATGACCTTCTTGTGCTTGCGGCGCTCCATGACCTGCTCCAGGCCCGCGCAGAGCGCCAGCGCGGACTTGCCGGTGCCGGCCCGGCCGCCCATCGACACGATGCCGATCGACTCGTCCAGCAGCAGGTCCAGCGCGATGCGCTGTTCCGCGGAGCGGCCCCGCACGCCGAACACCTCCCGGTCGCCCCGGACCAGCCGCACCGACTTGTCCGAGCCGACCCGGCCCAGGGCCGAGCCGTTCTGCGAGGTGAGCACCAGACCGGTGTGCACCGGCAGGTCCCCGGCGCCGTCGAGGTCGATCGCCTCGCCGGCGTAGAGCCGCTTCACCTCGTCCTCGGCGATGCCGAGCTCGACCATGCCCGTGTAGCTCTGGGTGGTCGCCGGACCCGGCTGGTATTCGTCCGCGGCCAGGCCCACCGAGCCGGCCTTGACCCGCAGCGGCATGTCCTTGGTGACCAGCAGGACGTCCTTGCCCTCGGCCGCGAGGGCGAGGGCCACCGCCAGGATGCGGGCGTCGTCCGTGTCGGCCCGGAAGCCGGCCGGCAGCACGTTCTGATTGGCGTGGTTGAGCTCGACCCACAGCGTGCCACCCGCGTCGGTCAGCGGCAGCGGCAGGTCGAGCCGGCCGTGCTTGGCCCGCAGGTCGTCCAGGAACCGCAGCGAACGCCGCGCGAAGTAGCCGAGCTCGGGATGGTGCCGCTTGCCCTCCAATTCGGAGATGACGACCAGGGGCAGGACCACGTCGTGCTCCCCGAAGCGCAGGAACGCGCCCGGGTCGGCCAGCAGCACCGAGGTGTCCAGCACGAAGGTGCGGCGCGGGGCCTCCGCCTTGGTGAGCTCCGCCTTGGCGGGCTCCACCTTCTTGCGGGTGCGCTTGACCGGCGTGACTGCGTCAGCCACCGGTTGCGCCTTGGCCGCACGGCTGCGGGGAGCGGGAGTGGAGTCAGAGGGACTGCGGCGAACGGTCACGGGATCTCCGGGGACGGGCACCTCGCCGCCCGCACTCGCGTCCTCCGACGCCCGCACGGGGTCGGGTGCTTGGCCCCGTGGCTTCACATGGATCGCTCGGTCCGGGCCTCGGATGGCCGGGAAAACCCCTAGCCACAGCACAGACGCTAACCGCTGCAAGCAAAATCCACTAGATCGAGTCGTTGATTGCCCCGCTTGTGAGGTACGCCCCGCTACCCACACGGAACGCGAAATGTTCAGTACGCTGAGGATATGGCGGCCCCTGACACTGCACGGTCCCGCGCGGCCATCCTCCAGCTGACTGCGGAGCGAGCCGGGCACTGCGCCTTCTTCTTCGACTTCGACGGCACCCTCGCCCCGATCCAGGAAGATCCCGACACCGTGCACCCGGCCGAAGGCATCGTCGAGGTCCTCGCCGAGGTCAACCGGCGCCTCGGCAAGGTCGTCATCGTCTCCGCCCGCCCCGCGGACTTCCTCCGCCAGCGCTTCGCCGCCCTGCCCGACGTGGCGGTCTTCGGCCTCTACGGCCTGGAGGTCCAGCGACCCGGCGGCCTGGTCGAGACCGACCCGAGCGCCGCGCCGTTCGTCCAGGTCATGAGCGACCTGGCGGACCGCGCCCGGGCGGAGCTGCCGGCGGGCACCCGGGTGGAGTACAAGCGCCTGTCCGTCGCCGTGCACTACCGCAACGCCCCCCACCTCGGCCCCGAGGTCGAGCAGTGGGGCAAGGAACGCGCCAGCGAGCTCGGCCTGCGCGTGCAGGCGGGCCGCATGGTCGTCGAGCTCAAGCCTCCCGGCCAGCGCGACAAGGGCAGCGTCCTGCGCGAGGAGACCGAGGGCCACAGCTGCGCCTGGTACTTCGGCGACGACGTCGCGGACCTGCGGGCGTTCGCCGCCCTGACCGCTCGCGAGGAGGCCGACCCGGACTTCGTGGGGGTGCGGGTCGCCGTGGCCAACGCGGAGAGCGGCCACGCCCTCGTCGAGGCCGCCGACATCCACGTCGACGCCCCCGAGGACGTCCCCGCCCTCCTCCGCACCCTCCTGGCCCAGGCCCCCTAACCGCACCAGGACCACAGCGCCCCGCCGCCGCGCCGAAGG
>NZ_JBHSIU010000052.1:0-5739 GCF_042653625.1 Dactylosporangium cerinum | reverse complement strand
CCTCAAGTGGCTCCCACTGGCTGGGCTGCTGGGCCACTACGCACTGTCCGTCGTCATCCCACCCAACGGCTGGCCTCCACGCCTGCTCTTCCTCACCTACGCGACCTGGGTCGTCGTCACGACCCAACGCACCATCCGGCAGTCCCAGCACCCGGCGCCGCCCCTCCACGAACCCGCCACCCGACGCAGCGACCTCGATTGACTGCGCCGCGCACACGGCGGCATGTGTGCGCATCTGATCGAGTGGTAGCGGCTGCCGGCGTCACTACCGGTCCTGCAGGTGGGGTGCTCTGCCGTTCGCTCATGCGCCGCCGGTGCCGACGAACGTCTGAGCTTGATCGATAGGGTTTGGCGTGGGCATGTATTTGGTCGACATCAGCGCCGGTAGCTGGGCACAAGACGAGTGCGCTCCTCTGCTCGCCGAGGTGCTTGCCACGCGGGGTCTGCCGCCCTACCCTGGCCCGCCGGCCGCGGCCGTGGACTTCGAGGAGAAACTCATCCCGAACATGGCTGCCTTCGCCGAAGTGTGCGCGCGGCATGGTGCCACGGAGCTGCTCAACGCCTCGTTGATCGTGCCGGTGGACTTTTCCGGCTTGATCGAGCTTCCGATCGAGAGCAGCTTTGACGATGTGACACGGGCGTTCAGCGCACAGCGGCTACGCGCCCCGATCGCCCCGATCGCCGCCGAGGTCGGCATGCCCGCCGACCTGCCGAGCGGCGCAATGGCGCTGACCATCGCCATTGACGACCCACTCATATTCTATGTGGCGCTGTATCACCAAGCGGCCGAGCACTCGCTGCGACATGGCTGCCCGCTGACCTACATTTAGCAGGCTGCCACGGCCTACTTGCTCCTCGATCAGCCTGCCTCCGAAGCCAGGGCTTCACGATGGCGCCGCCGCTGACCATCGTGTGAACCACTCACCGCTGACAAGCGCACCCTCCGCGGCAGTTCCGTGCGAATTATTTGTGGTTGACTGCCCAGTGGACATCTTGGCCGCGGGCTCTTGGGGGGATACCGGGTGTGGGTGCATGTCGGTCGGCTGTACACCTGCGGCGACGTGTTCCTGGCCATGGATGCCACGCTGCGTGCTTCCTGGCTCGGGCACACCGACGACGTCTATGACGAGGTCTGCGAACTCGACGAGGACGTGACCAGCATCCCGGTCGGGCCGGGACGTGCTGCGCTCATCGCCATCGACGGCCGCCCCAACGACGAGGGATGGATCGAGGTGTTCACCTCCGGCCGTGGCACGGTTGCCTTCGTCTTCGCTGCTGGACAGGACTATCCCGCCGCCCTGCCCGCTGCGCTGCATCACCAGCACCGCGACTGCCCAGCCAGCGACCTGATCAGCCTCGACAGTGGCCATCTCGCCGTGTTCAGTGCCGCGGCCGACGGCGCCGGGCCGTACAGCAGTGAGTTCGTGCCGGCCCGACCCGCACCCATACCCGTCGCCGCAGCACCGATGTCACCCGACCCTGACCCGGGAATCCTTCTGCAACTCGAGCCGGGCAACTACCGGTTCGACGTGGAACCCTATGTCGAACCAGGCAACGACCTGAGATTCGGCCGATGGACGCTCACCCGCACCACGAGTTCGTAGCCAGCGGTCAGGTCCGAACAACCCCCGGTCGCCGTACCGCGCGAGTCAACGCAACCCTCGGCAGTCCAGTGAGAGCCGGGCCGTCCCCGGGTCCGGCACCATGTACGGAGAGACGCCTGTCAGGCCAGCGGCGCGCTCGATCGGCGGCATGAGCGCGCACCGGGGTGTGCGAACTGCTCAGGCACGCAGCCGGTCCCATGCGCCAGTGAGCCGAGCCCATTCGTCACCGATGCAGAGACCGATGATCTCCCAGTCGTCGAGTTCGTAGATCCAACTCGTGGGCGCTTCGATGACCGCGGCAAGCTCGTCGGCGGCGAGCGGGACGCTGCCTTTGGTCGGATAGCCGCGGAAGAGGTCGACCCAGCCGCGGGCGACCATGTCGGACAGGATGCGAGCGAAGTGCGAATCGTCCCTCGCTTCGCGTCGATGTCGAGATCCGACGGAGTTTGCGTGCTACCGGTCTCGGCCCACCGCTGGCGAGCACGGAACTCATCCAGGATGTGCACCATCGCCGCCTCGTCGCACGCCGTAGCGATCACCGCGTACTGCTCGTCGGTCATTGCTGGCCATGTTCCCACGTGATCCATCACGGACTGTGGGCCGCCGAGCCGCAGCGCACCGGTCGCGGCATGACAGCGCGGTGCCGTCCGCTACGCCGACGGTGCTACGCGGGCGGCTAACGCGCGGTTCAGTCCCCGGCGCATTCGCTTGGATGCACCGGCAAGTCGGCCGAGCGGGTGGATCTCTTCCGCTCGCAGCTCGGGTCGCTCGGCGAGCATCAGGGCCGCAGCATACGGCCGGGCGCCGGCGCGTAACAGTTCCGTCACTCGGCCGAGCACCGCAAGCAGCACCGGACGGTCGGCGCCGGCGTGACGGGCCACGAGCAGGAGTACCAGGTTGGAGTCCCAGTCGGTGTACTCGCCGTCGAGCAGACGCAGCAGATGTGGCGCCGCAGCCCGCTGATGCCGGGCAACGGCAAGCCGTACGAAGGAGTACGGGCTGCCCGCCAGCACGGCCAGCCCGCTGTCGTTCAACCGCGGATCATCGAGGACCCGCAAGTAGTCTGCCGGTGATCGAGCAGCGGGCAGCAGGTCGTCAAGCTCCACCCTCGTATCCTGCCGAACTGCCGACACGTCCCGACCGGACGCGCCCAAGATGGGATGCACGCTTCTCGGCACGGCCGCACGCCGGTGTCCCGCGCTTCACCACCTTGGTTGGCGAGCGGATCGCGGCATGAGCGCGCACGTGATCTTGGGTGAAGCGGTGCGCGGGAGTTCGAGGTTGTCCGACCCCTCGCGGCGTCAGGTAGCGCTGGGGGCCAGCGGCGCGGTGAACGCGAACGCGGTGTCGATCGTGGCGGTGAGGGCCGGGCCGTCGGTGGTGTGCCGGGCGGCCCAGGCGGCGAGCGCGGTGGTGAACGTGGTGAGGTCGCGGTGGACGCCCTGGAGCAGGTCAGCGAGGTGGGCGCGGGTGAGGGTGATGTGCGGGCCGGAAAGGATCGGAGCGCGGTTTTCTGGTGGCCCGGTGTCCTGCCAAACGGTGATCCGGTCGCCGATCGACATCGTGGGGATCGGGTCGTGGCCGAGCCAGGGCGATTCGCTGCCGCTGAGGGCGCGGGCCCAGTCGCGCCAGTCCTCCAGGCCGGAGCAGCAGCCTGGCACGATCGCAGTGTTGGTATCCGTCAGGATCAGGCCGCCCGGCGCGATCAGGTGTTCCGCGGTGGCCAGTTCGCCGGGCGGGATGTTGTTGTAGTGGGCGACGACCGCGGCGAACAGCCCGACCTCCGGGTCGCCGCAGGTGCCGTCGAGGGTGAGCCAGGCGCTGGGTTCGAGCGTGGCGACGAGCCACGGCACGGGGTCCGGTGCCGTGAAGGGGGTCTCCAGGACCGCCCGTAACGTGATGGCCACCTGTCGATTCTGCGTTGCGGCAGGGGCTGCTGTCATGCGTCAACCGCAGCCACGACGGCCAATGCCTGACCTCACTCCTTCGTCCGCCGGGCACAGCGCGTCGTCCTTCTTGGTGGTCGCATGAGCGGCTGCTCTCGTACGCGCGAGCGCTGTCGGCGGCATGTCCGTACACCCGATCAAGCGGCATGGGCGGGTCAGGAGCGGTCTTCGGCTCGGTGGTCCTGGCGGCGCTCGGGGTGCCTTCGGATAGACGTTCGCGAGGTGCTCGTCGGCTTCGGCGTATGGAGGATCCCGGCGAACTGGTCTGGGATTCGAAGCTGCCATGGCCGGTTTCGCTCCATGCTGACCGTCAAGATCGTCAGAGCGGTCGACGACAAGTCCTCGCCGGAACCGAGATCAAGGCTGGTCAGTCCTCCCAGAAGGCGACGATCTCGGCCGCCCGGGCGACCGCGGTCTCCGGTGGCTCGGCGGCGTGAATCTCGCCGCCGTAGGGGCGCACCATGAACCCGTCCACCGCCGGGTGGAAGGCTAGGCCGCGTTTGACCAGGCTGGGCCGGTCGCGGCGGTCGTACAGCTGAAGGGTGCCGTGACTGATCCACGGCCACACGCGGCGGAGCACCGGGTTCGCCGCGGCGGCGCGGGCGAGCGGCACGGTGTCTCCCTCGCCGTGTTCGGTGATGATGTGCCAGAGTGCTTCGATCGCGGCATCCGGGTCCGTGACGGCAAGGTAGGTGTGGCGCTCAACAAGCTCCTCGGCGGAACGCCCCTTGTGCAGGTCGAGCATAGTGCCGGCGATCTCGACCAGGTCGTCCGTTCGACCCGCCGCAGCCGGGTCACCGCCGTAGGCCCGGACCATCACCTCGTAGCCTCCGCCGCAACCGGCGCGAACGCTGATGTGACCACTGGGTGTCGACAGCTGGGCCGCGACCGGGCTGAAGCGGTCCGAGCCGCCGCTGAGTCTGTCCAGACCAGTTCGCCGGTTCAGTTCGTCGACCAGGCCGCCCTGGTCGAGGGCAGCCAGGAAGCGGAAGAAGTGCGGGTCGAAGCGGCCCGGATCAGAGGCCGCCAGCTCATCACGGGTCCACCAGCGGACTGCGTGGAACTCGCCGGTGTCCGGGCGCAGTTGCTCGTCGCCGGTGCAGGCCAGGACGTACCAGAGGCTGACGTCCGTGTGGCAGTCCGGCCCGACCGTGCGCGTGATGGTCAGAAAGATCGGCGACCGCGACAGACCCGCATCGCCGAGATCTAGCTCTTCCTGGATCTCCCGCCGCGCGGTCAGCGCGGGGTCCTCGTCGACCTCGACGTGACCACCCGGCGGGAGCCACAGCCCGGCGTTGACGTGGTCGACGAGCAGGATCCGTCCGTCGGCGGCGACCGGCACCACGTAGGACACCAGGTGCTGCGGCGGGGACGCTGGTTTGACCCGGCGGAACACATTGTCCGTGCTCGCCAGCCAGGCCAGCGCTGACGCGCGATGCTCGGCGCCGAGCTCGTCGAGCGGTGAGAACCGGGACACCAGGTCATGGACCACCGCTACAGACTCACGCATCCGGGAAATGTTGCCACGAACGCCCGCGGCGTTGTAGAACCGGCGCGCGTTGATTGCGGCATGAGCGTGCGGGTTTGGTTCATGGGTTGCCGTGTAGAAGCAGTGGCCGGCGGTGAGCGCCTCCGGTCGATGGTTGTCTCACGGGCGTCGCAGCCGATGCCAGATCGCGACGAACGGTCCGTCCTCCTGGCGTCGAGCCGGGGCGATGAGGAACCGGGGCCAATTGAAGCAGTAGGCGATCAGGTGCACCGGGAGCAGGGTGAGGCCGGCAAGGAACAGGCAGATTCCGCTGCGTCCGACGACCTTGAGCCACAAGACGGGACCGACCCGGCGAGCATCAGGAGGCCGAGGCCGCCCAAAACCATGGTGAACCACAGCGCGAACGGCAGACATGCTCTCGCCTCGGGCGGTATGCGAGGGGCACACCGGTTCGTGTCTTCACCCTCTACACCGGCGAGAACGACGGCCGAGCCCTCCTGCTCGATCCGATCATCGTGGAGGCCGTACAGCGCAGCGGCCTGGTCGACGACCGCAACACCCCAGCCCTGCCACCACCGGACCGCGATCACTGAACGAACGCCATCGCCACGCTCCACTACCGAGCCGCCGCCCGACCGGCGGCATGAGCGCGCAGCCGATCAAGTGCTGCCGAGGGCGAGATACCCGTCAGTTCTCAGAC
>NZ_JBHSIU010000051.1:0-48988 GCF_042653625.1 Dactylosporangium cerinum | reverse complement strand
GGCGTGCGGCGCGGGCGCGGCGGCGTGCGGCGTGGAGGCGGGCGGCCCGGAGGCCTGCGGGAGTTCAGAGGTCTCCGGCGAGCTGTGCGCACCCGGCGGCTGGCCCGGCGTCGCGGGATGTGCGGCGGTGGGCGGTGCGCTCCACTGGCGGTCCTCGTCACTCATGGTGTCCACCTTGCACAACGCACCTCCGCCAAAACTGGACTTATCCTGGGAACTCGCCGTGAGCCTCGTGCAGGGTGGTCAGCACCACCGCTGGGTCACGCTCGGGCCGCGGAGCCGGCGCCTGGTCGGGCCGGCGACCGGACACCAGGAGCAGGCCGAGCGCGCCGAAGAGCACCATCACCACGACCGAGCTGGCGATCGGGGAGAACAGCGCGTCGGCGTGGCCGGTGAAGCCGAGGTGGCCGTTGACGACCAGCGGGGTCGCGATCGCGTTGGTCATGCTGTGCAGGACGACGCCCGGCCAGATCGAGCCGGTGCGGACCCTGACCTCACCATAGAGCACGGCGGCCGCGGTGAGGCCGGCGAACATCAGCACCAGGAAGAGCGGCCACGACAGCGACGTCACGAGGCGCATGTCGGCGGCAGAGGTCCACATCAGGTAGAGCGGCAGGTGCCACGCCGACCACACGACCCCGACCAGCAGGTGCGGTGCCAGGCGGCTGGGCAGGCTGAGCGCCATGGCCGTGCGCGTGCCGTACCCGCGGAAAATGAACTCCTCGATCGGATTCTTGATCACTTGGACCGCGAAGACGGTGAGGAACGCGGCGACCAGCGGTTCGCTGCCCGTCCAGGAGAACGTCACCGCGCCCACGGCGAGGCCGGCGCCGACGCTGACGGCGGTGATCACCGGATACAGCAGCAGGGCGGCGGTGAACCAGCGGGTGCGATGCGGGAACCGGAGGGTGAGGCCCAGGGGTCCGGCGCCGTCGCGGGAGGCGAAGAAGAGCACGACCGCGGTGACCACGGGGCCGAGGATGAACACCAGCATGCCGGGGGTGCCGCCGCTGTCGCTGAAGGCGGCGTCGTTGGCCAGCTCGGCGCCACCGGCCAGGTCGGCGGCGACGCCGAGCCAGCCGGCGCCGGCGACCGCGACGGCGAAGAGGACGAAGTTGCGCCGGGCCCGGGTCATTGCTCCCCCTGCAGGGTGTCGAGGCATTCGTCGGCCCAGGCGACCGCTGCCCGGGCGTGATGGATCCCGGCGAGGACGGTCATGCGGATGAACGGCCAGTCGGGCGTGTCGCCCTCCGCAGCCTGCAGCCCCGCGAGGAGCTGCTCGTATTCGGCGAGCTGCGACGAGGCGGCGTCCCGGGCCGACTGCAGCAGCTCCCGGCACCGGTCCCGGCCGAGCACGCGGCCGAAGAAGAGCCGCAGCAGCAGCCCATTTCGCGGTGGGCTCTCCTGGACGGGTTCGTTCAGGAGCTCGATCAGCCGGGCCTCGCCGGACCTGGTGATGGCGAAGACCGACGAGCGGGCCCTGGCACCGCCCCGGCGCTCCACGTGGCCCGCGTCCTCGAGGGCCTGCAGCGTGGGGTAGATCTGGCCGAAGCTCTCGCTCCAGAAATGTCCGAGCACGTCCCGGATCGCCTCGCGCAACGCGTAGGCCGTCATCGGCTCGACGCTCAACCCGCCCAGGACCGCCACCTGCGTCTGGCTGGATCTACTCATGACCACCTCATGTATCTGGCAGATATTTCTAGCAGATACATTGTCCCAAAAACAAGGCGCCTTTCAGAGGCGCCTTGTTTTCAGAGGTCAGGCGGTCCAGTCGGGCCGCAGCGGGTAGGAGGAGTCGCCCAGGCGGGTGGTCTTCGTGCCCAGGATCTGGTGCAGCTGGATCTGGTTGCGTTCGAAGGCGAACCGGGAGCCGGCCATGTACAGCCCCCACACCCGCGCCGTGCCGAGGCCGACCTCGTCGACGCAGGCGTCCCAGTGCTCGAC
This sequence comes from Dactylosporangium cerinum, assembly GCF_042653625.1. Lineage (NCBI taxonomy): Bacteria > Bacillati > Actinomycetota > Actinomycetes > Micromonosporales > Micromonosporaceae > Dactylosporangium > Dactylosporangium cerinum. The sequence continues at coordinate 47,044 of NZ_JBHSIU010000051.1, read as the reverse complement.
GAGGTTGCGGTTCCACCCGGCGAGGGTGTGCGAGTAGTGCATCCGCAGGTTCTCCTCGTGCTGCACCTCGAACGCCGCGTCGTGCACCGCGCTGACGAGCTTGCCGGGGCTGGCGAGCTCGCCGTCCGGGAAGACGTACCGGTCGATGAACGCGCCGGTGCGGTGCGAGGTGCGGTTGTCGGCGCGGGTGATGCAGTGGTTGAGCAGCCGGCCGCCGGGCTTGAGCCGGTCCCGCAGCGTCTTGAAGTACCGCGGGTAGTTGCGCAGCCCGATGTGCTCGGTGAGGCCGATGGAGCTGATCGCGTCGAAGTGCTCCAGGGGCGCGTCGCGGTAGTCCAGGTGGCGGACCTCGGCGAGGTGACCCAGGCCCTCGCGTTCGATCGCCGCCTGCGCCCACGCGGCCTGCTCCCGCGACAGGGTCACGCCGAGGGCCTTGACGCCGTACTCGCGGGCCGCGTGCCGGACCATGCCGCCCCAGCCGCAGCCGACGTCGAGCAGCCGCATGCCGGGCTTGAGCGCGAGCTTGCCGGCGACCAGGTCGTACTTGTTGGACTGGGCCTGCTCGAGGGTGTCGCTCGGCGAGCGGAACACCGCGCAGGTGTAGGTCATCGACGGGCCGAGCACCTTCTCGTAGAAGGCGTTGGAGACGTCGTAGTGGTGGTGGATGGCCTCGGCGTCGCGGCCTCGGCCGTGGCGCAGGCCCTGCAGGGTCCGCTTCCAGTTGGGGGTGTGCTCCTGCGGCGGAGGTGGCGGCGGACGCAGCCGCTCCCAGCCGAGGCCGCGGACCAGCCGGAGGGCGTCGGCTGGTGACGGCATGCGCAGCTCGAGGCCGTCGAGGGCCTTGAGTGCCTCGTACGGGTCGCCGGGGTGCACGCCGCGCAGTTCGAGGTCGCCCGTCACGTACGCACGGGCCATGCCGAGGTCACCGGGGGCGGTGAGCAGGTAGGACAACCCGCGTTCGGAGGCGACGTGCAGGCCGATCGTCGCCGTGGCGGGTCCGACCGCGCTGCCGTCGTACGCGGTGACGCGCACGGCCGGCTCGCTCGTCGTGACGGCGCGGACGATGTCCGCGACGGTGGGCATCGGCGGCCGCTGCCGCGGCGCCGAGGAACGCTTGTTGGTGATGGTCATCGTCGCCCCACTACCTTGTCGTAGAGGTCGGTCAATCTGTGGTCTGGGTCGTAGCGGTCCTTCGCGACGCGGTACGCGGTGGCACCGTAGAGCCGGTCGAAGGTTTCCCGGTCGTAGTACGCGTCGGAGTACAGCGACTTGTGGCCGCCGAACTCGGACACCTTTGCCTCGATGGCCCGGTTGACGTCGCCGTCGGCGGCGCCGGGCACGATCGGCACCGTGCCCCAGAATCCGACGTTCACGTAGGGCTCGCCCGCGTGCATCGGGTAGAGGGGCCAGGCGGTGCCGGAGCGCAGGCGCAACGGGCACAGCCAGATCGGTGCCATCGGCACGTTGTCGGTGAACCACTCCAGGAACTTCCCGGTCAGGGCCAGTGGCAGCTCGACGTCCTGCACCACCCGCTCCCGGTCGGGGTTGCCCCGCCAGCGGTCGACCTTCGCAGCGACGCCGTAGCGGTTCTCCAGCCGCACGATGCGGTGGTAGACGTCGCTGCGGCGCAGCCGGGTCGGCCACAACCTCCGCAGGAGCGGCTGTTGCGCGCCGAACGCGGCCGAGCACCAGAACCAGTCGGTGTCCCACCGCCACAGGTAGTCGTAGGCGGTGAGGTGGTCGGTCGCCTTGGACCGCAGCGACTGGTAGTAGATCGACTGCCCGGTGTAGTCGCTCGTGGTGCCGGTGCCGCCGAAGCGGCCCAGCACCAGGTAGGACTCCTCCGGGCGGAACACGACGCCGTCCATGACGTCGACGTCCTCGCCGTCCCAGTGCCCGGTGCGCATCACCTCACCGACGGCTTCGAGGAGGTCCCCGACGTCGTCGAAGCGGATGTTGCGCAGCGCCACCTGCGGGGTGATGGGCTGCAGCTCGATGCGCAGCCGGGTGGCATACCCGAGACTGCCCAGCGAGTTGGGGAACGCGGCGAACAACGAAGCGTGCTCGTTGTCGGGCCGGGCCGTGACAACCTCACCGGCGCCGGTGAGGATGTCGAGCTCGATCACCGACTCGTGCGGCAGTCCGTGCCGCCACGAGGTGGCCTCGATGCCGAGGCCGGTGACGGCGCCGCCGAGCGTGATGGTGCGCAGCTGCGGCACGACCAGCGGCATGAGTCCGTGCGGCAGGGTCGCGTCGACGAGATCCTCGTACGTGCACATGCCCTGCACGTCGGCGGTCATCGCCAGGGGGTCGATCTCGATGACGCCGTCGAGGCCGCTGACGTCGAGGCCGGCCGGTCCGGCCGCGGATCTCGGGCGGAACAGGTTGGATGTCTTCTTGGCCAAGCGGACCGGGCTGCCGTCCGGCACCGCCGCATACGAGGCTCGCAGCACGGCCACCGCGCGCTCGTGCTCGGGTCTCCCTTTCGGGTTGATCCGTCTCACTCGATCACCTCCTTTCCTGTGAAGGTCCCCGTGACCTTGCACATTCCAGGTGTTCAAGAGTTGAAACTTGCACATCAGGCAAGATCAACCAATGGCTGGTGATCAACCTCACGGCACGCGCCGGTAACTTGACTAAGCGAGTTCCTCAAGTCTCCTGGCGAGGTATCGCCGCTCCGCGTCCGTGCCGACGATCGACAGCGCCTCACGGTATGCCACCACAGCCTCCTCCCGCCGCCCGAGCCGGCGCAGCAGATCCGCCCGGGTCGCCGGCAGCAGGTGATATCCGGTGAGGTGACCGTCGTCACGCAGCGCGTCGACGAGCGCCAGCCCGGCCGCGGGCCCGTCGGCCATCGCCACCGCGACCGCCCGGTTCAGCTCCACGACCGGCCCCGGGACGAGGCGGATGAGTTGCCCGTACAGCAGGCTGATCTGCGGCCAGTCGGTCTCCTCGGCGCGGCGCGCGGACGCGTGACACGCCGCGATCGCCGCCTGCACCTGGTAGCGGCCGGCCCGGCGCCGGCGCAGCACCCGGTCGAGGATCGCCAGGCCCTCCTCGATCCGCGGGTGATCCCAGGTGGTGCGGTCCTGCTCCTCGAGCGGCACCAGGTCCCCGCCGGCGTCCAGGCGGGCGGGGCGGCGGGCCTCGTGCAGCAGCATCAGCGCGAGCAGGCCGTGCACCTCGGGTTCGTCGGGCATCAGCGCGGCCAGGACCCGGCCGAGCCGGATCGCCTCGGCGCTGAGGCCACCCCGGATGAGCACCTCGCCGCCGGTCGCCGCGTAGCCCTCGTTGAACAGCAGGTACACCACGGCGAGGACCGCCTCGAGCCGCTCCGGCAGCAGGTGCGCGGGCGGCACCCGGAACGGGATCGCGGACCGGCGGATCTTGTTCTTGGCACGCACCAGGCGCTGCGCCATGGTGCGCTCCGGCACCAGGAACGCCCGCGCGATCTCCGCCGTGCTGAGCCCGGTGAGGCTGCGCAGGGTCAGCGCCACCCGCGTCTCCAGCGACAGCGCCGGATGGCAGCAGGTGAAGACCAGCCGCAGCAGGTCGTCCGGCACGGCGTCGGGCTCGTCCCAGGGATCGGCTTCCGGCATCGACATCGCGACCTCCCGCAGTTTTCCGGCCTCGACGGCGTCGCGGCGCAGCCGGTCGAGCGCCCGGTTGCGGGCGGTGGTGGTGAGCCAGGCGCCGGGCCGCCGCGGCACCCCGTCGACGGGCCAGCGCGCGAGCGCCTGGGCGAAGGCGTCCTGGGCGCACTCCTCGGCGAGGTCCCAGTCGCCGGTGGACCGGATCAGTGTCGCCACGATCCGGCCCCATTCCTCGGCGTAGACGGCGGCGAGGAGCTCCCTCACTCCTGCCAGAACGGCCGCACCTCGATCCGGCCGTGGCGGGCCATCGGGTGCTGCGCCGCGACCTCGATCGCCTGGTCGAGGTCGGTGCACTCGATGATGTCGAAGCCCGCCATCTGTTCCCTGGTCTCCGCGTACGGGCCGTCGGTGAGCAGCACCTCACCGTCGCGGACCTGCACGGTCGTCGCCTCGTCCGGAGACACCACCCGGTTGCCGAACAGCCGGATGCCCCTGTCGTCCATCTCCTTCACCCACGCGACGATGTCGTCGCTGGTCGGGTCCTCGCTGGCCTTGCCGTCGGCGACGACCATCATCAGGTACTTCACGACCACACCCCTTCCGTCCGTGTCGCTGTCGTGCTCACGACGAACGGTGGGGCCTCAGATCGACAGGGTCCCCACGACAATTTTGCCGGCGGCTTCCACCACGAGCGCCTCGATGCCGCGCAGGTGCTCCTCGACCGCGGCCGCCGGCAGCACCGTCGTGTCCGCGAACAGCGTCAGGTCCATGCTGCCGGGCACCGCGTTGACGTGCAGGAAATAGCGGGCACCGTAGTGCTCGACCCGCTCCCAGCGCAGGGTCGTCGCCGGCAGCAGCGCCTCGATCGCGGCGGGCGTCACGTCCCCGCCGGCGGCGACCGGGGTCTGCGCGTCGAACCGGCGGTCGTTGAACGACACCGACAGGTCGACCTCGCCGCCGCGCGCGGCCCCGACGTCCGCCAGGAGCTCGTCGAGCTCGGCCGGGTCGTACTGGGCGTGCAGGTACGCCTGCAGCGACGCCCGCATCGCGTCCTGGATGACCGCCGGCAGGTCCCCGGCGCCGGTGTCCACCACGCACAGGCCATCCTGCGACGCGGGGCCGACCGAGCCGGCGAGGCCGGGCCGGAAGCGGTTGCTGACGATCACCTGCAGCACCGCCTTCTGCATGTCGGTCTGCCGGGCCAGTTGCACGGCGGCGGCGGCGAGGATGACGGCCGAGGTGCTGACCTGCTCCCGGCCGGCGAGCGCGGTGACGGCGAGGTCCCCGGCGGGCGAGCTCAGCGTCGCGGACCAGAACGGCGGCTCGCCCGCCGGCGACCCGACGGCGTCCGGGAACCGTTGCAACGGCACGGTTTCCAGGTGCCGACGCCAGTACCGCAGCGCCTTGGCGCTCTGCCGCCGGCCGGCTGGCGACTGCTGGTGCAGGGCCTGGTCGTAGGGCTGCCGGTCCGACGAATCCGCGAGGGGCTCGCCGCGCAGGCCCAGCACGACGTCGCGGACGAGGGCGGTCAGCCCTCCGCGGTCGGTGACCAGGTGGCAGATGCCGAACACGGCGTGGGTGACGACGTCGCCGACCCGCACCGCGCCGACCCGCAGCGGCCACTCGTGCGGGTAGTCGTACGCCGGCTGCGTCAGCCGCTCCTGCAGCGCCTTCGCCGCCGCGGTGGCGGTCCCGGCGGTCGCGTCGACGACCTGGACCTCGATCGTGCCGGCCGCGGCGAGGACCTGCCGCGGTGCGCCGTCCGCGTCGGCACGGACCCTGGTGCGCAACGACTCGTGCCGTTCCATGACCGTGCGGACGGTGTCGGTGATCCGCGACAACGGCGTCCCGGTGGAGATGCCCTCGCCCTCCAGGTCGGTGACCCAGCTCATGTTGAGCGCCGCGTCGTCGGGGACCATCCGCTGGATCGCCCGCCAGATCGCGACCTGTCCCCAGCTCAGCGCGCTGACCCCGCTCCGGCTGCCGCTGAACTCCACCACGACCGCTGTCGTCATCGTTGGAATTCAAGCCACATGCTTCAATGGCTGTCAATATAGGGCCATCCACACCATGCCTGTCCTGGTTGAATGGCGCGGTGAACAGAGACTGGGTCCGTTGGCACCAGGAATACGACACGCCGGGCTCCGCACTCGATCGCCGCCTCGAGGTCGTGCGACGGGACCTGCGCCGGGCGCTGGGCACCTCGCCGGCCGAGCCCGACGGCACGCGGCGGGTGCTCAGCATCTGCGCCGGCGAGGGCCGCGACGTGCTGCCGGTCATCGCCGAACACGACCGCCGGGTCCGGGCGCTGCTGGTGGAGCTCGACCCGACCCTGGCCCGGCGGGCCCGCGAGACCGCCGACGACCTCGGCCTGTCCGGGGTGGAGATCCGCACCGCCGACGCCGGCCAGGCCGACACCTACCTCGACGTGTGGCCCGCGCACGTCCTGCTGGCCTGCGGGGTCTTCGGCAACGTCAGCGCCGACGACGTCCGGCGCACCATCGCCGCGCTGCCGACCCTGCTCGTCGCGGGTGGCATCGTGATCTGGACCCGGGCCCGCGGCGACGGCGGATCCGAGCCGGCGCAGGAGATCCGGGCACTGTTCGCCGAGCACGGCTTCACCGAGCTGTCCTTCACCGCCCCCGAAGACGCCCGCTTCCGGGTCGGCATGCACCGGCTCGCCGGCACGGCGCGACCCGGCGCGCTCAGCGGCCGCCTTTTCACCTTTTGACCCGTTTTCATATGGTACGGGTGAGCCAGCGCGCCGCCTACCGAGCAACCGTGGGCGCATGACGGTGAAGGATCTGGCCACCCTGACGCCGAGCGGCTACCCGGCGGTGTCCCTGCTGATGCCGACGCACAAGACGCCGCCCGACAACCAGCAGGATCCGATCCGGCTGCGGAACCTCCTCACGGAGACCCGCCGCCGCCTCGAGGCGGACGAGGGGGTGCCCGCCGACGTCGCCGCCGCGGTGTACGACGAGATCGCCGAGGCCGCCGCACACGTCGACCTGCGGCAGGTGGGCGAGGGGCTGGCGCTGTTCGCCTCGCCCGGGCAGGTGCACGTCCGCCTGCTGGAGACCCCGGTCCACGAGCGGGTCGTCGTGGCCGACACCTACGAGATCCGCGACGTCGTCGCCGACGCGGCCCGCCGCCACCGGTACTGGGCGCTGGTGCTGTCCGAGCAGCCGACCCGGCTGTGGAGCGGCGACGGCAGCACCCTCGTCGAGGTGACCTCGCACGGCTTCCCGTTCACCCACGAGGGCCCTGGCGGCACCCAGGGCCTGCCCCGCGACTACGGCCAGAACCCCAGCGCCCACCGCGACGAGCGGCACCGCCAGTTCTTCCGCGACATCGTCACCGGCCTCACCCAGGTCGACGCCCTCGACACCCGGCCGGTCTTCGTCCTCGGCGTCGAGCGCTACCTGGCCTTCTTCAGCGCCGAATGGACCGCGGCGATCGCCGGCACGGTCCCCGGCAACTACGACCACGCCGGCCCGCACGACCTGCACCGCATCCTGGCCCCGCACCTCGCCGCGTATCAGGCCTTCGAGCAGATCGCCGCCCTGGAACACCTCGACGTTGCCCGCGGCGCGAACCGTTACGCCGCCGGCCTGCCCGAGGTGTGGCAACTGGCCTGCCAGGGCCGCGGCGCGCACCTGCTGGTCGAGGAGGACTACCACAGCCCCGCCTGGATCCACGACGACCACCTGCACCCCGCCGAGCAGCAGCCGACCAGCGCTCCGGCCGGCACCCTCGTCGACGACGCCGTCGACGACGTGGTCGAACAGGTCGCCCGCCAGGGCGGCGACGTCACCTTCGTCGGCGACGGCAGCCTCGCCACGGACGGCCGGATCGCCCTGATCCTGCGCTACTGACCGGCTTCCGCGCCGGGCCGGGCCGGCGGCGGCGCGGCGCTCCAGGCAGCGCGGCGCTACAGGCGGAGCTGGGCGACGAAGGCGGTGGCGGACTCGAGGTCGGCGCGGTGGTCGGCGAAGTGGCCGATGAAGGCGAGCTGGAAGCAGGCGCCGAGCAGCAGGCCGGCGATCGCCTCCAGGTCGGCGTCCGGGGTGATGCGGCCGAGGCGCTGCTCGGCGCGCAGGTAGTCGACCAGGCCGTCGTTGGCGCGGTGGGGGCCGAGGTTCTGGGCGCGGAGCCGGTCGCGGTGGGCGTTGAGGATCGCCGGGTCGGAGAAGATCGAGGCGAACATCGGGAAGCCGTCGCGGTAGAAGCCGATCGCGACGGTGGCCAGCTCGGTGAGGATGTCCCGGACGGTGCCGGTGCCGACCCGGTCGGACATGGTCTGCAGCATCGGGATGAACTGCGGGCCGCGCTCGTGCAGGACCGCCACCATCAGCTCGATCTTGTCGCGGAAGTGCTTGTAGAGCGTGGCCTCCGAGTAGCCGGCGGCGCGGGCGATCTCCTTGGTGGTGGAGTTGGCCAGTCCCCGGGTCCGCAGCACCGAGGCGGCGGCGTCCAGGATCACCTCACGCGTGGCCAAGCCGGCTCCCTTGACAAGTTAGTGAACACTCACCCACCATCATAGTGGTTAGTAAGTGCTCACTCACCACCGAGGGGACGACATGAAGGTGACCGTGTTCGGAGCGACCGGCGGGATCGGGCGGCACCTCGTCGAGCAGGGACTGCGGCTGGGCTATGAGATGACGGCGGTGGTCCGGCGCGACTACGACGTGCCGGGCGCGACCGTGGTCCGCGCGACACTGGAGGATGCCGCGGGCCTCGAAGGAGCCGTCGCGGGCCGGGACGCCGTGCTCACCGCACTCGGGCGCCGCAAGGGCGGCCCCGCCACCGTGCAGGCGGACGGGGCACGGGCCGCGGTCGCCGCGATGCGGGCGACGGGCGTGCGGCGCATCGTGTCGGTCGACGCGGCGGGGCGGGTCGCCGACCGCGGCGACAGCCTGCTCATGCGTGCGGTGGCGAAGCCGCTGCTGCAGCGGGTCCTGAAGGAAGGCTTCGACGATCTCGCCGAGGCGGAGCGGGTCCTGCGGGCCAGCGGCCTGGACTGGACGCTGATCAGCCCGCCCCGGCTCACCGACGGCGGCCACCGTCCATACCGGACGGTCGTCGACCGCAACGTCCACGGTGGACGGACGCTGTCCCGGGCCGACGTCGCCGACGCGATGCTGAAGTCCGTCCGCGACGACACCCACATCCACCGCCGCGTCAACATCGCCTACTGAGCGACGACGACAGCACCGCGGCCCGGATCCGACGGGCACGGATCCGGGCCGGACGACTCGCGGCCACCCCAAGGAGGCAAGGCGGCCGCGAGCGTCACCGCATGCCCGGGAAGTCCCTCGTCAACCCGGGCATTCCCGGTGCGGTCAGCTCACCCCGAGGCTGCCGAAGTCCACCATGCCGTAGTACTGGCTGATGAAGACGTTGGTGAGCCGCGGGTTGCGGTAGTTGAGCGCCTTGTCGACGGTGAACGGCACCAGCACCGACTCGTCCATGACGAGCTTGTTGACCTGGCCCCAGATCTCGGCGGACTTCTTCGGGTCGGACTCCGCCCTGGCCTGGTCGATGAGCTTGTTGATCTCTGGGTTGTCGAGCTCCTCGAGGTTCTGGTTGCCGCTGGGCAGGATCAGCCGGCCGTCGACGAGCACCTGGAGGAAGCCCGCCGGGGTCGGGAAGTCGGCGCCCCAGCCGGCCATGATCAGGCCGTAGCCCTTGCTGTGGGTGTTGGACGGCGCGCCGACGGTGGACCGGAAGTAGAGCGAGGCATCGCTCGGGTCGAGGCGGGCGTTGATGCCGATGCTCTTCATCGCGGCCTGCAGGGCCTCGGCCGTCTTCGGCTCCTTGCCGGAGTTCCGGGTGGCGATGACCGTGTCGAAGCCGTCCTTCTTGCCGCACAGGGCCAGCTCCTCCTTGGCCTTGTCGATCTGCGGCTTGCCCGACTTGGTGTTCAGCGGGTCGAGGTTCGGGTCGTGGCCGGCGATGGTCGGCGGGATCATGTTGGTGGCGATCTCGCCGCCGGCCTCGGGGCCGCCGCGGGCCGTCTGCAGCGTGATCTTGTCAGTGGCGTACACCACGGCCTTGCGGCAGTGAATGTTGTCGAACGGTGCGACCTTCGTGTTGATGGCGAAGTAGCGCAGGAAGCCGGTGGTCGGCGCGTCCGCGTACTTCTTCACCTCGGGGTTGAGCAGGATCTTCGGCTGCGAACCCTGCTGGACGCCGGTCTGCGCGAGGTTGAGGTCGACGTCGCCGGCCAGCAGCTGGTTGTCGATCTCCTCGACGGCGGTGCCGAAGGTGACCTCGACGCGGTCGGGCAGCGCCTTGCGGATCGGGTCGGTCTTCGGGTCCCACTGGTCGTTGCGCACCAGGACGGCCTTCTTGCCCTCGTCGTAGGACTCGAACTTGTACGGTCCGGAGGAGACCGGGTGGTTCGCGTACTGCTCGCCCTTGTCCTTCGCCTTCGGCACGGGGCCGGCACCCGGCATCGCGAGCAGGTAGGTGAAGTCGCTCAGTGGTTCCTTGAGCGTGAACACGATGGTCTTGTCGTCGGGCGTCTGCACCGACCGGAGGCCCAGCTTGTCGGGGTCGGCGTCCTTGTACGGCCCCGGGTACTTCTGGCCCTGGTCGAGCACGTCGACGAGGTAGCTCGGGCCGCCGGACAGCACGTCGGAGGCGAACACGCGCTCGATGCCGTACTTGACGTCCTTGGATGTGATGGGCGAGCCGTCCTCGAACTTCAGCCCGTCGCGCAGGGTGAAGGTGTACTTCTTGCCGCCGTCCTCGATCTTCGGCAGGTCCGTGGCCATGTCGGGGGTGAGCACGAGGCCGTCGGCGCCGGGCTTGGCCTGGTTGGTCACCAGCGTGCGGACGTAGTACCCCTTCATGAAGTTCCAGATGTTCGCGTACCACGCGCGCACCGGGTCGTAGGAGTCGGGGTTGTCGTGGTTGGTGAGCTTGAGCGTGCCGCCCTTCTTGTCCGAAGGGTTGACCACGCCGGTGATCGCCGCGTTGAACCCGCTGGCACCTTTCTGCGTGTTGTCCTTGCTGCTATTGTTGCTGCTTGAGCCGCTGCCACAGGCGGACAGCACAAGCGTCGCGGTGACCGCCCCGGCCACCAGCGCACCTGTTCTGATATTCACGTGTGTTGAACCTTCCCGGATGCCACGACTGTGCGGTCGTGGACGGCGTTTCGGCACACGGGCAGCACGCATCGCCAGGCGTCCACGATGGACCCTCTACTGTGGACAGGCGCGGGCATGCACCGCGCCCACCGTGTGGGTCGTCGAGTCGTCTGTACGGGGCTACGAAGCTGCTCGCATGACGGCGATGTGCGTCGCCGTTCATTGAGCAAAGACCTCGGGCACCGCGATGCGGTTGCGGCGGTTCAGGTCACGCTTCGATTAAGGGGCCGACCGGTCACTCAGTCGAGCGACGCGATGTTGTCCGCCTCTGCGGGGTCGGGGTCCTCGACGGCGAGAAACGCGGCGAGGACCTCAACCGCGACGTCGGGCGCGAGCCGCTTGAGGCTCATCGCGAGGACATTCGCGGCGTTCCAGAGCCGGGCGCCGCGGGCGATCCACGGGTCCCAGGCGAGCGCCGCCCGCACGCCCGGCACCTTGTTGGCGGCGATCGCCGTGCCGGTGCCGGTCCAGCACATCACGACGCCGAGGTCCGCGCGGCCGTCGACGACGGCCCGGCCGACGGCGGTGCCGAGGTCCGGCCAGGGCGCGCCGGGCGCGGCGACGTCCAGCACCTCATGGTGCTCGGTGAGGTGCCGGACGACGGCCGCGGTGGTCTCGTTGGAGTCGTCTGCGGCGAACGCGATACGCACGCTGTCCAACGTAGTCCGTCAGTCGTCCCAGTCGCTCCCCGACGACGTGCTCTCCAGGGCCGACATCATCGACGTGCCGATGGTGAGGAAGTCGCCGCGGACCTTGTCGGGGGTGAGCGTGGTGCCGGCCGGTGCGGTGATGTTCAGGCTGATGTAGAGGTTGCCGTCGTAGAAGTCGAGCTCGTACATGAGGGCGCCGCCGGCGGTGGTGTACATCGCGAACGCCTTCGTGCCGATGCCGTCGACGTCCACCACGGTGGCGCCCGCGCTGGTGGACCCGAGCGCGAGCTTCTTCACCGCGTCGTAGTGGGTCCGCACGTCGGACCCCGACGACGGCACGTCGATCATGACGGTGAGCGTGCCGGTCGCCTCGAAGGAGACGACGCAGCCGCCGTAGGTGCGACCGAAGGCCGTGGTGTCCTTCGGCTGCTTGTCCTTGACGGTCCCGAAGGCGGAGACGCCCTGGGCGCCGGTGACCGTGGCGCAGGCGTCGGCGGGTTTGGTGTATGAGGTGTCAGCAAGGAAGTACAGGGCCACGCCGCCGCCGCAACACAGCAGCAGCAGCGAGCCCGCGATGATTCCGAGGATGAGGAAGACTTTCTTCACGCGGTGATGCTGGTGCCCGGTTCAGCGAAGATCAGTCGCGTACCGGCCAATGTCATCAATCGGGCGCGCGACGGTAGCGGCGCGCAGCCGCTGCGTGAGCGCGACGCACACCAGGACCGCGACGGCGGCGGTGATCGCGCCCGGCGGGACGGACTCGTGCAGCAGCAGCGCCGACCAGGCGAGGGTCAGCACCGGCTGGGAGAGCTGGAGCTGGCCGATCTTCGCGACACCGCCCCGGGCGAGCCCTCCATACCAGGCGAAGAAGCCGAGGAACATCGAGATCAGGGTCACGTAGGTGAAGCCGGTCCAGGCCGCCGCGGACGCGTGCGGCGGCTGGTGCGCGACGGAGATCACCGTCACCGCGACCGTGACCGGCAGCGACAGCACGAGGGCCCAGCAGATGGTGCGGGCGCCGCCGAGGTCGCGGGCAAGCGCGCCGCCCTCGGCGTAGCCCAGGCCGCACAGGGCGACCGCGACGAGCAGGAACAGGTCGGCGGGCCCGACGGACCCGTGCACCGCGCCGCTGGCGACGAGGAACACCAGCACCGCGGTGAGCCCGGCACCCCCGGCGATCCAGAACGCCGGCGACGGGCGCTCGCCGCTGCGCAGGACGGCGAAGCCGGCGGTGATGGCGGGCAGCAGCGCGATGACCACGGCGCCGTGCGACGCGGTGCTCGTGACGAGGGCGAGGGACGTGAAGAGCGGGAAGCCGACGACCACGCCGAGCGCGACGACCGCGAGCCGCCGCCACTGCGCGGGCGTGGGGCGGGGCGCGCGGGTGACCGCGAGGTACGCCAGCGCGAGCAGTCCGGCGCCGACGGCACGGCCGAACGCGACGAACCAGGGGTCGAGGTCGCCGACGGCGACCCGGGTGGCCGGCAGCGACATGCTGAACGACAGGACCCCCAGCAGGCCCAGAACCACGCCCGTTATCGCCTTCGGCGCAGTAACGCTATTCTTGTCTCTCATGAATGACGATAACGCAGCGGCCCGCGTTATCCAAGATCTCCGGGCGGCGGCCAGCGTGGCGGCACCGGGATCGCGGCTGCCGACGGTGCGCGAGCTCAGCGCCCGCCACCAGGCCTCGCCGGTGACCGTGACCCGGGCGATCCGCACGCTGACCGCCGAGGGGGTCCTGGACGCGCAGCCCGGCCGCGGCACGTTCGTCCAGCGCCGGGCGCCCGCCGCCGGGCCGCAGGATCTCAGCTGGCAGTCGATCGCGCTCGGCGCCCGGCCGCCCGGCGAGGACGCGATGCAGGCACTGCTCGCCGTCCCCCGGCCCGGCATGATCCCGCTGTCCAGCGGCTATCTCGAACCGGACCTGCAGCCGGTCGCGGTGCTCGGCGCGGCGCTCGCCCGGGCCGCCCGCCAGCCCGCCTCGTGGGGGCGCGGGCCGGTCGAGGGGCGCGAGGACCTGCGGGCCTGGTTCGCCCGCACGGCCGGCGGTGCGCTGCGGGCCGAGGACATGACCGTCTGCCCCGGCGGGCAGTCGGCGCTGTCGACCGCGTTCCGGGCCCTGTGCGCGCCCGGCGACGCGATCCTGGTGGAGGCGCCGACCTACCTCGGCGCGCTCGCCGCCGCCCGCGCCGCCGGGCTCCGGGTCGTGCCGGTGCCCACCGACGCCGAGGGCGTGCGCCCGGACCTGCTGCGGGCCGCGTTCCAGCGCACCGGCGCCCGGCTGTTCTACTGCCAGCCGCTGTATGCGAACCCGCACGGCGCGACCCTGTCCGCGGCCCGCCGGCCGGACGTGCTGGCGGCGGTCCGGGCGGCGGGCGCGTTCCTGCTCGAGGACGACTACGCCCGGGACCTGGCGATCGACGGCGATCCCCCGCGGCCCCTCGTCGCCGACGACCCGCACGGGCACGTGGTGTATCTGCGCTCGCTCACGAAGTCCGCCGCGCCGGGGCTGCGGGTCGCGGCGATCGGGGCCCGCGGTGCGGCCGGGGCCCGGTTGCGCGCGGCGCGGGTCCTCGACGACTTCTTCGTCTCCGGCCCGTTGCAACAGGCGGCCCTGGACCTGGTGACGTCGCCGGCCTGGGCCCGGCACCTCAAGGCCCTGCGGGTGGCGCTGCGGGCCCGCCGCGATGCGCTGCTGGAGGCGCTGGCGGTGGACGTACCGACGCTGCAGTTGGCTCTGGCTCCTGCGGGAGGGCTGCACGTGTGGGGACGGCTGCCCGAGGGCGCCGACGACGTCGCCGTGACCAACGCGGCGGCGGCGCTGCAGGTGGTGGTGTTTCCCGGCCGGCCGTGGTTCGCGGCGGAGCCCGACGGCGCGTATCTGCGGCTGACGTTCGCCGCTGCGGCGCCGGAGCAGTTGCGGGAGGGGGTCCGCAGATTGAAGGGGGCCGCCGGATGAACCGACGGCCCCCTCGTTGAACGGTGTTACGGGTTGATCGTGATGACGAGCAGGGTCGGGTTCAGGTTCCTGACGTCGATGTAGTTGTTCGTCAGCGTCAGGTGGTTGAACGTGACCGCGCCTCGCGCCGGGCCCTGGCCCGCCTCGGGGAGCTCGTTGGCCCAGATCGCGTAGCCGGACTTCGCGTCGTATGCGTCACCGGAGCGCTGGGCGCCGGAGATGCTCACGTTCGTGAAGATGGTGTCCGTGATCGGATTCTGCGGGGAGCTGCCGACGTAGTTCGTCTGGAACATGATGCCGGAGTAGGTCGGGTCGATGATGTCCACATCGTTGACCCGGATGCCCTGGAACACCTTGGATGCCGAGAACACCCAGATCGCGCCGAACACCTGGTTGCCCCAGAAGTGGCCACCGGAGCGGACGACCGAGATGTTCGAGAACTGGGTGGGCGGGCTGGCCCCGAAACCGTTCATCGGGTAACCGAAGTCGAGCGAGCTGATGGTGATGCCGCTGTAGACCAGGGTGTCGGCGATGTAGATGTTCCGGAACGTGTTCGCGTATCCGCCGTAGACCGCGAGCCCGGCGGCACGCCAGGTCAGGGTCGTGGACAGGTTCTCGTAGACGTTGTCCTTCTCGTCGGAGCCACCGGCGTCGATCGCCGAGAACAGCGCGAAGGCGTCGTCACCGGTCGAACGGGCGTCGTTGTTGGTCACCAGGTTGTTGGTGCTGCCGTTGGTCATGTTGATGCCGTCGGCGAAGGTGTCCCGGATCCGCGAGTTCTTGATCGTCATGAAGTCCGTGTTGGCACCCCAGTACATGCAGACCATGTGCTCGGTCCAGATGTTGTCGATCGTGATGTTGGCGACGTTGGCGAAGTCGAAGACCTTGCCGGGGCCGTCGTTACGGATGATGTAGTTACCGAAGTAGGCGAAGCCGGAGAACGTGGAGCCGCCCGCGGCCGCCTCGGCCCGGAAGCCGACGTCGGTGTTGTCCTGCGTGGACGGTGCGTAGAACCGGGTGAACCACGGGCCGGCGCCGATGACCTTGATCGCCTTGCCGTAGACCTGGAACTTGCTGGCCGTCTGGTAGTCACCGGTCGGCAGGTAGACACCGAGCGCGGTGCTGCTCTGGCGGGCCTGGTCCAGGGCGTTCTGCACGTCCTGGTGGGTGAAGCCGGCCGGGACGATGTACTTCGTCGGGTCCGGGTTCGGGATGACCGTGGCCTGCTCGAGGTTGATGAAGTCGACCGCGATCGGACCCGTGTTGGCGGCGTCCTTCTGCAGCTTGATCGTGGCGCCGGCCGCGACCGTGGTGCCGAGCAGCACGTTGGCCTCGTCGTAGATGTGGCGCGGGCCGGTGCCGGAGTTCTGCGGCGCCGTCTCGTTGCCGTACAGCCACGCGTACTTCGACGTCAGCGGGATGTTCTTGAGGAACGTGCCGTTGACGTAGATGTTGAGCGTGGTGGTGGTGTTGTCCGGGATCGAGAACCGCACGACGAGGGTGTTGGTCTGCGCCTTGGTGGTCCACTGGACGTAGTTGCCGGTGCTGTTCAGGTTGACGGCCTTGCGGCCGGAGGCCTCACCGGCGATGTCGCCGACGGTCCGGTTCGGGCCGACGACCTGCGCGCCGCCGCCGACGGTGCCGTCCTCGGCCTCGTACATGTCGTACGGCATGTTCGCGCCGCGGCCGACGAAGAACGAGGTCGTGGAGGTGTTGTTCGCCTGCTTGACCGACAGCTCGTTGGTGTCCGCGGCGATCACCGTGGTCACCGTGTACTTGCCGTTGGCCGCCGTCCAGGTGCCCAGGTTGACCGGGGTGCTGGTGGCGCCGGCGTTGATCACGCCGGTGTAGGAGCCGGTCAGCGTCTTGACGGTCGCGCCGCTGGTGGCGTCCTTCAGGGTCACCGTGATGCCGTGGGCGCCGCCGGCCGAGGCCTGCGTGCCCTGGTTCTTGATGGCGACGGTGAAGGTGACGGTGTTGCCGGCCGACGGGTTGCTCGGCGACCAGCCCGACGGCGAGGCGATCAGGTCGGACGTCTGCACCGGCGCGACGGTGAACGCGGAGCCGGTGAAGGTGTTGTTCGCGTCGTCCTGCTCGACGACCGTGTTGCTCTCGT
Organism: Dactylosporangium cerinum; assembly: GCF_042653625.1. Classification (NCBI taxonomy): domain Bacteria; kingdom Bacillati; phylum Actinomycetota; class Actinomycetes; order Micromonosporales; family Micromonosporaceae; genus Dactylosporangium; species Dactylosporangium cerinum. The sequence goes on along the minus strand of NZ_JBHSIU010000051.1, from coordinate 30,566 downwards.
CGACCTTCGCGATCGGCGTGTAGGAGCCCGCGTCGCGGGCGCCGATGCTGGCGGTCACGTTGGCGGTCGCGCCGGCGGCGAGTGCGCCGACGTTGGCCGTGCCGACGAGCGTGGTGCCGAAGTAGAACTTGACGTTCGTCGCCGCCGAGCCCGCGGTGCCCTGGTTCTTCACCACGGCGGTGAGGCTGAGCGCGTCGGTCTCGATCGGGTTCGCCGGCGAGCTGGAGATGCCGGTGACGACCAGGTCCGGGTTCGGCGCCGCGACACCGAAGACCTGGAACTCGGCGATCTGGCCGGACGGCGCGCCCGTGTTGGAGTTGATCTTCAACTGGACGTCCGCGACGCGGGCGGTCAGCGTGATGTCGACGCTGTTGCCGGTGGCCGGGTCGAAGCGGTAGTCCCGGGCCGGCACCAGGCTGGTGAGGCCGGACGCGCTCTGCTCACGGCCGAGGACCTCGATGTTCTGGGTCCGGGCCCCCCACGCGGTGCTGGGGTCGAGCTTCAGCGTGATCTTGCTGATGTCGGCGTTCGCACCCAGGTTGGAGGTCAGGGTGGCCGGGAAGCCGCCCGCGCCCTCCCAGTAGGTGGTGACGCTGTTGTCGACGGCGTTGGCCGGGATGAACGTGAAGACCGAGCCGTTGGCCGTGACCGGCTTGTTCACCGAGAGGTTGGTGCCGACCGGCGGGTTGCCGGTGCCGGTGCGGGTGACGGTGTTGCTCGCCGCCGAGTTGTTGCCGGCGGCGTCAACGGCCTTCACCTCGTAGGACACGGTGGCCGTGTCGGGCTGGTTGTCGGTGTACGTCAGCAGCGTGCCGGCCACGTTCGCCCGGTAGGAGCCGTTGGCGTAGATGTCGTAGCGGGCGATGCTGCCGCTGTTGTCGGTCGACGCGGACCAGGTCAGCTTGATCTGGCCGCTGGCCGGCTGGGTGTAGGCCAGGTTCGACGGGGCGGTCGGTGCCTGCGTGTCCGGCGTGGTGCCGGTGCGGGTGACCGTGTTGCTGCTCGGCGACTGGTTGCCGGCCGCGTCGCGGGCCTTCACGAAGTACTGCACGGTCGCCGTGTCGGGCTGCGAGTCGGTGTAGGTGAGCACGGTGCCCGCGACGCTGGTGCGCAGCGCACCGTTGGCGTAGACGTCGTAGCCGGCGATGCTGCCGCTGTTGTCGGTCGACGCGTTCCAGGTCAGCTTGATCTGGCCGCTGGCCGGCTGGGTCAGCGCGAGGTTGCCCGGCGCGGTCGGCGCCTGGGTGTCACCGCTGGACGGGCCGTAGACCTCGAGCTCGGACAGCTGCGCGGCGGCCCAGCCCGTGTTGGCCGAGATGCTCACCCGGATGTAGCGGGTGGTCAGCTGGGTGAACGGGATGGTCACCGTGTTGCCGGTGCCCTGGTTGAACTCGTACTGCGCGGAGCCCAGGATGTTGGTGAACGAGCTGCCGGTGGTGCTGCCCTGCAGGGTCAGCGTCTGGCTGCGGGTGCCCCAGTTGGTGGGCAGCTTCAGCACGACCGAGCTGACCGGCACGGCCGAGCCGAGGTCGACCTGGACCCACTGCGGCAGCGCGCCGCTGCTCTCCCAGTAGGAGGCCTGGTTGCCGTCGCCGGCGTTCGCGGCGGTGTACGAGGCGTTGGTGCTGCTGGAGGAGAACGTCTTGCCGGCGGCCAGGTTGGTGCTCGACGACGCGACGCCGTAGATCTCGAACTCGGAGATCTGCGCGGCGGGCCAGCCGGTGTTGGCGGTGAAGTTCAGCCGCACGTACCGGGTGTTGACCGCGGTGAAGTCGATGGTGACGGTGTTCTGCTGGGCCGGGTTGAAGCTGTACCCGAGCGACCCGGCGATCGTGCTGAACGAGCTGCCGTCCGTGCTCCCCGTCACCGACAGGGTCTGCTGCCGCGTCGCCCAGGCGGTGTCGTTGGGCAGCTTCAGCTTGACCTGGTCGATGTTCTTGGCGCTGCCCAGGTCGATCTGCGCCCACTGCGGGAAGGCGTTGTTGGCGCTCTCCCAGTAGGTGGCCTGGTTGCCGTCGTTGATGTTGCCGATGCCGTTGGCGCCGTTGGTGCTGCTCGACGTGGCGGGTCGGCCGCTGGCGAGGTTGGGTCCACCGGCGGCTTCCGCCGGCAGAATCTGAGCCGTAACCGCGACCAGGGCTGCCACGGCGAACGCCGAGAGCACCCTTCGCGTCACGTGCCTCTTACTCATCGCGATCCTTTTGTTCCAGGGGACGGGGTGTGCGGTGCGGGAGTTGGCGGCTCCGCGAGGGACCGCGGGGTTGGCGGTCGGGATCCCTCGTGCAGTGGCGGTGCGGTGCGGCACGCGTGACCCGTTGGCGGTGAGGTCACAGCGTGAGTTGCGGAGAGTGGCGAGAGTCTGCCGTCGGCTTGTTGGAATCTTGCATAGCGTTGGCCCAAATGTTGCAGACTTGCTACCAAGAAGTCAACGGCTGTCACTGGATTCGGCAGCGAGGGGTTCTGTGGCATCACGTGGGGTTCTTGCGTTGGATCGTGGGCACCTCGACACGGGTGTTGAAATGAGTTTCGAAACGTTCTGGATTCGTTGCCCGGGGGGCTGGTGTTGCTGGGATGTTTCGTGGTTGATTCGTCGGACTGACAGACGAATGGGCTGCGTCGAAGGTCGCCGATGCCCGATGATCGCCCGATCGTCGACGGCCGCCGCGATCGTCGACAGTCGCCCGATCTTCGATGGTCGCCCGACAGGAGTCTCCCGATGGTGCGCTTCAGATGGTGAGCAAGGAGAGGGCCGGCGCCGGTTCCGTCGACGAGCCCACGGACCAGCTCGCCCTGCGCCGGGCCAACCTGAGCCGGACCCTGCGGCACATCCGCACCAACGGGCCCCGCTCCCGGGCCGCGATCGCCGCCGCGACCGGCCTGCACAAGGCGACGGTGTCGAGCCTCGTCGACGAGCTGCTCAGCCGGCGCCTGGTCCGCGAGATCGGCACCGAGCACTCCGGCGCGGCCGGGCGTCCCGGCCGCGGCATCGCGCTGTCCCCAGACGTCGGCGCGGTCGGCATCGAGATCAACGTCGACTACCTCGCCGTGCACGGCAGCGACCTCACCGGCCGCACGGTCATCGAGAAGCGGGTCAGCTTCGACGCCAAGGGCCGCGACGTCGAGCGCTGCCTCGACGACCTCACCCAGGCCGCCCAGCGGTCCCTCGCCGAGCTGGTCCGCCGCGGCGTGACCCCGGTCGGGCTGACCGTCGCCGTGCCGGGCCTCGTCGACGTGGCCCGCGGCGTGGTCGTGCTCGCGCCCAACCTCGGCTGGCGCGACGTCCCCGTCGCCACCCGCCTCGCCCACGGCCTCGACCCCGACCTGTGGATCGGCGTGGACAACGACGCCAACCTGGCCGCCCTGGCCGAGTACACCTGGGGGGTCGCCGCCGGCACCGACGACCTCGTCTACCTGACCGGCGAGGTCGGCGTGGGCGGCGGGGTGATCGTCAACGGCCGCCTCCTGCGCGGCGCCGACGGCTTCTCCGGCGAGGTCGGGCACCTGCCGCTCGACCCGGGCGGCGACCTGTGCGGCTGCGGCCGGGTCGGCTGCTGGGAGACCAAGGTCGGCCTCGCCGAACTGGTCCGCCGGGCCACTCCGGATGCCGCCTACGGCCTGGAGCAGGGCCCGATCCCCGACCCAGAGGAGCGGGTCGCGGAGGTGCTGCGCCGGCTCGGCCGCGGCGACAAGGCGGTGGCCGCGGCGGTCGCCGAGGTCGGCCGCTGGCTCGGCCACGGCGGCGCGATCCTGGTCAACCTGTTCAACCCGCGGGTGATCGTGCTCGGCGGCTACTTCGCCGAGCTCGCCGACCACCTGATCCCCTCGGCGCAGGCGAACCTGGCCCGCCTGGCGGTCGCCAGCACCGCCGCCCGCTGCCACTTCGTCGCGTCGCATCTGGGCTTCACCGCGGCCGCGCGCGGCGGCGCCGGTGTCGTGGTCGAGCGCATGATCGAGGATCCGACCGCGGTGTCCCTCGCGCCCGCGCCTACGCTGGCGGCCGCACGCTGATGATGAAGTCCCGCAGCTCGTAGCTGGAAATATCCGGTTTCATCGCGACCCGCGGTGGTTTGACCATGCGCAGACCCTCGATCGCGAACAGCTTGCTGAGGAAGATGTCGGCCTCCTGGATCGCCACGTAGGCGCCCGGGCACTTGTGCGGCCCGTCGCCGAACGCCAGCCCCGGCCCTTCGTCGGCGCGCTCCAGGTTGGCGGTGCTGACATCGACGTCCACTAGCGCGTCCTTCGGGATCACCGCTTCGCCGGCCGGGATCGCCGCGGTCGTGCGCCGCTTGAGGTTGCCGACCACGGGCTCCAGCCGGAGCAGGTCGTGCAGCAGCGCCACCCTCGTGGTCTCGTCGCCGCCGGTGTACCGCTGGCGAAGTGCGTCGTCGGTGAACAGATGCCAGGCCACGACGTTGACGAATTCGCGGGTCGTCACCATGCCGGCCGCGGCGAACGTCAGGCACTCCCCCAGGATCTCCCCGTCGCGGCAACCTTCGTCGATCAGGTGCGAGATGAGGTCGTCGCGTCGCTGCCGGCGCCTGACCTTGACCGCGGGACGCACGTCGGCGAGGTAGATGCCGAGAAACTGGAAGTTCTGCTTGAACACCCAGTAGATGCCGTGGAGGCTCGTGAACCCCGGCTTGCCGAACTTCTCCGGAAAGAACCTGTCGAGGCGCTTGTCCAGGCCCGGCCGGCTCTCCGTCAGGCCGATCACCGCGGACACGACCTCGATCGCCATCCGGAAGCTGAGCTTGGCGAGGTCCACCGCCGGCTCGGACCGCAGGTGCGCGAGCTGCTCGTCGGCGACCCGCTCCATCAGCTCGCGGTAATGCTCGTCGACCCGTCTCGGCGTGAAGTACCGGGCCGTCTGCCGGCGATGCTCCCGGTGCTCCTCGCCGTCGCGGTACAACACCGGGCGGCGGATGCTCGGTGGCAGCTTCTCGACCGTCTCCACGCCGAGGCCCGCCTGAACCGTGCCGGTGCTGCGCAGCACCTCCTTGGCCTGCGCATATCCGGTGACCCGCACCGCCGTGCCGTCGGGTTCGTAGGTGCGATCGATTTTCCTGCTACTCATGGTGACCCATACGATACGGGTTCGACGGTTCGGTGTGTTGCTCGTACGTTTGTTCGAAATGGAGTGTAAACTTGATCGCATGATGGAGCTCGCGTACCAGCCGTCGATGCTGGACACGGTCATGCCCGCCGTGGGGCCGCTCACCGGCGGAATGGTGCGCCACCAGCTCAGCCGCGGCGCCTGGGTCGACCACCTGCCCGGCTGGGTCCTCGGCTCCGACACGATCCTCTCCGTGCTGCTGGAAGAGGTGGACTGGCGCGCCGAGCGCCGCAAGATGTATGACGGCGTCGTCGACGTCCCCCGCCTCCTGCGTTGGTACGGTGAACGCGACGAGCTGCCACACCCGCTGCTCACCGAGGCCCGCCGCGACCTGACCCGGCACTACGTCGAGGAGCTCGGCGAGCCCTTCGTCACCGCCGGCATGTGCCTCTACCGCGACGGCCGCGACAGCGTCGCCTGGCACGGCGACACCATCGGCCGCGGCGCCCGCTTCGACACGATGGTCGCGATCGTCTCGTTCGGCTCCCCGCGCACGCTGCTGCTGCGCCCCCGCGGCGGCGGCGACAGCATCCGCTTCCCGCTCGGCCATGGCGACCTCGTCGTCATGGGCGGCTCCTGCCAGCGCACCTGGGAGCACTCCATCCCCAAGACCGCCCGCCCTGTGGGCCCTCGCGTCAGCGTGCAGTTCCGCCCCACCGGCGTCGCCTGATCGGGTTCGATCCCTCGATTGATGCGGGACGGCCGCGCAACCCGTATCGTGAGACCGGCTCGGATATTGAGAAGGTGAGCCAAATGAACCAGGGCGATCGTTTCGCGGTGTTCCCGGAGTTGCACATCACGGTCGACCCCATGCCGAACCAGGCCATCAGAGTCAGGGTGGCCGGCGAGGTCACCCTGGAAAACGTGGCCCAGCTGCGCACCGTCCTGCACCGCGCCATCGACGACGTCCGCGCCACAGGGGTCGAGGTCGACCTGAGCCTGGTGTCGTTCATCGACTCGACGGGCATCGGCAAGCTGGTCGGCGCCCGGGCCCACGCCCGGTCCAACAACAGCGACCTGTGGATCGTGAACCCCAGCCCGGGAGTGCGGCGGGTGCTGAACCTGCTCGGGCTGATGGAGGTGCTCGGCGCCCCGGACGCCACGGGCACGGCCGCCTGATCACCGTCCGGATGGTCGCCTGGACTCGCCTGGGCGGCCACCACGCTTCCGTCGGTCAAGCGCGGGCCGTGTCATGTCGCTGGTTGCGGTTCGCGGTTCTGGTCAGCATGACCTTCAAATATTCGCCCAACGTTGCGGAGCCATCAAGTCCCCGCAACTCTGGGCGAATATTTGAAGGTCTGGCCGACAAGAGACAGCGAGCCGCAACCACAGCCGGCTACATCCAGCGAGAGCCCAGCCACATCCTCGACAGCCACTCAGCGTTCGTGATGTCCACCGCGGCATAGATCGGGTAGAAGTAGGCAAAACACACCGCGACCAGCGACACATACGTCCCCGCGACGATCGCCCCGATCAGCCGGCGGTCGCTGGTCGGGTCGACGTGGCGGGGCGGGCCGATGATGGCGCCGAGGACGTACACGACGGCGAGGACCAGGAACGGTTCGGCGGGCAGCGCGTAGAAGGCGAACATCGTGCGGTGCGACGGCATGGACTGGAACCACGGGAGGATGCCGGCGAGGGCGCACGCCATGATGAGCCAGGCGCGCCCGTCGCGGCGGGCGATCGCGAGCCAGCCCAGGGCGACCAGCGCCGGGAGGAACGACCACCACAGGACCGGGGTGCCGAGCATCAGGATCTGCGAGACGCAGCTGGTCGCGTCGCAGGGGCCGTCGGTGTTGACGTACATGCTGACGGGGCGGCCGAGCAGCAGCCACATCCACGGCCACGACTGGTAGGGGTGCTTCTCGTCGAGCTGGGTGTGGAAGCCGTACGCCTCCTGGTGGTAGTGCCACAGGTTGACCAGCGGGTCGATCAGCCGGTCGTGCGGGAGGCCGTTGGTCTGCGCGTACCAGTGGCGGAAGTAGCCGTCGTCGGAGGCGAACCAGCCGGTCCAGGTGGCGAGGTAGGTCACGAGGATCAGGGCGCCGAAGACGAGCACCCACCGGCCGTCACTCGTGATCGCGGTGTGGACGGGGTGGCGGGCGCCGGCGGTGCGGCGGGCGCTGGCCTCGAAGACGACGGTCAGGGCGGCGAAGAGCAGGATGTACCACAGCGCGCTCCACTTGACCCCGGCGGCGAGGCCGAGGGAGACCGCGCAGGCCAGCCGGTACCAGGGGATGCCGAGCCGGGGGTGGTCGGGGTCGCCGCCGGTCTCCAGCACGCGGAGCCACTGGGCGCGGCGGTGTTCGCGGTCCAGCACCAGGAAGTAGAACGCGACCACGATCCAGAACATCAGGAAGATGTCCAGCAGCGCCGCCCGCGACAGCACGAAGTGCATGCCGTCCAGCGACATCAGCAGCCCCGCCGTCGCCGCCAGCAGCGTCGAGCGGAACAGCTTCCGCGCGGCGAGGACGATCAGCAGGATCGACACCACCCCGACCGTGACCGCCGCGATGCGCCACCCAAACGAGTTGTACCCGAAGATCTGCTCGCCGAGCCCGATCATCCACTTGCCCAGCGGCGGATGCACCACGTACTGCGGAGTGCTGTCCTCCGGGTTCCACTCGACCCCGTGCTGCAACAGGTCCCACGCCTCGTTCGCGTAGTAGACCTCGTCGAAGATCGTCTCCTTCGGATGGGACAGATTCACCATCCGCAACAGCAGACCGATCCCCGTGACCAGGATCGCCGCCAGCCAGAACCCCGGCGTGGCGGGTGCGGGCCGGGCGAGCCGGCGACGGACCACGTCGGCGACCGGGGACGGCACGGTCTGGGCATCCGAGGTCATCCGGTGATCGTAGGGGTGCGGCCCGTCCGGGCGGGGACCCGACCTACGAAAAGTCGGCCAACCGGAGCTGGACGTTCTCGTAGCCGGACGGCGGCGGCACGTAGCCCGGCGGCGGGACGTAGGGGTGCAGGCGGACGCCGGGACGCTCCTCGCGGAAGCGGGCCAGGGCCTCGTCGCTCACCGCCGTGCGGCGCAGGTCGAGCACGGCCAGGTCGAGCCGGTCGAGCGCGGGGATGATCGCGTCGGTGACGGGGGTGCCGCTCAGGTCGAGGTACCGCAGTGCGGAAACGCCCTCCAGGAGCCGCTCCACGTCCCGGTCGGTGCCGCGGGCGAGATGGAGGTCCAGGCTGTCCAGCTCGCCGGGCAGCGCCGCGGACCCGCCGAGCTCGCCGGCCGTGATCGTCAGGCCCCGCACGGACGCGGGCACGGCACCGACCACCCGGACGATGCCCGGCGCGTGCAGCCGGAGGATCCACAGCTTCGGGAAGTGGGCGAAGACGGAGAGGTCCCCGAGCGTCCACATCCCGTGTTCGAGCATCTCCAGGTTCGGCAGGGCCGGCAGGGTGGTGTCGAGGTCGCCGGTCATCAGGGTCAACGACCGCACCACGTCCGGCATGATCGCCAGCCGGCGCAGGTCGGCGGAGTCCCAGCACTCGGCGACCGCGTGGATGTTGAACGGGACCTCGTCGCGGCCGAACCCCATCGTCGGCCCGCCCACGTTGAACGGTGGCAGCTTCACCGGGCCCTGCGGGGACGGGTCGAATCGACCGCAGCAGACCAGCTCGACGACCGTCGCATCACCGGTCTCGCCGACGACCGCGACGTTGATCCACTGGGGGACGTGACCGTCGCGCCACAGCTCGGCGATCGCCGTCTCCGCGTCGCACCGGTGCAGCGCCACCGCCCGCTCCATCGAGCCGTCCTGCGGGTAGCGCCGCTCCCCCGGCGCCGGTGGGTTGCCGTCGTAGGACTGGTTGAGCCGCACCCGGAACAGCAGCGGCTCCGGCAGCGGCTCGATCACCATCGGCAGCGCGACCGCCCGTGCGGCAGCCGCCGACGCCGCGAACCGGGCGGCGAACTCGTCGCGATCCATGCCGTCGAATCTACTTGAGGTGCCCCGCCGTGAGGCCGGACTGCACCTGGCGCTGGAAGACGAGGTACAGGATGAGCACGGGCAGCATCGCGATCGCCATGCCGGCGAACAGGGCGCTGTAGTCGCCGGCGTAGCCCTGGTTGACGGTGAGCGCGGTGAGGCCCTGGGTGAGGACCCACTTCTTCTCCGCGCCCTGGCCCTGCATGAGCACGATCGGCAGCACGTACTGGTTCCAGTGCCCGAGCAGGTTGAAGATGCCGACGCTGATCAGGCCGGGGCGGGCCATCGGCAGCATGATCCGGAAGAACAGGCCCCAGTGGGAGCAGCCGTCCACCATCGCCGCCTCGGCGACCTCCGACGGCAGCGTCCGGAAGAACGCGGTGAGGAAGAAGACGGTGAACGGCAGGGAGTACGCCGTGTAGACCAGGATCAGGCCGAGGTGGGTGGAGAGCAGGCCGAGGTTCTTCACCACGAAGAACAGCGGGACCAACGCCAGGAAGACCGGGAACATCATGCCGCCGACGAACAGGAAGTAGATCGCCCGGCTGAACTTGAAGGTGTACCGGGCCAGCACGTAGGCGGCCATCGCGCCGAGCAGCATGGTGAGCACCAGCGCGCCGGAGACGACCACTGCGGTGTTGAGGAAGTACAGGCCGATGTTCGCCTCGGTCCAGGCGCGCACCCAGTTGTCGAAGCGCAGCTTCGACGGCAGGCTCCACGCGCTGGTGAGGATCTCGTTGTCGGACTTGAACGCGCTGAGCACGGCCCACACGAGCGGGAACGTGGTCAGCACCGCCCACCCGACGAGGAACGTGTGGGAGAAGGCGTTGACGATGCCGAAGCGCCCCCGTGGCGCTCGGCGGTCCATCCCGGGCTTCACAGCTCGACCCGGTCGCGGCGGCTCAGGCGTAGCGACACGACCGCGATGGACAACGTCAGGAAGAACATCGCGACCCCGATCGCGGAGGCGTAGCCGAACTTGGAATCATTCATGGCGTTGCCGTACAGCCGCAGCCCGATGACGTCGGAACTGTTGCCGGGCCCGCCGTCGGTGATGATCTGCACAATGGCGAAGGCGTCGATGGCCAGGATCGCCAGGTACACCCAGGCGACCTGGATCGTGTCCCAGACGAGCGGCACCGTGATCTTGCGCAGGATCTCGCCGCGTTCGGCGCCGTCCAGCAGCGCAGCCTCGTAGATCTCCTTGGGGATCGACTGCATGGCGGCGTTGAACAGCACGACGTAGAAGCCGACGTTGCTCCACACCATGACGGCCAGGACGCACCAGAACGCCAGGTCCGGGTCGCCGAGCCACGGCTTGGCCAGGCCGTCCAGCCCGATCGCGCGGAGGAAGCCGTTGAGGATGCCGCTGCGCGGGGCGTACACCTCCTTCCACAGCACGCCGATGATCGCCACCGACAGCACCTGGGGGAAGAAGTAGACGACGCGGTAGAAGGCGGCGCCGCGGACCCCGTGCACGCCCGCCTTCCCGGACCGGCCGCCGACGCTGAGCATCGACGCGAAGAACAACGCCAGCACGATCGTGATGATCGGCAGTGCCACGAGGATGATGGCGTTGTTCTTCAGCGCGTTCCACACGTAGTGGTCCTGCAGGAGCCGGGTGAAGTTCTCCGGCCCCACGTACTCGTAGGTCGGCGACAGGCCCCGCCAGTTGGTCAGCGAGATCTGGAACGCCTGCAGGTACGGCGAGATGACGAACACGGCGTACAGCGCCAGCGGCGGTACGAGGAACGTGAAGACGAACAGGCGCCGGCCGTGCCGCATCGATCAGCTCCGCTTGTACTTCGTGATCGACGTGTCCTTGGCGATCTCGTCGGCGCCCTTCTGGCACGCGTCCACGAACTGCTGCGCGTTGATCCGCTTCGTGAACAGGTCGCCGCAGGCCGCGTCCACGAGGTTGCGTTCCAGCTTGCGGTAGAAGGAGTTGTACACCCAGTTGAAGCCCTTGTCGCCGGACGCCTTCAGCGCCTTGGTGACGCTGGTGAGGCCGGGCGGCAGCTCGACGCCCTCCTCGGCACCCGCGACGCAGGTCAGGCTCGAGGTCTTCTTCGTGAAGTCCGAGGCGCCCTTCTTGGACAGCATGATGCGCATCAGTTCCATGCCGCCGATGGCGTTCTTGGCCTTCGCCGGGACGATGTACGGCTCACCCGCGGTGCCCCGCAGCGCCTCGAACGGCAGCTTGTCGCCGCTGCTCAGGCTCGGCGTCGGCGCGATCGCCATCCTGAACGCGGGCGGCGTGACCTTCTTCTGCTCGCTCTCCAGCCAGGAGCCGCAGGAGATGAACACGGCCTTGCCCTGCGACCACTCGGTCTGCGACTGGATGTGGTCCAGGCCTTCCGAGCCGGGCAGGATGAAGCCGTCCACGGCCAGCTGCGAGTACGCGTCGGCGGCGGTCTTGATGGCCTCGTGCTTCCACGCGTTGGGCTCGAGGTTGTCGATGGCGAGCAGGATCTCCGGCCCGGCCATCTTCGCCGCGGCGGACAGGATCGGCCAGCTCATGTAGCGCGGGTGCTTGCCCTGGTACGTCCACGGCGCGAGGCCGGCGGCCTTGATGGTCTTGCACAGGGCGATCATCTCGTCCCAGGTCTTCGGGTACTGCCAGCCCTTGTCGGTGAGGAGCTTCTCGTCGTACCAGATGCCGTAGGCGGTGTACGCGTAGTTGAGCGAGAACACCTTGCCGTTGTAGGTGCCCGGCAGCAGCGATCCGGGCAGCAGCGTGTCGCGGACCTTCTTGCCCGGCACGTCGAGGCTCGGCGCGTCGAGCAGCGGGGCGAGGTCGGTGAGCGCGTTCTGCGAGACGAGCCCGTTGAAGTCGATCTGCGCCGCGCCGGAGTTGTTGACGAAGTCGGGTGGGCTGCCGTCGACGAACCGCGGCTGCAGCGTCTTGCTGATCTCCGCGGTGGCGGAGTGCTTGATCTCCGCCTTCGGGTACTTCTCCTTGTACATGGCCTCGTGGGCCTTGGCGTAGTCCTCGCCGAAGCCACCGTTGAAGATGACGACCTCGAGCGGGGCGTCCTCCTTGACGCCGAGCGGGTTGACGTTGGTCTTGTCACCCTGCTCGGTCTTGGTGTCCCCGTCGCCGCCCGTGGCGCAGGCGCTCAGCGCGGCCGGGGTGGTGGCCAGCAGCCCGGCGGCAGCCGCCGTCTGCAGGACGCCCCTGCGGGTCAACGTGTTCATCCGTCGTGCTCCTTCGTGGGGGTTCGAGGGGGCGCTCGCTGATGACGAGAATGAAGGTTTCCAACGGAAGTTTCAAGAGTCGGAAGATTCCTGCCAACTGGCGTTCCGGCAGCGCCGACGGGCCCGCCGACACCACTCCGGGGGACGTGATCATGCTCGCCGACCTGCCCATATATGTCAATGTCGAAGTATTCAGGCGGCCGCGGCGAACCTTGCCGCCCGGTAAAATATTGACGAAATCGTTGCCGGAGCATTACCTACTGACGGTGAGCCGGGCGTGCACAGCGGGGTCGAGCGGTGACCCGGTGAGCGCGGCCACGGCCAGGGCGGCGGCGCCGGCCGCACCGTCGCGCGCCTCGGCCGGGCCGGCCCCGAACCGTTCCTGGATGCCGGCGCGGACCAGATCGGCGACGGGACCGGCGCTCAGCAGCACCGATCCGGCCAGGACCACCGGCGACCCGGCCGGCCGGCCGCCGCGGCGGGCGACCACGTCGAGCGCGTGCAGCAGGTGCCCGGCAGCGGCCGCCGTGATACCGCGGGCCACCTCGTCACCGGCGCCGGCGGCGGCACCCACCAGGGGCGCGAGCAGCCCGAGGGCGGCGGGCGGGCGGCGGTACGCGACCCGCACGAGCGCCTGGGCGTGCCCTTCCGGGTCATCCTGCGCGGCCACCTCCAGGGCCGCGGAGACCGGGCCGGTGAGCAGCGTCGCCGGCCCCCGGCCGTCCACGGCGCACAGCACCGCGCGCAACGCCTCCCGGCCCTGCCACACGGCCGAGCCCTCGTCACCGAGCAGCCAGCCGTAGCCGTCGCACCGCACGAACGGCACGCCGTCGCGGAACGCGACCGCCGCGGCACCGGTCCCGGCGAGCAGGAGCAGGCCGGATCGGTGCGGCGTACCAGCGGAAAACGCAACCTCGAGATCGGTGACGCTGCGCAGCGCCCCGCCCAGTCCGGTGGCGTGCCACGCCTCCTCGGCAGCCTGCCGGGCCTCCGCCGCACCCGCCGCCGCGGCACCGGCCGCACCGATCACGCCCAGCTCCACGGCGGCCGGATCGAGACCCTCGAGGGCCATCCGCAACGCACCGGCGAGGGCCTCTGCGGGCCGGCCACCGCTGGAGTTCTGGTTCGCCCCGGCCGCGTGACCGCGGCCCAGCACCGTCCCATCGATGGCGCTGACCAGGCAGCGGGTGCTCGTCGCACCCGCGTCCACACCGACGACCAGGGGTGTACGCACCCGAACACCGTACTGCATTGACGAAAAGGTTCCGAGAACGGAAACTTTCCCACATGAAGGTGAGCCGGCAGCCGGCCGAAGGCGGCGCAACGTCCACCGCGGTGAAGATCCGGGGGCTGCTGCCCTCGCTCTCCCCGGCGGAGCAGCGCGTCGGGCGGATCATCGCCGACGAGTCCGCCACCGCCGCTCAGCTGACGATCACGGAGCTGTCCAAACGAGCCGAGACGTCCGAGACGACGGTCATCAGGTTCTGCCGGGCGATCGGCTTCTCCGGCTACCCGGAGCTCCGGCTGAGACTCGCGGCCGAGGCCGGGCGCGCGCTCGACGACGGCGGCGCCGGCGAGGCACCCGGCAGCGACATCAGCCAGACCGACGACCTCGCCACCGTCGTGAAGACCATCGCCTTCGCCGACGCCAGGGCCGTCGAGGACACCGCCGCCCAGCTCGATCTCGCGATCCTCCAGCAGGTGATCGACGCCGTCGCCGCGGCCCGCCGCGTCGACATCTACGGCGTCGGCGCCAGCGCGTTCGTCGCCCGCGACTTCCAGATGAAGCTGCACCGCGTCGGCCTGGTCGCGTATGCCTGGTCGGACCTGCACCTGGCCCTCACCAGCGCGGCGCTGCTCGACGAACGCGACGTCGCCATCGGCATCTCGCACACCGGCACCACCATGGACACGATCGAGGCCTTCGCCGAGGCCGGCCGCCGCGGCGCCACGACCGTCGCCCTCACCAACTTCCCCAAGTCGCCGATGACCCGCATCGCCGATCTGACCCTCACCACCGCCGCCCGCGAGACCACCTTCCGCTCCGGCGCGATGGCCAGCCGGCTGGCCCAGCTCACCGTCGTCGACTGCGTGTTCGTCGGCGTCGCCCAGAAGACCTACGCGCAGACCAAGGCGGCCGTGGAAAAGACCCGCGAGGCCGTCCGCAGCCGGCGGGTGCGACCGGAACGAGGACCCTGGTGACCGTCTCTCCCCCGATCGCCCCGACGGAGGAACGCAACGCGCGGACCCACCAGATCGACCGGTTGCCGACCCTGCGCATCCTCGAACTGATCAACGCCGAGGACGCGACCGTCGCCACCGCCGTCGCCGCCGTGCTGCCGGACCTCGCCGAGGCCGTCGACCGCTGTGTCGACGCCCTGCGCTCCGGCCACCGCCTGCACTACTTCGGCGCCGGCACCTCCGGACGCATGGCGGTCCTGGACGCGACCGAACTACGCCCCACGTACGGGGTCGAGCCCGGCCACGTGGTCGCGCACCTCGCCGGCGGCATCCGGGCGCTCACCGACGCCGTCGAGGCGGCCGAGGACGACGCCGAGGCGGGTGCCGCCACCGCCGCCGAGGTCCTCACCGCCGGCGACGTCGCATTCGGCATCACCGCCAGCGGCGGCACCCCGTTCGTCGGCGGCGCGCTGCAGGCCGCCCGGGACCGCGGCACGCGCACCGTCCTGCTCTCCGCCAACCCCATGGCCGCCATCGCCGTGCACGCCGACATCCACATCGCCGTCGACACCGGCCCCGAGGTCGTCACCGGCTCCACCCGCATGAAGGCCGGCACCGCGCAGAAGCTCGTCCTCAACGCCCTGTCGACCGCGGTGATGATCCGCCTCGGCCGCACCTACTCCAACCTCATGACGGACATGGTCGCCAGCAACGCCAAGCTGCGGGTGCGCCAGGTCCGCATGCTGGTCCAGGCGACCGGACTGCCCGCCGACACGTGCCAGACCGCCCTCACCGCCGCCGGCAACGAGGCGAAGGTGGCCCTGCTGACCCTGCTCACCCGGGCCGACGTCGACCAGGCCCGCCAGGCCCTGCGCGCCGCCGGCGGCGTCGTCCATCAGGCCCTGCACCATGTGCGCTGATTAATTCGCTTGGCCTTTGCCCGCCACGCACTTATCGTTGAATGCACAAGGCAACGACCACCCCCGATCCCCAGGAGCCCCCGATGAGGACTTGGACCGCCACGCAAACCCGGCAGCTGCCGGCGTTTGCCGCTGCGCTGCCCATGGCCCCGGCGGTCCCGGCGGCCCACCCGCACAGCATGCCGGCCATGCGCACCGCGGGACGGTGGAAAGGCTAGAACACCAAGCCTTCCAACCGCCCGCCCCGCACAGGGACCGGGCGGTTTTTCTTTTCCCATAGGGGCGTAGCTCAACTGGTTGAGCGTCGGTCTCCAAAACCGAAGGCTGCAGGTTCGAGTCCTGTCGCCCCTGCGCGTCTTTGCACGGCCCCAGCACGCTGCGGGCACACGGCACCACATTGAAAACTCCACAGCGGATGGCAATTTCGGGAGCGACCGGCTTGGTGACCGGACCTGGTTTGGGGCCAGGAAGCGCGGGGTTCGATTCCCCGGCTCCCGACACATGGGGTTGTAGCTCAGTTGGAAGAGCGCCGGCTCGGCAGGCCGGGGGCCCGGGGTTCGATTCCCCGCTTCTCCACGCAGTGTTCGTTGTCCTTTTGGCGTAAGCGGTAGCGCGGCTGGTTGAAGCCCAGCGGGTCCCGGTTCGACTCCGGGTGAGGACACGAGGCCGATGGGAGCTCGGCTAATGGCAGGCCACGAGGTTTTGGTCCTCGCTGTGGGGGTTCGAGTCCTCCGCTCCCAGCGTGTGTCTGCCGATGTAGCTCAGTCTGGTCAGAGCGCTGTCCTGGTACGACAGAGGTTCACCGGTTCGAATCCGGTCTTCGGCTCCACCACCATCTCAATGCCAATGCAGCACGACTGGTCGTGCATCCGTTTCGTAATCGGAAGGTAGTCGGTTCGAGTCCGACCTTTGGCTCTCTGGGCGACGCACAGGTGTGCAGCACTGCCTTGCAAGCAGCGCCTGCTCGGTTCGATACCGAGGTTGTCCACTCTGCCCGGGTAGCCCAATGGAAGAGGCGTCGCGTTCAGGTCGCGGAGGTTCAGGGTTCGAATCCCTGGTCGGGTACGGAACGGGTTGTGGCGCAGTTTGGTAGCGCGCTCGCTTCGGGTGCGAGAGGTCGTGGGTTCGAATCCCGCCAACCCGACTCACGGTGAAAGGTCAAGCCTGTGTAGCTCAATGGAAGAGCGTCTGTCCTACAAACAGGATGTTGGGGGTTCGAGTCCCTCCGCGGGCACGCAAAAGCAAAAGCATGGCGTTCGTGGTGTACCGGATGTGCACGCCAGGTTGTGGCCCTGGTGGTTCGGGTTCGACTCCCGACGATCGCCCTCATGCCGTCCGTTGTGGACCACCGTGGGTGCGGGCGCTGGCTGCCCGGCCGCTGCTCATAACGGCGGTGTGCCCGGATCGACACCGGGACCCACGACGCGCTAGATGGTACCGATCGGTTCGATTCCCCGTTAGGGTGGGTCGAACCGATCGGTACCATCTGCGTTGGAGGCGTCCGTGCGAGGACTCTGGCGGGCCGCCGGGCTGGCGCTCGGGACGGCGTCGGCACTCGGGCTGGCGCGGTTCGGGCCCGGGCTGTTCATCCCCGCCATGCGGGAGCGGCTCGGCTGGAGCCTCGCGGAGGCGGGCGGGCTGACCACCGCCAACAGCGCCGGCTACCTGCTCGGCGCGGCCGTGACCGCCGGCGTCGCCGGCCGGATCGGACCGGCGCGGACGTTCCGCGCGGGCATGCTGCTCACCGCCGCGTCCCTCGCGGGGACCGCCGCGACCGGCCGCTACCCGCTGCTGCTGGCCGTCCGCACGCTCGGCGGCCTCGGCGGCGCCCTGGTGTTCATCGCCGGCGCGGTCCTGGCGGCGCGGCTGGCCGGAACAACGCGGTCCGTCGCCCCGGTCACCGTCTACTACTGCGGCACCGGCCTCGGCGTCGTGCTCACCGGCGGGACGGTGCCGGTGCTGCTGGACCGGCACCCGGAGCGGTGGCCGCTCGGCTGGGCACTGCTCGCCGGCGCCGCCGCGCTCGCCACCCTCGGCAGCTGGCGGGCCGCCGGCGCGACGACGCCGAGCGCTGGGACGCCCGCCGAGCCCGGCCAGGGTGCTGCGCACTGGCGGCTGTTCCTGGTGTACGCCATGTTCGGCGCGGGCTACATCGCGTACATGACGTTCCTGTCGGCGTATCTGGCGTCCCGGCATGCCACGCTCGGGCTGGTCTGCCTCACGTGGACGGTGCTCGGGTTGAGCGCGGCGGCCGCGCCGGTGCTGTGGAGCCGGCCGATCGCGACCTGGCCGGGAACCCGGGCGCTGGCCGTGCTCCTCGCCGTGGTCGCCGTCGCCGCGGCCCTGCCGCTGCTCGGCGGCGGCCCGCCGGCCGTCGGCGGGTCCGCGGTGCTGTTCGGGTCCGCGTTCATGATGGTGCCCGCGGCGGTCACCGCCCGCGCCGTCGCGGGCCGGCCGCCCGGCGGGGCGACGAGGCTGATCGCCGCGCTCACCGTCGTGTTCGCGGCCGGGCAGGCGGCCGGGCCGTGGGCGTCGGGGTGGCTCGCCGACCGGGCCGGCGCCGCGGCCGCCCTCTGGTGGGCCGCCGTCCTGTGCGCGGGTGGCGCCCTGCTCGCGACACCAACGGTCAGGACAGCGCCCGCACGGCGGTCCGAGCCTTGCGGCGTCCCATCTCGAACAGGCTCGCGAACGCCGTCCACGAACCGTCGGTGAACTCGATCGTCAGGCGGCACGGGTGCAGGCGATACCAGCCCACCCTGGCGGACCGGACGGTCGGCAGCGGCGTCTCCCACAGCGGTCGCAGGCGCTGCGCGGCCGGGCCGTAATCCTTGCCGGGCTCGAAGATGAAGTGCGCGGAGTCGCGGGGCTCGAACAGCCGCAGCGTCGTGTCGGTGACCACCAGCAGCACCGTGGCGCTGCCGGTGCAGGCACGGCGGGACGCCGCGGCGGTCGAGGCCGGTGTCCCCGCGGCCGACCGGCCGAACAGCAGCCACCAGGGGAACATCGCGCCGGGCAGCGAAGGCGAGAGGACCGCCCCGACGACCCCGGCGGCGACGGAACCGGCCGTGTATTCGTGCGGCCCTTCATCGGGCGGCAGCGGCGGGTCGACGCCGATCGACGGCTTCGTCACCACGGCGGCGAGGGCCCGCTCCCCCGGCACCAGTTCGGCCAGCGCGTCGCCATACACCAGCAGGGGGTCGGGATCGAAGTCGGTCGAACCCATGCGCGATCTTACCGCGCGCGGAGGCGGCGCAGCATGCGGGCGTCCTCGAAGCCGGCGGCGCGGGCGGCGGCCTCGACGGTGGCGCCGTGGCCGATGAGGTGCTCGGCGCGTTCGAGCCGCAGCAGCTGCTGGTAGCGCAGCGGGGTCAGCCCGGTCGCGTCGCCGAACGCGCGGGTCAGGGTGCGTTCGCTGACGCCGGCGACGAAGGCGAGGTCGCGCAGCGGCAGGCGGTCGGCGAACCGGGCGTCGATGAGGTCCTGGACGCGGTGCACGACGTCGGACAGGTGGCCGCGGTGCCGGAGCATGGCGCTGTCCTGCGGTTCGTCGCCGTTGCGCCGGGCGTAGACGACCATCTCGCGGGCGATCTGCGCGGCGAGGCCGGGGCCGTGCCGGGTCGCGACGAGGTGCAGGGCAAGGTCGATGCCGCTGGCGATCCCGGCGGAGGTGACGATCCTGTCGTCGATGACGAACAGGACGTCCTTGAGCACCTTGGCGTGGGGGTACCGGGTGGCGAGCCGGTCCTGCAGCACGTGGTGGGTGGTGCAGCGGCGCCCGTCGAGCAGACCTGCCTGCCCGAGCGCGTCGGCGCCGGAGCAGACGCTGGCGCAGGTGCCGCCGGCGTCGTGGTGGGCCGCCAGCCAGGCCCGCACCGTGGGGCTGAGCCGGCCGTTGTTCGGGAAGCCGTGGCTGCGCCAGCCGGGCACGACGACGAGGTCGGTCGCCTCCAGGTCGAGCAGCGGGTCGGTGCGGCGGACCGGTAAACCCTGCGCCGACGGCACGTCGTCCTGCTCGGCCACGTAGTGCAGTGCGTAGTCCAGGCCGAAGTCGCGGGCCGTGGAGAAGACCTGCGCCGGTCCGGCCAGGTCGAGCAGATGCAGCTGTGGCACGAGCAGGAAGACGACCTTCATCAGCCGATGAGCTCCTTGACCGTGGCGATCGTGGCGAAGCGGCCGGCCAGGGCGTACTCGGTGCGGGCGATGACGTCGTCGGTGGACAGGGTGCGGGGGCTGGCGAGGATCTCGTCGTAGGGCAGGTGCTTCTCGTCGCGGTGCGCGATCGGGAACGTGGCGGTGGCCTCGGTGACGAACGTGACGTCGTAGCCGTAGTCGCCGGCGACCCGGGTGGTCGTCTCGCAGCACTGCTCGGTCTGGATGCCGGTGACGATCAGGTGCCGGATGCCCTCGGTGGTGAGCAGCTGCTGCAGGCCGGTGGTGGTGAACGCGTTCGCCGACGTCTTGGTGATGACCGGCTCGTCCGGCAACGGGGAAAGGCCCTCGATGGGGCGGACGTGGCCGTTGCGCGGGTCGAAGACGTTGTCGACCTCGTGGTGCAGGATCCACACGATCAGGTCACCGCGGGAGCGGGCAGCGTCGATCAACGGGTTGACCGTCGCGACGATGTCGGGGTTGGAGACGGCGGCCCAGCTGGGGCGCTGGCGGAAGGACTCCTGGATGTCGATGACGAGCAACGCGCTTCTCATGCCGTCGATCCTGCGCCGTCGGCGGTCCCGGGAACAGGCACCGCCTGGCCGGAGGCCGGACGCATCTGGTCATGCGACGCCAGGCGCTGGCTGACCCAGTACAACACCAGCAGGAGCAAGGCCAGGGCGAGCAGGGTGGAGCCGAGGATGTTGACGCCGGCGCGGGCGAGCAGGACACCGATGGCGGTCGGGACGAGGGCTCCGCCGAGGCCGGCACCGGCGATCTGCAGGCCGATCGCCCGGTCGGCGTGTGCCGCGCCGACGCGGTCGGCGGTGGTGAGCGTGAGCAGCGGGAAGACGGGTGCGGCGGCGAAGCCGATCAGGCCGAGGCCGGTGGCGGCGAGCCAGCCGGGGCCGGGCAGCGCGACGAGGAACGCGCCGGCCGCCATGCCGATCATGCAGCCGGTGATGACGCGGTGCACGCCGATGCGGTCGGCGACGGCGCCCTGCACGACGCGGCCCAGGAACAGCATGGCCCAGTAGCCGGAGACGCACACGCCGGCAACCGCGGCGCTGACCCCGCGGCCATCGGTGAGCAGCAGGAACGCCCACAGGCCGGCGCCGGCCTCGACGGCGACGTAGACGCCGAAGGCGACGACCTGCACCCACACCACGGGCAGCTTGAGGGTGTCCCGTCCTCGTTGCGGCGTCTCGTGCACGGGCGCCGGCGCCCTCCCCCAGCTCCGCGCCTTCGTCACGAACGACAGCGACAGGGCCAGCTGGGCCGCGGCGACAAGGGCATACCCGAGCCGCCACGGTGATCCGGCGCTGATCACCGAGGTCATGATGAGCGGGCCGATGGCCACGCCGAGGCCGAAGCAGGCGTGCAGCCAGTTCATGTGGCGGGCGTTGAAGTTGGCGGCGGCGTAGGCGTTCAGTCCGGCGTCGATCGCGCCGCCACCGAAGCCGCCGAGCAGGGCGCATGGCACGACGAACCACAGTCCGGGGGCGAGGGAGTAGCCGGCCAGGGCGAGGCTGGTGGCGGCGGTGCTGGCGGCGAGGAGCCAGCCGACGCCGACGCGGGCGAGCAGGAAGCCGGCGGCGACGCTGGAGGTCAGGTAGCCGGTGGTCGCCGCGACGAGCAGGTAGCCGACCGACTCGGTCGACACGTGGAAGGTGCCGGCCATGAAGGGCCAGCCGACGCCGAGCAGACCGTCGGGCAGCCCGAGGCTGATGAACGCGAAATAGGCCAGCACGAGCAGCGACGTTCTCACCGCCGCGATCTTACGGGTTCCACTATTTGGGAAGCGTCTCCCATTATTAGAGACGCGAATATTAAAGTCTGGGACATGACGGTTTACACCCACGGGCATCACGAGTCGGTCCTGCGCTCCCACCGCTGGCGCACCGCCGCGAACTCCGCCGCGTACCTGCTGCCGGTGCTCCGGCCGGGCATGACCCTGCTCGACGTCGGCGCCGGACCCGGGACGATCACCGCCGACCTGGCCGCCGTCGTCGCCCCCGGCGCGGTGACCGCCCTCGAGGCGACCGACTCGGCCCTGGAGGTCACCAAGGCCGGCGTGCAGGGCGTCGCGTACGTGGTCGGCGACGTCCACGCGCTCGACTTCCCCGACGACACGTTCGACGTGGTGCACGCCCATCAGGTCCTGCAGCACGTCGCCGACCCGGTCCAGGCGCTGCGCGAGATGCGCCGGGTGTGCAAGCCGGACGGCTATGTGGCGGCCCGCGACAGCGACTACGCGGCGTTCACCTGGTTCCCGCAGCTGCCGGAGCTCGACGAGTGGCTGGCGCTGTACCAGCGGATGGCCCGCGCCAACGGCGGCGAGCCCGACGCCGGCCGCCGGATGCTGTCCTGGGCCCGGGCCGCGGGCTTCACCGACGTCACGGCGACGTCGAGCACCTGGTGCTTCGCCGACGACGTGGACCGCGCCTGGTGGGGCGGCATGTGGGCGGACCGCGTCCGCGCCTCAGCGATGGCGACGCAGGCCCTGGCCAGCGGCGTGACGCAGGAGGACCTGCAGCGCCTCGCCGACGGCTGGAGCGCCTGGGCCGCCTCCCCCGACGGCTGGCTGTCCATCCTGCACGGCGAGATCCTGGCCCGGCCGTAGCGGCGGTGCCGGTCCCGCCGCAGCGGCGGTGACCGGTTCCCGCCGCAGCGGTGTCGGGTCGGTGATCGCCGGATGGGTGCGCTCCCAGGAAACTCGCCTGGTGTCCGTTCCAGCACTGGCCGAAGACATCGTCCTGCTCGCCCTGCACCCGACCGAGACCCGCGACCTGCACAACCACCACGGGCTGCGCGACACTGTCCGCACGTCCGAGCTGGTCGACCAGGTGCTGGCCGGCGGGCCCGTGCCGACCTACAGCGCGATCATGCGCACGCTGCGGTTCAGCGCGCGCAAGAGCCTGGACCCGTGGCTGGAGCGCCTCGCCGCCGAGGGCAGGATCGAGCGTATCGGCAAGCGGGGCGGCTGGCTCTCCGGTCCGAAGCACCTCGTGCGGGACCTGGCCGGCCGGCACGCGGCCCAGGAACGCCTCTACGCGGGATTCGGCCCGGCGCCGGACCCCCGTTCGGCGGCGCTCGCCGTGCTCGTCGGCGTCGGCAACCTGATGCGATGGTCGGCCCGGCCGGGCGACCACCTCCAGGCCCTGCTCGACGCCGGCACCCGGGTCGCCGCCGGCCAGATCCCCCCGGTGGGCCTGGATCCGCAGATCCTGCCGCACTTCGCCCGCGCCCTGGAGAAGTCGATCTTCCTGGAGAGCGACTGACCGGCCAGGCTAGGCTCTGCGGGTGGAACGACCCCTTGTCACCGTGTGCCGGGACTGCTGCTGCGGGTCGGCGCGCAAGCATCCGGACGTCGACCACGCCGCGCAGGTGGCCAGGTTGCGCACGGCGCTCGGGCAGACCGGGGTGCGGGTCAGCGCCTGCCTCGACGCGTGCGAGCGGTCCAACATCGTCGTCGTGCACCCGACCCCGGCCGCGCGGCGGGCCGGGGCCAGGCCGGTCTGGCTCGGGTACGTCCTCGACGACGCGGTCATCGGGGACCTGACCGCGTGGGTCGAGGCGGGCGGGCCGGGGATCGTGCCGCTGCCGGAGATCCTCGGCCTCTACCGCACCAACCCGCCGACCGGTCAGGGATAGCGGCGAGGGGTGAAGACCACCGGGGTGCCGCCGTCGCCGCGCTCCACCGCGCGGGTCTGCGACGAGCCGATGATGAGCAGCGTCCGCATGTCCACCTCGGACGGTTGCAGGTCGGCGAGGCGCACCACCCTGACGCGTTCCCCGGATCCGCCGACGTCGCGGCCCAGCACGACCGGGGTGTCCGGGGACCGGTGCCGCAGCAGCAGCTCCTTGGCCGCCTCGACCTGCCAGGTCCGGCTCTGCGAGCCCGGGTTGTACACGGCGATGACCAGGTCCGCCTGCGCCGCGGCCTCGAGACGGCCGGCGATCACGTCCCACGGCTTCAGCCGGTCCGACAGCGACAGCACGCAGAAGTCGTGGCCGAGCGGCGCGCCGACGCGGCTCGCCACCGCCTGTGCCGCGGTCAGCCCCGGCAGGACCCGGACCGGCACGTCCTTCCAGCGGGGCTCGGCGGCGATCTCCAGCACCGCCGCCGCCATCGCGAACACACCCGGGTCGCCGGATGACACGACGGCGACGCGGCGGCCGTCCTTGGCCAGCGCCAAAGCGAACTCGGCCCGCTCCGACTCGACGCGGTTGTCGGAGGCGTGCCGGCGCTGCCGCGGGTTGGCCGGAATCCTTGCCAGGTAAGGGCCGTAGCCGACGAGGTCCTCGGCGGCCTCGACCGCGGCCCGGGCCTCCGGGGTGAGCCAGTCCCGCCCGGCCGGCCCGAGCCCGACGACCACGACCTCACCAAGGCCGGTCGCGGGCTTCTGTTCACGCAGCACGGAAGCAGTCGACTCGTGCACCCGGCTCGGGAGCAGCGCGAGCGAGAAGTACGGCACACTGTCCGGGTCCACAGTGGACAGCGGCGCGACCCGTTCGCGGTCGGTGGTGGCACGCTCGACGTACCAGGCGTCGTCGAGGCGGCCGGCCCGCTCCAGGGCGTCGCGGACGGTGCCGAACGTGCGGCCCAGCTTCATGACCGCGGCCGAGTCGGTCGCCGCGAGCCGCTCGGCGAGGACGTCGGCCGGCAGCGTGCCGGGCAGGATCGTGAGGATCTCGTCGCGTTCGACGAGGGGCCGGCCCAGCACCGCGGACGCGCCGGCCACGGAGGTGACGCCCGGCACGACCTCGGTCGGGTACCGGTGTGCCAGCCGCTTGTGCATGTGCATGTACGAGCCGTAGAAGAACGGGTCGCCCTCGCAGAGCACCACCACGTCGCGGCCCGCGTCGAGGTGCGCGGCGAGCCGGGCCGCCCACGCGTCGTAGTGTTCCTCGATGACCGCGCGGTAGTCGCCGATCTCCTCGGTGGTGACCGGGTAGACGAGGGCCTCTTCGATCTGGCCTTCGCGCAGGTACGGCACCGCGATCGACCGCGCGATGCTGCGCCCGTGGCGGGCACTGTGGAACGCGACCACGGGTGCGGCCGCAACGAGCCGGGCCGCCTTCACCGTCATCAGTTCCGGGTCGCCCGGTCCGAGGCCCACGCCGTACAGCCGCCCGGTCACCCCTGCACTGTCCACTGTGGTCATTCCTTCTCGTCCGCGATCGCGTTGACGGCGGCGGCCGTCATCGCGCTGCCGCCCCGGCGGCCGTGCACGACCAGGTGCGGCAGGTCCGATGCGGCGAGGGCCGCCTTCGACTCCGCCGCGCCGATGAACCCGACGGGGATGCCGAGCACCGCCGCCGGTCGCGGCGCGCCCGCCTCGATCATCTCCAGGAGCCGGAACAGCGCCGTCGGCGCGTTGCCGACCGCAACGACGGCCCCGCCGAGGCGCTCGCCCCACAGCTCGAGGGCGGCGGCGCTGCGGGTCGTGCCGAGCTCGGCGGCGAGCGCCGGCACCCGCGGGTCCCGCAGGGTGCACAGGACCTCGTTGTCGCGGGGCAGCCGAGCCCGGGTCACGCCGGACGCGACCATCTCCGCGTCGCACAGGATCGGGGCGCCGTCGCGCAGCGCGGCGCGGGCGAGGCGGACCACGTCGGCGCTGTACCCGACGTCACCGGCGAGGTCCACCATCCCGCACGCGTGGATCATGCGGACGGTGACCTGGGCGATGTCGGCGGGCAGGCCGGACAGGTCGGCCTCGGCCCGGATCGTGGCGAACGACCGCCGGTAGATCTCCGCGCCGTCCTTCACGTACTCATAGTTCGTCACGCCGTCACCTCCGCTTCGCTCCGGCGCCGGCCTGACTCGACACTGTGCACATGGTGCCCGGCTCCTCCGCTGCGCTCCGGCCCGGTCACGTAACCACCTGGTAGCCGTCCGCGGTCGCGAGCATCTCCACGTGCCTTCCCTTCGGTGCGCCGCAGCGCCGTTCGCAACCGACCCAGTGCACCGGCAGTCCGGTCGGCGCCGTGCCCGCCTCGACCGCCGCGCGCGCGTCCGCCCGCACGTCGGCGAGGGCCTTGGCGCAGCCCGGCCGACCGGCGCACGCGGTCACCCCCGCCCATGGCGATCCGGGGTCGGTGACCAGGCCGGCCGCCGTCAGCAGGGTTTCGACGGGTTCAGCTTCTGCCATCGGTACGTCCGGCACGACGACGGTCCGCCACGGGGTGACGATGATCTCTCCCGGCGCGGCTTCGATGAGCGCCGCCGACTGCGCCGGGGTGAGCAGCCCGAGGGGGACGACGACCGTGAGGGCGGCCCGCCCGTCTGTCTGCGGCGTCCACCCGACGGCCGGGCCGGTGCCGTTGTTCACAGGACGCGGGTCGACGGCCGCGTCCAGGCGGGCAGCCACCCTGGCCGGGCCGTCGGTCAGCTCGGCGAGGCGCCACGCGTTGCCGCCCTGTTCGGCCCGCTCCGCCAGGAACGCTCCGGTGGCCCGCAACAGCAGGTCAGCGTGGCCGCGGGCGGTGGTCGGCGTGCCGGCCAGGGTCAGCCGGTCGCCGTGCAGGCCGACGTCGCCGCCGAGCGGGGTCACGTCGCCGCGCCCGTCGTCGACGGTGACCAGGAACCGCCCCGGCAGCGCGGCCAGGGCCGGGTCGGCGCACAGGCCGGCGTCGTACGCGGTCACCACCGACCGCACATCGACGTCGCCGAGGCCGTCGCGGCCGCTGAGCGGGCTGGCGATGATGTTGCGCACCCGTTCGTGGGTGTCCGACGGCAGCAGCCCGGCGGCGGACAACCGCGCGGCCAGCTCCGTCTCCGCCCCCGGGCGCAGCGCCCTGACCTGGATGTTTCCGCGTGAGGTCAGCTCCAGGGCGGGATCGCCGAGCGCCGCTGCGGCCGCGCGGAGCGTGTGCAGGCCGTCCACGGTCAGCCGCCCGCCGGGCAGCCGGACCCGGGCCAGGCCCCCGTCGGCCGCGGCGTGGACCTGCACCGCGCCCGGGCACCGGTCCGGAGCGTCGCGTCCACTGGCAGCCTGCACGGGCCGGATACTACTGCGCTTGACGCAAGACAGCGCTGTCCAGGAGAGTTGTCGGTGCTGTACGGCGACGTGTGGAGGAAGCCGGTGTGAATCCGGCGCGGTCCCGCCACTGTGACCGGGGAGCTGACCTTCGACAGAAGGCCACCGGGTTTTGCACACCTGGGAAGGCCGGAGGCGAGCGCCGATCCGGGAGCCAGGAGACTCTCCGTCGCCCGACCTTTCCCGACCGACTTGGGGCGCGGACCCCGAGGGAGGACCCCGGCGTGATCCTGCTGTTGTCGACGTCTGACACCGACCTGCTCAGCGCGCGTGCGAGCGGTGCCGCGTTCCGGCTGGCCAACCCGTCCCGGACCGCCGTCGAGGACCTCCCGGGCCTGGCCGACGGCGCCGACCTGGTCGTGGTGCGGTTCCTGGGCGGCTACCGGGACTGGCAGGAGGGCTTCGACGCGCTGCTCCGGCTGTCACGCCCTTCCGGCAGCTCCCGGCTCCCGCTGCCAGTGGTCCTGCTCGGTGGTGAGCAGCTGCCCGACGCCGAGCTGATGTCGCACTCCACGGTGCCCGCCGGGGTCGCCGCGCAGGCCCACGCGTATTTCGCCGAGGGCGGCCCGGCCAACCTGGGTGAGCTGCACAACTTCCTGTCCGACACGGTCCTGCTCACCGGCCACGGCTTCGCGCCGCCGGCGACCACCCCCACCTGGGGGCTGCTCGACCGTCCCTCAACCGCAACAGGCCCCACCGTCGGTGTCATCTACTACCGGGCGCACCACCTGGCCGGCAACACCGCGTTCGTGGGGACGCTGTGCGATGCGATCGAGGATGCCGGCGGCCGGGCGCTGCCCGTGTTCGCGTCGTCGCTGCGCACCGCGCCGGCCGAGCTGCTCGACACGCTGCGGCAGGCCGACGCGCTCGTCGTCACCGTCCTCGCCGCGGGCGGCACGCGGCCCGCCGACGCGCAGGCCGGTGGCGAGGACGAGGCCTGGGACGTGGGTGCCCTGGCCGCGCTCGACGTGCCGATCCTGCAGGGACTGTGCCTGACCAGCGCCCGCGACACCTGGGACGCCAACGACGACGGCCTGTCGCCGCTCGACACCGCCACGCAGGTCGCGATCCCCGAGTTCGACGGGCGGATCATCACGGTGCCGTTCTCGTTCAAGGAGGTCGACGCCGACGGACTCACCGTCTACGTCGCCGATCCTGAGCGGGCCGGCCGGGTCGCCGGGATCGCCGTCGGGCACGCACGGTTGCGGCACCTGCCGCCCAGCGAGCGCAAGATCGTGCTCATGCTCAGTGCGTACCCCACCAAACACGCGCGAATCGGCAACGCCGTCGGCCTCGACACGCCCGCCAGCGTGGTCCGGCTCCTGTCCGCTTTGGACGAGCGGGGCTATGTGGGCGCGGACGGGTTCCCCAAGGACGGCGACGCACTCATGCACACGCTCATCGCCGCCGGTGGGCAGGACGTCAACTGGCTCACCGAGGATCAGCTGCAGGGCAACCCGATCCGGATCTCCGCTGGTCGCTACAAGGCCTGGTTCGCCACCCTGCCGCCGGAACTGCGCGCGTCGATGGAGCAGCACTGGGGGCCGGCGCCCGGGTCGCTGTTCGTCGACACGTCCCGTGATCCCGAGGGTGAGATCGTCCTGGCAGCGCTGCGCGAGGGCAACATCGTGGTGATGGTGCAGCCGCCGCGGGGCTTCGGGGAGAACCCGGTCGCGATCTACCACGACCCGGACCTGCCGCCGAGCCACCACTACCTGGCCGCGTACCGCTGGCTGGCCGACGAGTTCGGCGCGCACGCGGTCGTCCACGTCGGCAAGCACGGCAACCTGGAGTGGCTGCCGGGCAAGACCGTCGGACTGTCCGCGTCCTGCGGCGCCGACGCGGCGCTGGGCAACCTGCCGCTGATCTACCCGTTCCTGGTCAACGACCCCGGCGAGGGCACCCAGGCGAAGCGCCGGGCGCACGCCACGCTGGTCGACCACCTGATCCCGCCGATGGCGCGGGCCGACTCGTACGGTGACATCGCCCGCCTCGAGCAGCTCCTGGACGAGCACGCGACGATCGCGGCCCTCGACCCGGCGAAGCTGCCGGCGATCCGCGCCCAGATCTGGACGCTGCTGCAGGCCGCCCGGCTCGACCACGACCTGGGCCTGGCCGACCGGCCGGGCGAGGACGGCTTCGACGAGCTCATCCTGCACATCGACGGCTGGCTGTGCGAGATCAAGGACGTGCAGATCCGCGACGGGCTGCACGTGCTGGGGGTGGCACCGTCGGGTGAGGCGCGGGTCGACCTGGTCCTGGCGATGCTGCGGGCCCGCCAGATGTGGGGTGGCACGGTGGCCGCGCTGCCGGGTCTGCGCGAGGCGCTGGGTTTGACCGAGGGCGCTTCCGGCCGCGTCTCGGTGGACACGGTGGAGTCTTCAGCCCGCGCGCTGGTTGCGGAGATGGAGTCGCGGGGCTGGCCCACTTCGGACATCTCCGATATTTCCGATATTCCGGATGTGGTACGGGTGCTGGAGTTCGCGGCCCGGGAGATCGTGCCGCGGCTGGCGCGCACCACCGACGAACTGACGATGGTGCTGCACGCCCTGGACGGCG
Organism: Dactylosporangium cerinum; assembly: GCF_042653625.1. NCBI lineage: Bacteria > Bacillati > Actinomycetota > Actinomycetes > Micromonosporales > Micromonosporaceae > Dactylosporangium > Dactylosporangium cerinum. Next base: position 1,459 of record NZ_JBHSIU010000051.1, on the reverse strand, counting down.
GCTACGTCCCGGCCGGGCCGAGCGGCTCGCCGCTGCGTGGTCTCATCAACGTCCTGCCGACCGGCCGCAACTTCTACTCCGTGGACCCCAAGGCGATCCCGAGCCGGCTGGCCTGGGAGACCGGCCAGGCGATGGCCGACTCGTTGCTCGCCCGATACCGCGCCGACCACGGCGAGTGGCCGCGTTCCGTCGGGTTGTCGATGTGGGGCACCAGCGCGATGCGCACCGCGGGCGACGACATCGCCGAGGCCCTCGCCCTGCTCGGGGTCCGCCCGGTCTGGGACGACGCGTCCCGCCGGGTGGTCAGCCTCTCCCCCGTCGACCTGACCGAGCTGGGCCGCCCCCGCATCGACGTCACGATGCGGATCAGCGGCTTCTTCCGCGACGCGTTCCCGCACGTCGTCGCCCTCCTCGACGACGCCGTGCAGCTGGTGGCCTCGCTTCCGGAGTCCGCTGACGACAACTACGTGCGCGCCCATGTCGATGCCGACGCTGCCCTGCACGGCGACCAGCGCCGCGCCACGCTGCGCGTCTTCGGCTCCAAACCGGGCGCCTACGGCGCGGGCATCCTCCCCCTCATCGACAGCCGTAACTGGCGCGACGACGCCGACCTCGCCGAGGTGTACGCCGTCTGGGGCGGCTACGCCTACGGCCGCGGCCTGGACGGGCTCCCCGCCCGCGGCGACATGGAAGGCGCCTACAAGCGGATCAGCGTCGCGGTCAAGAACACCGACACCCGCGAACACGACATCGCCGACTCCGACGACTACTTCCAGTACCACGGCGGCATGATCGCCACGGTCCGTGTGCTGACGGGTCGCGCCCCCGCCGCGTACGTCGGCGACAGCACCAACCCCGACGCCGTGCGCACCCGCACCCTGAGCGAGGAGACCGCCCGCGTCTTCCGCGCTCGCGTGGTCAACCCCCGCTGGCTCGCCGCCATGCGCCGCCACGGCTACAAGGGCGCCTTCGAACTCGCCGCCACCGTCGACTACCTCTTCGGCTTCGACGCCACCGCCGGCGTCGTGGCCGACTGGATGTACGAGAAGCTCGCCGAGGCCTACGTCTTCGACCCCGAGAACCGCAAGTTCCTCGACGAGTCCAACCCGTGGGCCCTGCACGGCATCGCCGAACGCCTCCTGGAAGCCGCCGACCGCAACCTCTGGGAACATCCCGAGCAGTCCACCCTGGACGCTCTCCGCCAGGTCTACCTCGAAACCGAAGGCGACCTGGAAGACAGCCCCTGACGCCGACCCCGCCGGATCTCCCACCCCTTCAACGCCGTTGCGGCACTGATCGAAGGACAGGTCTGGTCGTGGGCGACCAGACCTGTCCTTCGATCATGCCCGTTCACCGTGGGGTGGCAGGCCGGTGCGGGAATGCGCGAAGTGCCTACGCCGTGGACCGCCCATGCCGGACACCATGCTGCGCGAACACCGACCAGGCCAGCGGCGAGCCA
>NZ_JBHSIU010000050.1:0-69918 GCF_042653625.1 Dactylosporangium cerinum | reverse complement strand
CCGCGGCGGCGGGAGCACGGCTCCAGACTCTCAAGCCGCACACCGATACTCACAGTTGCGTTACAGTAAGCGCTCTTATGTGCCGGTTGTCGTGCTGCGCCCGGCACATGCCCGGCACAGACGTGGCCCGGCAAGGCAGACACGCCGCTCTGCGGCAGGAGCGTCTCAGCTGTCCGGCCGGACGCTCACCCCTTCGCGGCGTCGGTGTACCGGCCGACCTGTTTGGTGAGCAGGTCTGCGGCGACGTCGCCGGACACGTTCATCAGCCCGCCGACGCCCGCGCTGACGAGCATCGGCCCGGACAGGGCGAAGCCTTGCAGCACGGTGGCACCGTCAACGTCGATGCGGATGCCGATGGTCTTGTCCCCAACCTTCGGCATCGACATAACGGCGTAGGTGTTCTGCTTGCCATCCATCTTCTCGCCCTTGCAGGTCTGCATCGCCGTGACGAGCGCGTCGAACACGGCAGCGGCCTGCGCCGCGTCCGCGTACTGCCGCAGACCGACCGAGGCGACCTCGGCGCTCAGCCCACCACCCTTGATGAACAACCTGCGCGCCTGGACTGTGGGCGTGTGCGGCTGCTGGTAGTTGCAGAACGTCTTGTCCTTTGGCGGTGTCTGGTCGGGATCCTCGCTGTACCCGGTGGGCATGTCGGTCACCTGCAGCAGCGCCGCGGTCAACGCCGGCTCGTCCAGCGTCCTGACCGCCCGAGCGGTCGGCGACGGGCTCGACACCGACGCCGGCACCGACGCTGCGCGGCTGTCCGGGGTCGACGGCTGTCCGGCGCCACCGCCGCAACCTCCCACAGCAAGCAGGACGACCCCTGCGACAGCAGCAGCAACAGTGTGACGACGGCGCTCCATCCGGTCCCCTCAAGGCACGTATTTGCTGGCTGGTGCGGGCGGCCCGCGCCAGATCGCCTGCGACCGTAGCGCACCACGAACATCCGCCACGGCACAGTTACTCAACCGTTGCGCTCCCTGGCGCACCACCGGCACGAGCGGACAGTTTCTCCGGGTCGCTGGACGTCGGGTCCGGACAGGTCCAGTTCTCCTGGACCGCTGGCAGTGTCAGTGCCGCCGTCGTCAACGACCAGCCGCTCGGCAACTCGGCACTCTGGTCGTTCACCGGTCAGGCCCGGCTGGCAGGCTGATCGGGCCTGTCGTTCACGGTCCAGCCCGGCTGCGTGGCGGGCGGACCACGCTGGGAACGACCTCGCCTACCCGGCGGCCGGGTAGGCGAGCATCAGGGCCATTGTCGCCGAGCCCTCTGGGACCGCCGTGTACTCGACCGTGTACGGCTCGGCGCTCAGGCCGGGCTCGGTCCGGTCCCGACCGGTACGGGCGACGAGGACGATGGGGCCGTGCGCGGAGAGCACGTAGTGTGCCACGCCACGGAAACCGTAACCGCCGAACGACGCGGCGTCGGCGGCCCAGGACTGGACACAGCGAGCCGAAGGCAGGTCGGCCCCTCTTGTATGAGGGTTGGCGTTGACGCGCTGGCGGCTTCCCAGAATGACAGTTCCGGCCTGATCGACTCCTCGCGTATGTCCGTTGAGGGTTCCTTCGTCGACATAGCGATCATTACGACATGGGGGTGCCCTGCTGCGGTTGCCTGGCCGCGGCGGTGTTGTCGGGCTCGTGGGTCGCGGCCAGGGATTTACCTGCGGTCGCTTTCGGGCGGCGGGGGTGGCGCGGGTGTGGCCAGCCGGTGCTGGATCTCGGCGTGCTGCCTGGATTCCCTGTCGCGTGTGTTGGTTACGGTGCGGCGCTCGCCGCGGCGGCTTGGGTCCGTGCGCGTTCCAGGACTCGGTAGACGGTGGGGCGGGAGACGGAGAACAGGTCTGCGAGCTCCGGGATTGTGTGGGTTCCGGCCTGGTGGAGGTTGACCAGGTGGGTTTGCTGTCGTGGGTTCAGTTTGGGCTGTTTGCCTTTGAGTTTGCCGTTGGCTCGGGCGATGGCCATGCCTTCGCGGGTGCGGAGTCGTAGTAGGTCGACTTCGAATTCGGCGAAGGTGGCCAGGATGTTGAAGAACATCTTGCCCATCGGGTCGGCTGGGTCGTAGATGGCGCCGCCCAGCGACAGTCGTACGCCGCGTGCGACGAGGGAGTCGCCGATGGCGCGGGCGTCGGGGACCGAGCGGGCCAGCCGGTCCAGTTTCGGCACGACGAGGGTGTCGCCGGCCCGGACGGCGGCCAGCGCCTGGTCCAGTCCGGGTCGTTGCCGGTTGGTGCCGGTCAGGCCCTTGTCCATGTAGATCCGGTCGGCTGGCACGCCAAGACCCAGCAGGGCAAGGCGTTGCGCGGTCAGGTCCTGCTCGTCGGTCGAGCAGCGGGCATAGCCCGTCAGCATGGTTGTCATCACTTGAGCACACCGCTGTCGCCGATTGGTCGTCAGGACCGGACCGTGCCGACCCCAATTCGGCATGATCCATCACCGCAACCACGCACTCAGACGCGGAACGGTCAACGGGCTGCATCGGCGGACGAAGGGCGGCACGGTCGTGGCGGAGCTGGTCTACACGCGGGTGTCCACCGATGAGCAGAGCACCCAGCGCCAGACCCATCTGCTCGCCGAGGCGGGCCTCATCACCGGCGCACAGGGCGTACGACTGTTCGCCGACCCGGCGACCTCCTCGAAGATTCCCGCGCTCGAGCGCCCGGGCTTCCGGGAGCTGGCCCGGTACGCGCGGCCCGGCGACCGGCTCACCGTCTCAGAGCTGTACCGGCTGTGCCGGGACCTGGCCGACATCCTCGCGGTCCGGGACTGGTGCCGCGCGCACGACGTCAAGCTGCGGGTGCTGTCCGGAGCGGTGTCGAGCATCGTCGACCTGGCCGCCGCCGACGCGACCACCACCATGCTGGTCAACGTCCTGGTCTCGGTCGGCCAGTTCCAACGCGACCTGCAGAACGAACTCACCCGCGACGGCCTCGCCGCCGCCTGGGCGGGCGGCGCTAAGTCCGGCCGCCGGCCCCGCCTGGCCCAACTCGGCGTCCTGGACCAGGTACGCCGCGCCTTCCGCAACGGCGCCAGCATCGCCGCCCTCGCCCGCGACCACCAGGTCAGCCGCGTCGCCATCCGCAGTCGCCGACCTGCTATCCAACCAACCCCACCAGCCCGCAGTCACCACCGCGGACGAACCTCGGGCCGTACGCGTGGAGATCCCCGGCAAGATCGCCGACCACCTCAACGATCTCCCCGAACTCGGCGAGGCCGAGCAGCACGCGCTGCGGCGGGGCCGCACGGTACACCGCGGCCAGGGCTACAGCCTGCACGTCACCGCACAGCCCGACGTGTACCAGGCACTGCTCGCCGCCGCAGCCGAGCTGGGCGCCGACGGGGCACCCCTGGCGGCACGCAAGGCGTACCGGATCTACAGCGACCGCCTGAACAACGCCGTGGCGTCCACGCTGCCGGTGTAACCCCGCCGACGTCACCGACGTTCTCGTGTGGCCATCAACAGCGGTGCTGGGGTGTACCCCAACACCACTGCCCAAGGTGGAGGCCACGAAGATCGCCAGGATCATCCTCGGCAGAGACCTCGGTACTGCGCGCGGCCCTCGCCGCCTGACCGTCCGGCTGCTGGCTGGCGACGGCCTCGCTGGAAGCAGTGCTCGGGCGTGCTGATGCTCTTGTATCCCGATGGCAGCATGACGCTATGAGTAGCTCCGCCCTCAGCGCCGCCGCGGCCATCGCCGCCGCCGTCATCAGCCTCGCGACCCTGGTCGTGACGACCGTGGTCACCAGCCGCCGGGAGCAGCACAAATGGGTGCGGAATGCGCTGACCGACGCCTTCGTGGCTTTCCTCGACGCGAGCTGGCGCGGCACCGATGCGCTGGCGGCACGCGAGGGGGAGGAGGAGCTGGCGAAGGCGTACGCCGACATGCGCTCCAACCTGACGCGGCTGCGCCTCCTGGCCTCGGCGCCGGTGGTGGCGGCCGGGGTGGAGTTGCTGCGCAGCCAGCGAGCGGCGATGACCGCGCAGGAGGGCACGACGACGGCGGCACTGGAGCAGTGCACGCTGGGCCGCCGCAAGGTGGTCGAGGCGGCAAAGCAGGAGATGGGCCTGCGCTGAGTCCTGCGGTTGATCGGCTTTTGCCGCCGCTACGCGGCGTCGGGCGGGGCGATGTTGCGCCCGATCTGCTGCTCGATCCAGTCCTTGATCTCGCTCAGCGTGGACCGCACGTCGGGCGCGAGCGACTCGTCGTCGCTGGCCAGGTGGTTGATGATCCAGGTGCCCACCGCCTCCAGGTCCGTCGCCCACGCGGGGGTGTAGGGGGCGCCATCGTGCCAGATCCTGATGGCGTTCATGGCGGCGGCGAGCATACGGCGGTCGCCCGACCGCAGACCGGAGAGCAGGCCGACCCAGTCCCCGAGGATGGCCAGGCCGATGAGGCGCCCGCGTTCCAGGGTGCGTTCTTCCTGGGGGCCGAGGGCGACCAGGCACGAGTGGGCGCGCTCCGCGAGGACGCGCTCGTCTTCGTCGTAGGCCACGCGGCCGAGGAAGCCGATGCAGGTCAGGATTTTGCAGCCTAGTAGGTATGCCTCGCCGCCGTAGTGGTTACTACTACTACGGCGCGCGACGGTGAGGATGTCTCGTTGGCTCGTCATTGCAATCATCAGGGGGATCGTCTGCACCAGGCGTTCGAAGGCGCACGACTCGATGCTCTTTCCACGCTGTTCGTTGGCGAGGTCGGCGACGGGAACCGACGTCACATGGGCGAGCAGACGATCCTTGGCCTCAGCGGTCAGGACCGGGGCCGGAGGCCTCCCTCCGTCGTCCCACCAGCCGTGCGAACTCAAGAAATAGATGGCCAGCCGCAGGCCCTCCGCTCCGGAGAGCATCAGCTCGGAGATGAAGCCGTCGCCGTCAAAGGTGTATGAGAACCACAGGTCGATGCATGGCCATTTGCTGCCCACCCGCTCGAAGAACTCGAGGTCGGGAGGGGTGAAGGTGTCCATGGCCAACAGGCGGAGCCGAAAACACTCGTACTTGTCCATCGGAAGGCAGGAGACCAGGGCGACCGTGGCCTCCATGTACCGTTCGTCGGGAAACCGGTCAATCAGATCGCGCACGATGGGCAGCGCAAATGCGCAGTCGGCGTCGGCGTACTGCACAGCCGCCGCCGCGGCCAGCAATTGCGTGGGTGAAGAGACGGAGCTGACCGAGGTGACCATGCGTTCGATCTCTCTCGCGTCCCCGGAAGCCAGGATCATGTGAGCCGCCGCGGCGACCTTGAGTTCGTCGTCACTGTGGAACGCTGCGATGAGCTCGTCCGCGGAGCGGCCGCCGGACAAGATCTCCCTGAGTGGTCGGTCCGCGATCCCGTTGGACCCCTCGGACGCTAGCAGGTTCTGCCACCGATGCGGGTGCGACAACCCGTGGGCGAATCTGTGTGCCAGGACCGGCCGGATCTGCCCAGCCTGGCCGAGCACGTCGACCAGTTCCAGGCGCTCGTCCTGGAGTTCCCAGATCCTCAGCTCCGAGACCGTCGCCAGTTCCGCGCGGCACTCATCCAGCCGGTTGGCGCACATGGCGACGTAACGTGCCCGTGCCCCCGGGGGCACCACCTGCCCTAGCCTGGCGAGGCTGTTCCATGCCGCCCGGGCGACCTGCCAGGCCTCGTCCGGGTCAATAAGTCCGACCAGATAGGCGGCGAGGGGCATCAACTCGGCCGAACCGACGGCCGTGGCGGCCTCGGTGCGCAGGGCCGTTGAGTCCGAGGACTGCAGGATGACCGTCACGGCACGCGTGATGTCGTGGGTCAGGACGTCGCGCATGTCCTCGAACCGGTTCGAGGTCTTCATGCTCAGCAGAGCTGACAGCGTTTCCGACCGGGCCTGGACGGGCCGGCTGGGCTCGCCGAGCGTCTGCATGAGCACTGATCGGGCGTCATCGGTGCCGAGTTCGACCAGCGCATCTACCGCGCGTTTCCACTCGAACGTTCCCAGCGTCGAGGTGGCCAGCGTGCGCTGCTGCACGGACAGGAAGCGGTCCAACGCCTCCTGCGGCGGATGCTCCGTCCAGCGCAGCAGCGACGCGGCGAATTTCGGGTCCGCCCCCAGCGCGATGTCGATCAGCCAGCGGGCCAGGTCGGGATCGCCGCCGGAGAAGCTCAGCATCATCTGTAACGGCTCGCGCCAGCGGAACTCCAGCACGTGGTCCCGGAAGGCAGCCAGGTCGCCGACCTCACGGTAGAGCACCCGGGCGGCGAAGTACTCCTGAAACGACTGATGGTAGAAGCGCAGCTGATCGCCGTCGCGGTCCAGCATGTCCCAGGCCACCAGGTCGTCGAGGCGTTTGTCCGGATCAGCGAGCCCGGCCTGGGCGAGTAGCTCCGCCGCCGCGGCCACGGTGATGTCCGTGACGTTGCCGTGCTCGACCTGGTGACGGGCGACGACCTCCAGCGCGCGCACCTGTTCCTCGTAGCCATATCGGCGCGGCAACCGGTCGCCGCCGTGGCGTTCGGTCAGGTACCACTGGGAGAAGCCCGCGAACAGCTCGCCGACGTTCGCCGGCACGGCGCCGTGCTGGGCATACCGGGTGGTGATCATCCAGAGGTAGAGCGGCACGCGCGCGAAGTCGCGGATCGTCGGGTTCGCGGGCTGGTCGAGCAGGAGCCTGATGAGCGTGGCGGCCTGCGCCTCGTGGTCGGGCAACTTGCGCAGGCGCAGCGCCGCACGGATGTAGTCACGGGCCTGCCCCACCGAGACGCTCTGCAGGACGACGACCGGGAACTGCAGCTCGTTCGGGTTGAAGCCGTTGCGCCGGTGACAGATCACGACGGGCACACGGGCACACGCGCGGCGCAGCCAGTGGATCCAGTCGGCGATCTGGACCCGGTCGGCGGGATCGACCTCGTTGAACGCATCGATCGTCAGGTGGATCGCGCCCACGCGGAGCAACGCTGGCGGCACCGGCTCCGTGAGACAGTCCTGGAGGATGCGGTCGAGCGACTCGGCGAACTGGCCGGTGCCCTCCGCGGTGGCGCTGAGCGTGCGGTGCAGCAGCGGCGCGCGCAGCGTGACCGGGAGCAGCCGCGGCATGGATCGGCGCGAGTTCGGCGTCTCCGCGCCGTCCGTCGTGGGGACGCGGCCGGCCGCGCTCATCACCGCGCGCGCCAGCTGGTACTGCAGCTCTCGCGCGACCGTGCTCTTGCCCGACCCGGCATCTCCCACGACAACGGCAGCCCACTCCCCGACGATCATGTCGATGGCGTCCGGATCGGAATCTCTGTCGGCAGTCGCCCACGCCGGCCGCGGCGGCCCGGGAATCGGCTCCTCGGGCTCCTCGGATTCCTCGGGCTCCTCGGTCGGCACGCCTGTCCGGAACGAAGGGACGGAGGGATCCGGCACCGTCAAGAGTGGATTATCAGCGAAGACGTTGCGCCTCCAGTCGCGGACGCGGTCGCTGCGAAGCTGCCCCTTCAGTCGGATGAACGCCTGGAGGCTGATGTACACGTCATGGTCGTCGGCCAACTCGCCGAGCACCTTCGCCGCGCTCTCGATGTGGTGCTCCACGACGTAGGCGTCTCGCCACTCGGAGAGAGCCGCCTCGAAGGATTCGTCGACCAGCCGCAGCCGGTCGACCGCGACGACGAACTGCGCGGCCACATCGAGGCTCTCGCTGGTCTCCGGGTCCAGGCCGGCCAATACCTCCCTGGCGCTCTGGAGCGTCCGGTCGGCCGGCCAGTGGCGATAAGGCCGCAGCCCCAGCTGCTCCGCCGCCACGCCGGCCGCGGCCATCGCCGCGTACAGCTTCGGCGGTGTCTGATCCTCCCACTTGAGCGTGCGCAGCGCCGAGATCAGCAGTTGATCCTGGTACTCCCGCCACCACGGTTGGGCGGTCACGCGCTGCCGGTGACACTGCCTCGCCCCGGCCCTGACCTCCCACAGGATCGTCGCGACCCGCCCGGCGATCTCGCCAAGGTCCAGGACGGGCAGGTCCGTCACCGCGTCGGCCACCCGGGTGCGCAGGGCCAGTTCCCGCTGCAGCCGCACCACCTCCGGCCAGCCGAGCACCGGCGCCACGACGTCGCGCAGCAGACACAGCTCCAGCCAAGCCGCATCCGACAGCGGCGGCCCCAACCCGGTCCGGGCGAAGTCGATCAGGAATATCTGACGGCCCACCAGCAGGACATTGCGTGGGTTGAGGTCCCCGTGCACCACTGTGGTGACGCGCTGGTCGACGAACTCGGTCAGGCGGTCCGGCAGCGCGGCGAACGGATCGGCCACCGGCAGGCCGTCGATGATCACAGTGTCGCCGTCGTGCTCGGCGGTTTCGACGGCCTGCTTGATCCTCGCCCACCAGGAGCGGCCGCGCAGAGCCACAATCCGACCGACCACCGTGAGGCTCGGCCGGTCCGCGTAGTCGGGCAGATAAAAGTGGGGGTCGGCGCCGTCGGCCCGGCGGATCTCCACGGTCGTGTCCCCGAAGCGGCCCAGCAGGCGGCCGTCTGCGCCGGTGGTGGTCGACAGGTCGCGTAGCTCGACAGTCCCGCCGACCTCAAGCGACTCCGCGTCGGGATCAGCTGCGGTCACCAACGATGCCCGATCAAGCACGGCGCCCGAGTACCGCACCATGGCGCGCCGCTGTTCGTCGGTGGGCGCCTGATAGGTCAGCGTGTTCGTGTCGGCGGCCCGGTCCACCTCGAGCACGAGGTCGGGGCCGAGCAAGGCGTTGAGGCCTCCCAAGGTGTGACGGCGCGGGGCGGGCTGAGTGTGCCAGATGCTCCCGTCCAGCTGTTCGAGGAGCGCGCGCAGGACGGCGACGGCGTCGTCGAGCGGGAAGGTGCCCTCGATCGCGCCGCGGACTGTATCTTCCAGCGTGGTGACCGGGTGTGCCGACCGGGCTGCGTACGTGGCGACGTGCTGGTAGACGATCGCGCCCAGCCGGCCCGGACCAGCCGGCTCAGAGACCTCGCGGCTCACTGCCTCCACGGGGGTCACCGTCGCCGACCGGGCGTTGGCCAGCCACTTCCGGTACGCCCGCCATTCCGTCGCGATCTCGGCGAGTGGTCCGACCTTGAGCACGTGACGCTGGGCGGAACGGCCCGGCCGGTGCAGCAGCATCTCGTAGACCGCCGCACCGCTGCGCCCGCCCTGGAGCGTCCGGGTGATCTCCACCAACGAGATGCCGTCCTGCCACCCGCGGTGCCGATCAGGCTCGCCCTGCCCGTCCAGGTCGACGATGGCCCGGACGATGTCGCCGATCTGGTTGCGGCGATGAGTGGCGAGGGCAGGCGCTTTGAGCTCCACGGGCGACCTCCACGGGCATTTTCCGACGGCCTTTGACCTACCTACCGCGACGACACCATAGACCAAGACATGGAGCTTGCTCACGAGTACGAAGCACGACTGACCGCGGATTCGGCCTTCCGCCGATCGATTCCGGACTTTTCGCAAGACCTAGTGCACCGACTTCGGGAACTGACAACTGGGTTGGATTTCGACCAGTAGACGTTCGGCGCGTCCGGTTGAGGTTCCGCGTCTGAGCGCGCGGTGGTTGCGCTGATGGATCATGCCGAATTGGGGTCGGCACGGTCTGGCGGGCGCGGCACTCCTCCAGCCGGTCTAGCAGCCACACTGACTCCACCGCGGTCGAACTGGGCCGTTCCCGCACCCACGGCTCCCGCACTGGGCAGCGGCCGAAGCACTACCGACTCGCGGTCGCGCCGCCACCTCGGCTCGATGTCGTCCGCCCTGAAATGGCGGTCGAAGTAGCTGGGCTCGGGCTGTACCAACCAGACGGAGGTAACCACCTGAACGGTCAAGTCCGGCTGGCTGCAGCCAGCCGGGCGGTACCGAGATCGGCGAGGTGCGCCACATCGACCAGTGTTAGCGTCGATAAACCGAGCACTGAGAAAGATCAGCATGCTTGCACCATTGAGGGGGGACAGCTTGTTCAGAAGACGCCTCACTTCCGCTGATGAGGCCGTTGCGCGGGCGGCGCGGGCTGGGGTCGCAGCGGTCGACCCCAGCGAGATGCCGCTGTTAGACAGCCTGCTCGACCCGCCGCGCGAATTGTTCGGCTGGCGGCAGTCGAGCGCGGTCGGATTCGGTATCGAGGATGCCGTCCAGTGGGCGTCACCGGTGGCCGTGGTGGTCGCGATGTGGGCCAAGGACGTCCTGCTCGGTGCCGGACAATCTGTCCTGGAGGACCGTACTAAGGGCTGGATGACCAAACTGCTCAAGGACCGGAGAAAGCCTGCAACGCCAGCAGCGCCAACCCGTGCCGAGCTGATCGAACGGGTCCGCGAATACGCGATCGAGCTTGACATGAAGCCGGCTCGCGCCGAATTGCTGGCCCAGGCCGTAGTGGAATCGCTATTGGAGGCGCGGGACGCTGAGCGCGCCTCCAATGGCTGACACCCTGCTAGATGCGGCGCCGAGCCCCGACCTCAGCGGTGCGCTCAACCGGTCCGGCCGGTTGCGGGGGTACGCCACGATGATGCTCGCCGTCGGTGGCATCGTGCTCGCCTGGCGGATAATCTTTGTTCCCGCCGGCCAGAGCGCTGACCAGCTACCCGTGTTCGCCATCGCGTTGAACGTCGTTGGCGTGAACTGGGTCGCAAAGCAGATGGCTCGCCGGCCGTGGCGCCGGGCACGCAACGTGCCCGACTTTTCCCCCGCGGCCACCATCTGGAGCACCCGGTACGGCATGAGACCGATCCCGGTGATCGTGAAGGCGTCGCCACGGCCGCCTGGCGCGGTAGTACGCGGATGGAAGCGTGGCACTGCTGTCGTGATCAATGTAAAAACCGCGGTTCGGTGGAATCGGGAACCGCGCAAACGCGACGTGCAGCTGGCCCATGAGCTGGCGCATATCCAGGCTGGTGATCATCACTTGTATTACCGCAGTCGGGCGTTCGTCGGTCACTCCGTGGCGTGCCTGCTGCTCATCGCGTACGTCTTTCATTGGAACGGCGATCCGGTCAGTCAGGTGGCCTTCTTCGGCGCTCGGGTCGGGCTACTGACGGCACTGACACTGGTCGTCGGCCGCGCCTACCTGCGGTTTCGTGAGCACGCTGCGGACGTGTCGGCGGCCTCGATGCTCGGTGACGTCTCAGCGGTGCAGGCCGAGCTGCCGGGCACTATGGAGGAACCGTGGTGGAACCGGATCCTGGGATTGCATCCCAGCCCGGGGCGACGCCGTGCCGTGGTCGGTGACCCGGGCTTGTTGCTGGCCGCGGACCGCTGGTCCTACCTCCTGCTGGGCGCCTCCGCCGGGTTGCTCACCTCGGCGATCGAACAGTTCCTCTATCCGCTTGTACGCGCGGCGGGCGGCACCTCAGAGCGTACGGTCATCGACGCGGCAGTAGTCGTCGGCATCGTCCTTGCTGTCGTGACTCCACCCGCGGTCGTTGCGCACATCAGTGTCGTCCGCAGTCCGACCGGCGTCTTGGGGCGCGCCATCCTTTTGTACGGCAGTCTTGTCGCTGGGCTGTTGCTACTCAATCCGGGTCAGCAGATCCCGGACACCGTCCTCGACCCTGGGTGTTGGTCGCGTGTCGGACTGGTGGTGGCGATCGGTGCGGCCGTCACGACCGCAGGAGCCCTGCTGCCCGGCCGCGCGGCGACGATCGTCCTCCGATTCGTCGTGTTCGCCTCCACGCTCGCCATGCCCATCACAGTATCGCGCACATTCTGAGGTGCGCTCCGAGCAGGTCAGAGCCACGCCACTTGCTGCCGTCAGCTGACGATGGAGCGCTCGGACCGGTGTACATTTCGGGGCAGACGGGGTCCACACTGACGGTGATCGACGATCTATGCCCATCTGCTGACCTGACCGAGCCCGCGCTGCGAACGCTGGTGGGGAGCCAGAACAGCCCCTGCAGCGCCGCGCCAACACGTGGCAAGACAATCACATGATCGCGTGCGCGCTATTCGGCATGAGCGGACGACGACGGCGCCGGGGCCGAGCTTCTGTCCGTTGAGGGTTCCGATCCGAACACGGTCAGGGTGTGTCCGAAGACCGGGCCGCTTGTGAGAATGGGCGCGAAGATCGGCTCAGCTCGCCGCGATCTTGGTCTCTCTGTAACGGTCGCGGTTCCCTATGTGCATGTTGGCTGGTACGGCACGTCCGGCACATAGGCCTGCCACTCGTCTTCGTTGAGGCCGCGGCCGATGATCCGGCACGCCTCACGAACGGGATCCGTGCTGATGGCCGCGAGTGGACCGATGTCCCATAGCCCGGCGGTGTCGTTGTCGCTGATGGTGGCGATCGTCTGGCCGTCCGGGCTGAACGTCACCCCGACGGCCCGGCTGTCGCTGATTGTCAGAGTGACGATTCGTCGGGGGGTGGTCCTGTCAGTGACGTCCCAGAATCCCGATGTGGCGTCATTACCGCTGGTAGCCAACGTCCGGCCATCGGGGCTGAACGCTACCGACCAAACATAGCCGGTGTATCCGGTCAGGTTCAGGACGGACGTCCGTCGAGGGGCGGTCAGGTCGGCCACGTCCCATAGTGCCACGGTGAAGTCCTCGCTCGCGGTGGCCAGCGTCCGGCCGTCGAGGCCGAACGCAACACCGCGCACACCCGAGGGCTCACCAAGGATCGCGACCCGCCGGGGGGCGGCGGGGTTCGCGATGTCCCACAACTCGGGTGATTCGCCGAGCACGGTCAACGCGAGGGTCTGGCCGTTCCTGCTGAAGGCTACGGAATCCACGGCTCCGTGCGTGTAGATGACCCCGCTTCGACGGGGAGCGGCCCGATCGGTGACATCCCACAACGCGGTCGACTGGTCTTCGCTGCCCGTGGCTACGATTCGCCCGTCCGGGCTGAATGCCACCGAGTCCACCGAATCGGTATGGCCGAGGGTGGCTGCAACTCGAGGTTTGGCGGGGTCGTCGATGTTCCACAGTGTCGCGGTGTCACCGCTCGTCGTGGCAATGGTATGCCCGTCCGGACTGAACGCGACGTCGAACACGGGTTCGCCGTGGGAGTCGAGCGTGGCGAGGAGGCGTGGGGCGGCGCGGTTGGTGACATCCCACAGCGCGGCGCCGCTGTCTTCCCGGGAGGCGGCAAGCAGATGACCGTCATGGCTGAACGCCACGCCACCCGGCGGGCCCGATAGGCCGGGAAGGAGCGCGGTGCGTTGCGGGGCACCGCGTTCAGCGGTGTCCCACAGCCGGACCGGACCGCCGTCAGTGGCAGTGGCCACCGACTTGCCGTCAGGGCTGAACGCCACCGCCGACACCAACCCCGAATGGCTCAGCACGGCGGTCCGCCTGGGCGGCAGATCGGTGAGATCCCACAGCGCCGCGGTGTTGTCATCACCGCCGGTGGCGAGGGTCTGATTGTCCGGGCTGAACGCCAGCGTTTCGACTGCCTTCTGATGGGCGGTGAAGGTGGCGAGGGCACCGGGGGACGCCGGTGTGGTGACGTCCCACAGATGAACCAAGGTACCCACGCCGGTCGCGAGAGTCTTGTTGTCGGGACTGAACGCCGATGTTGCCGGATTGTCGATGGGGAGGACCGCGGTGCGGCGGGGGGCGGACCGGTTCGCGACGTCCCACACCTCGTTACCGATGGCGAGGAGCTTGCCGTTCGGACTGAACGTCGCGCTGAAAACATGATCGACGTGGGTGATCGTGGCCACCCGCCGAGGCGTGGTCGGGTCGGTGACGTCCCACAGGCCGGTGGTTGTGTCAGTCGTGTAAGTACTGGCCAGAGTCCGCCCGTCGGGGCTGAACGCGACCGCTGCCCCGACCGGTTGCGAATCGACATCGGCCGATCCGGTTTGCTCGCTGACGGTGCGGGTGATGGTCGCACTGAGCCGGGGCGTGGTCGGGTCGGTGACGTTCCACAGCGTGGTGGTGCTGTCCAGATTGGCGGTGGCGAGGGTACGGCCGTCGGGGCTGTACGCGAACGACGTCACGGCGGTTTTACCGGTCAGGGCTGCGATGCGGCGGAAGGTGCCGGGGGCGGTGATGTCCCACAGGACAACTGTGTTGTCGACGCTGGTGGCAAGGGTCCGCCGGTCCGGGCTGAACACCACCGTGGATGCGTACCCGTCCTCGCCTGGAAGGCTGCCGACGTACCGGTAGCCGGCAACGGTGGTGACCAGGCTGGAGCGGCTCTGCGGTTCGGGCGAGATGGTCACGGCGGCGATGCCGAGCCGAAGGGCGTCCACCGGCTGGGTGGTGCGGAGGAGTTCCGCCTGGATGGTGAGGCTTCGGCTGATGGCCGAGCGCTGCTGTCGGGCGGTGGCGAGGCTCTGTGCTGCCGCTACCCCGGCTGCGGTGAGCGCTCCCAACAGCAGCACCACAAGTGCGGCGCCGACGAAGCGGGCACGGCGAGCCCGCCGCCGGGTCTGCCGGGTGCTGGTGTCGAGGAACTCGACCGCGTTCGCCGGGAGGTCGACCAGGCGGGCCGCGGTAGCCCAGTCCCGGGCCAGGGCCAGGCGGGTCCCGGTGTACAGCGCGGACGGGTCGTCGCTGGCGCGCCACTCCCGCGCGGCGTCGATGAGCTGTTGGCGCACCAGTAGGCCAGCCCGATCGCTGTCGATCCACTCCCGCAGCCTTGGCCAGGCGCGCAGGAGGGCGTCGTGGGTGATCTCGACCGTGGCGTCGGTCATCGTGACCAGTCGAGCGTCATCGGCGGCGAGGGCGTTCAACACCGCTGCGGCGAGCGTCGGGTTTCTGGTCTGTGTCAGCACCTCGGCGTGCCCGATCCGGCGGCGGGAGTCGTCCGCACCGTCGCCGATGCGTACCAGGCTCAGCAGCAGTCGCCGCGCGATCTTCTGCCCGTCGGCGTCAAAGCGGGTCAGTACCCTGTCGGCGGTGGACGCCAGCGCGCCGTGGATCCCGCCGGTCTGCAGGTATCCGGCCACCGTCAATGTGTCCGTGCTGCGATGCTGCCAGGTCTCCCGCAGGGCGTGTTGGAGCAGCGGGAGCCGGCCGGGCTCATATGCGCCTGGGCTATCGGCGTCGTCGGATCGGCTGGCGCCCAGGTCGGTGAGCAGCAGCTCGACCAGGCCCGGTTCGACGTCCAACCCGACCGCTTCGGCCGGCTCCTCGATCGCGGCGCGGGTCTGGGCGACGGTCATCGCCTGGACCACGACCTGGTGGCCCTCGAGGACGGCGGCAAGTTCCGGATACTCGGTGCAGCGGCCGTAGAAGTCGGCGCGCAGGCCGATCGTCACGAGCGTGACGGGCGCAGGGTTCGCTTGGTGTGTGCCGGCCGCGAGGGCGCACAGTGCCTGAACGAACGCGTGCCGGTCGGCCGCGTTGTCGCATTGTGTGAAGATCTCTTCGAACTGGTCCACCACCAGGACCAGACCCTGGTGATGGACCAGGGCGTGTCCAAGAAGTACAGGCGCCTGCGCCGGATCCTCACGCAACACCGACGCAACCCGTTGTTTCCCCGGGTCGTCCTCGGCGGCCAACGTTCCCGTCCGGACCAGGCTCATGAGGCACACGGCGAGCATCCCGATCGGGTCCGCGGTGGGCTTGCAGACCAGCGCCAGCCAAGTCGACGAGCCTGGTACCCCGAGCTCGCCCCTTCCCAGCGCAGGCAGCAGGCCGGCGCGCAGCAGCGAGGACTTGCCGGAGCCGGATGCGCCGGTGACCATCAGCGGCCGCGGGTCGTCGATCCGGTCGGCCAGCCGTCGGACGAGCTGGGCAATCAGCGGCCGGCGGCCGTGAAACCAGGTCTCATCCGCGGCCTCGAACGCCGCCAGTCCCTTGTACGGGCACACGCCGAGTGCGGGTGCCCGCCGCACGGGCGCCGGGCGGGCCGGCTGCTGTCTCGACGGCCAGTACGCGGGGTTCACCGCGATCGGGAGGTCGCCGATCTGGCCGTCGACGCGGCGGTGCGGACGGGGAAATCCAGCGGCCGGCAGCGCCATTGACAGGTACCGGGAGACGTCGTGCAGCGTCAGCCACTCCGCGGCGCGAGGGTCGCCGGTGCGCAGCAGGTCGAGCAGCTTTCCGGTGAACGCGGTGTGCCGGGCGCCGACCGGTGCCAGCGAGACCTCCTCCCGGCCCGAGGAGGTCAGCACGAAGCCGCCGGCTATCTGCGCCAGGTTGGCGACCTCGGTCCCGGCGTCGTTCAGGCCCCCGAGCGCCTTGCCGGAGAAGCAGCAGTCGAGGATCACCACGCGGGAGCGGACCCGGCTCTCCAGCACGAGGTTTCGCAGTGTGGCGTACGGCAAGGCGGTCACCTGGACCCGGGACACCTGGCGGTCCGTGCGGCCGCTCACTGTCTGCCGTGCGGCCAGGTGCAGCGCGCCGTCGTGGCTGACGAGGCCATGGCCGATGTAGTAGATGAGCAGCAGGCCGTCGGCCTGCTCGGCGGCCTCGGCGATCTCCTGCCCCATGATCTGCGCCGTCGGGGGATCCGTGACCACGCGGATCGCGGTCTCCGACAGGCCGCAGTGGCGCGACAGCGCCAGTTTGAGGTCCGCGAGGGTGCCGGCGACGGCGGGAACGTCCGGCAGGCCGGAGCCTTCGTCGTGGGTGCCGGTGCCGATGAGGAGTGCCCGCGCGCCGGGAAACGCGCCGAGTCCGGTCGTCAACTCGGCTCAACACTCGTGCGGTCGGCGTCGCTTTCAGTCAGTACGCCGTTCGCGGACGGCGTCACGGAGGTACCGTGGTCCAGCCAGGAGCCGAGCGCCTGGACGACGGCCGGCAGCTCCGCCGCCGTCAGTCCCCGCAGCCGTGAGACATCGATCTCCACCTCGCGGCTGTCGGTGCTGCGCATCTTGATCCGCAGCGTCGATGTCCGCAGGCGAACCCACGACAGGACCGCGGCGGCGAGCACTGCGGCCGCGCCGCCGGGCGCTACCGCGACCTGCAACGCATCGACGAGTGCGCCCATCTCGCCCGGGCCGGGCGGCGACTCCACCAGGCGAACATTGCCTTGCAACTCGTCCTCATCGGCCAGCCAGTACCGCAGCGATCTGGCGTCGTCACCCGCCAGCTCGTCCTCAATTCCACTCATAATGATCACCGTGAAGGATGGCAGCTCGGGCACCGCAGGGGAGTTGTCCACCATGCGCAGAGGCTAGCTATCGACGGTGTGCTGCGGGCATCGGGCAGTCGGCTAGGTGATCGGCAAATGGCGAAAGATCGGGTCGACTCACACCGGACATTCGACGTACCTCGATGGCGTGTCAGCCCAGGATGGACAGAAGACACGGGTCGTCTGGTGCTGGTACCACCGCTGCCGGTGACCTCGGCCGGTAACCGGTTTCACCGAGCACCAGATCGGCCCTGGACCACCTGGCTCTTGACGCTCCGATCGGCGATGTGGCCCGGCTGGCCAGGGTGCTTGACAACGCGGGAGTTCCGAACAGCGGGGTCGAGGCGGACCCGGTGGGTCCAGCGATGATCACGTTTCGAGATCCCAACGTTCACTGGGAGTTCCTCGAGCAACTGCGATCGCCCCCGACTACGGCACGGGTTACGCCGGTGGGGTCCGTCGGCGGCAGGCCCGCGACGGCGGCGGCCCCCCGTCCACAACCGTGCTGCGCAAGCTCGACTCGGGCACGCGGAGGCTGACCATCAGCTGTTGACGTCGACCGCCCGCCATCAACGCAACGACCGGGTGAACCCAACCCGCACGCGTCCGTTGAGGGTTCCGCTTGCGCAGAAGGCCGGTCGAGCCCGGAATGCCGGACGTCCGGGCGGCGATCTATTCCCCGGCGCGATCCAGTCCGCGGATGACAAGCACGGTCTTACCGGGCCGGTGTTCGCGGCCAGGATTTTCGTAGGCCTGGCGTGCCTGCGACAGTGGGAACGTCTGTGCCACCACCGGCCGTAGGCGCCCGTCGTCAACGAGCTGCGCGAGGTGCGCCAGCTGGGCACTGTCCGGCCGCACGATGAAGAACACCGCTTCGACGCCGTGCCGGTTGGCCATCTCCTTGGCCGGCGGTGCGCCGAGCGTCACCAGTCGGCCGCCTGGGCGCAGGACGCCGTACGAGCGCTCCAGGATGGCGCCCCCGACCGTGTCGACAACCACGTCAAACCGCGACGCGGTCTCGTCGAACCCTTCAGTCGTGTAGTCGATGACCCGGTCCGCGCCCAATCGCCGCACGAAGGAAGCGTCGGTGCCTCGGCAGGTTGCGGTGACGTGTCCACCCAGGATCGTGGCCAACTGGACGGCGTACACACCCACGCCCCCGGCCCCGCCGTGCACCAGCACCTGCTCGCCGGGCATGAGCTTGGCATGGTCGACCAGGGCCTGCCATGCGGTCAGCGCCGCCAGCGGCAGCGTGGCCGCCTCCACATGCGACACCATTCGCGGTTTGCCGGCCAAATCGACTGCCGGCACCGTGACGTACTCGGCCGCTGCCCCGTTGCGGTCGAAGTCGATCAGCGCGAAGACGTCGTCGTCGATAGCGAGGTCGGTGACTCCGTCGCCCAGTGCGGCCACCGTGCCGCACATCTCGTGCGACGGAATCACCGGAGTCCGGTCGACACCGTCACGGGTCCAGGACTCCTCCCAGGTCAGCTCATCGAAGGTGATCGCCGCGGCGTGAACAGCGACGAGCACCTCACCCTCTCCGGCCTCCGGCTGGGGTGCCTGCTCGTAGAGCAGTCTCTCCGGACCGCCACGGCTATGCGCCCGCACCGCCATCATCACGTCCATCGCACGACCTCCCGTGTCGACATTTGGCACGACCTGGAGCAATTGGGTGTCAACCACGGGCTGATCGGCGCAACACTTACAGCCGGGTGATGAGCTGGGTCGCCTTCGACCGCGCCATGCGGCTCGCGCAGTTCCTCGGCCTGCCGGCCAACGTTCATCCTGCTCGATAACCCGCTCGACAGCGGGCGGCGACAATTCTGTAACTCGGCATGGGCAGCGGGCAGCGCCAGCCCGCAACGTAGGTCGAGCGGGCAGCGTCTTTAGGACGGCCGCGGTGCCCGCCGTCCGCGACGGCTCTGGAGTTCCTCGTCGTCGACTAGCCTGAGCATCGGTTCGCCAGGCACCATAATCATCATCACTACGAGCCGCAGCCACGTCGTTGGCAGGTTGTTGGCAGTTTGGTAGTGGATGACATCCCCGCCGGGCTCCCAGAACGCCTCGCCGGCCCGGATGACGCGCTCAGGTTCACCTTCCAGTTCAAAGATCATCTCACCTTCGAGCACGTAGCCATATACCGGACCCGAGTGGCGGTGCGGAGGCGTTCCCGGATCGCCCGGTGGCACCTCGACGAGCATGGTCATCACCTCGGGTGACTCCGGGACGAACGGGGGGGATTGGTCGAGCAGCATCGTCTGCACTGTGAGGTCGTTTCTCATCGTCATCCCAACATCGAGGCCGAAACCGCGGCGGACGGTCACCCGCCACCATGCTCGCTGGACAGCTGGGGACCGGCCACATGCCCGATGGGTGATTACAGGACTCGCCGGTTCGCCGGCTCCCACCGGGCGGTGGCTGTGACCGGACAACCCGGGACGGCCGGGACCGCCCCGACCCGGCTCTTGGACATCGCCTTGCACAACGCCCGCCCGTGGCGACAGCTCTGCCGTTCCGGGGTGCAGTACGACGCCCGCCCCGGGTCAGGGACCCCGCAGCACCGACCGCAGCGGCATCTGAGCCAGCCTGATCGCTGACCACCGGTTCGACCACCGCGTCGCAGTCCAAGATCCAGACTGGTCGGCGCGACGTAGCTGATCGGTCGGTTTCGTCACAGTCTTCGGACGGCGCCGCAGTCGCCTGGGGCCGGGAGATGATCGAGCCTGCACTGCCTGGCGAAGATCGGCGGCAAGCCTGTGCCGTGCCAGAACTGTTCGCACAGGGTGTGAGCTGCCGTTTCGCGGCTGTCGAGCAGGATACCGTGGCCACCCGCGAGGTCCACGTCGTCGGGGTCACCGGGCACCCAACCGGCGCCTGGGTGGCGCAGCAGGCGCGAAATTTGCTGATGAACCTCGACCAGCGCGCGGCGGGGCTGCGGTTCCTGCTCCGCGACCGGGACACGAAGTTCACGGAGGTCTTCGACGCGGTGTTCGCCGCCGAGGGCATCGAGGTGATCAGGACTCCGCCGCCGGTACCCCGGGCGAACTCATTCGCAGAGCGCTGGGTGGGCACCGTACGCCGCGGTCAGCATCCCTGACCGGAAGCCGTGCGGTGTGGTCAAGGGCAGCGCGTGCACGGGCGGACGCTTCGCTCTCATCGTTCGACAGGCGTGACCGTCGCCCGGCAGCGCGGTCTGCCTCGTCTACCCGCCGGTTCGCCTGGGAGAGGAAAAGGAACAGCCAGACCACGACGAAAATGGATGCCGCGTACGGCCACCACAGCAGTATCAGCAAGATGTCGACGCCGGGCTTGCCCGTCAGCCGGAACATCGAGCGCATACGCGTCATTGTTCGCGGTCGCCGGGGGTGAAAGGCAGACCTGGCATCTGCTGGGACATCGGTGGGCTCCTGCTCATTGTTTCAACGGACGCTGCCGACGGTCAGGTTGTGTCGGCCGGTCGGCGAGCAGAGCCGAGCATAAGATGAAGATCAACACCGTGGCATGGGCCGTACGGATGATCGACCCGTGCTGACACCGCCCACACGAACCCACCTTCGCTGTCGTGAAATGACGTCGGGCGTCGAGGCGACAAGCGTTGGCGAGATCGGACACGCCCGAGCGGTGACATCATCGATCCGTCCCGCCCGTGATTCGCCGGGTTCCGGCGTTGGTCGGAGAACAGCCGCTCTGCCCGGTCGCCCCAACCTTGCGTGCGCGCTCATCGGCAGTTCAGGAAACCGCCGGCGCCGCAAGGTCGATCACCGATCGTGACGGCCAGGAAGTCTCGCCGCGCACCAACGGCGGCCAGATGAGTGCGCCTGGAGGCTAGTCTTCCCTTCTGCTGTCTAGGGGAAGGTGCATGGATGGATGAACGCGGGACTGAGCTGTCTCCGGTGTGGTTCAGTGCGACGCTGCGGTTCGCCTCTTTCACGGAGGACGGCCAGTACTTCCAGCCGAATGTTTCGGTGTACACGTTCAAGGCTGTAGACCACACATCCGCCTTCGACCGAGCGTTGCAGATCGGGCGAGGTGCAGAACGTTCCTTTGTCAACGCGCTCGGCATCCGTATTCGCATTGCCCTTGTGGACATCGAGACCCTCAACATGCTCGGCGACGAACTGGACGGCGTCGAGGTCTTCTACTGGCCGGGCCAGGAGCACGACACATCTCCGTACGCCTGGGACCATACCTTCACGCCGGAACAGTCGACGCCGTACACCGCCTTGTAGGACGAAGCGGAGGTCGGCTCCTCGCATCCGCCCATCGGCAGATCCGCGTGCCTATCAGCGAGCACGAATTGCGCAGCAAGCCGGACGCGCCCGGCGGTCCACCGTCCGGCACGCCGGCGAACGGCACGCCCGCACGGGAACCGGCCCGGCGGTAGGCCGGACGCTCAGATGGCGACGGCGTTCGAGACCTTCCATGCCCCGTCGACGGGCACCATGGTGAGCACCACGCGGTTCTGGTCGACCTTCTCACCCGTGATGTTCGTGTTGCGACGGTACTGGTTGAGGTAGAGCAACAACTCGACGCGTTCCGGGCCGGCGCTGACGACGCCGGAGGCGGACACGGCCGCGCGGACGATTGCCTGTTCCGACACTGCGTTGGGTTTGAGTGCGGCGGTCGTCCGGCCGTACTCGTCGGCGAATTGGCCGGTCACAAACGTCCGCGCGTTCGCAACGCTGGTGTCGAAGCTGCGGTAGTCGTACGAGAAGATCGCCTGCGCGGCGGCGGTTGCGGCGGCGAGCGACTGGCGGACCGCCACGTCCCGCTGGTGCGCCTGCTGGTGCTCGTACCAGCCCGCGCCGGCGAAACCCAGACCCAGCGCGATGGCAAGGGCGAGCGCGACGACGCCCTTGCGGTACCCCTTCGGAAACATCGGCATGACGGACCTCCTGCTTCAGCCGACGAACTGCAGCCGGGACACGAGCCAGCGGCCCGATCCGCGGTCGTGGGCGACGTCGACCTGGATGCGGTAGTGCGAGGCGCGCCCTTCCGGCGACTTGGCGTTGCGGACGGTCGCGTCGACGGCGACCAGCACGACGGCCGTGCTGCGGTCGCCGGAGACCAGTGCTGCGCGCAGCACCGTCCCGCGCGACTCGACGTTGTTCTCCACGATCGCGGCCCGCACCTGCGTCTGACCGCGGGTGAACTCGTCGCGGAAGTCGCCGGTGGCACCGGCGACGATCCGCTGCAGGTCGCGGTCGACGCTGGCGGCGCTGACCGAGACGAAGTTGACGGTCGTCTGTTTCGCCGCGGCGAGTGCCTGCTGGTGGGCGCGGTCGAGCATCCGGTCGCCGTACCAGAGGCTGCCGAAGACGCCCGCCCCTGTGAGGGCCGCGCACATGACGACCACCAAGACGACGGTGCTGAGCGCGGGCCGGGAGAACCGGAGCCGGCTGCGCGGGGCCGGCTCGCAACGCTGCACCGTGCGGCGGTGCGGTCGCGGCCTGACCCGCTTACCCGGTTCCGGCGCGCGCTTCTGCTCCGTCGTGGACTCGGTCGTGGCCTCCGCGGCGTCCGGTGGGGCCGGGGCGTCGTCGGGCAGGACGGGCTCCTCGCCGAGCTGTCGCAGGACCGCGGTGATCGGGTCACGCTGCCGCCGCGTGCGGCGGGTGGCCGTGCGGCGCCGGACACTGCGCGGCGGGAGCTCGGTCCCGGCCGCGCCGCCCTGCACGAGCTTCAGCGTTCGGTGCTCAGGTGCGGACACAACTGCCTCCATCCGAAGGTGCGCTACGGGGCGAGCCCGGCGAGCAGGAGCTGTTTCCAGGACTGGTCCCCGGCGAGTTCGTACTGCCCACCGGTCGTGCCGAACAGCAGCGGGTGGCCGTCCGTGCCCAACGCCACCCCGGACGCCGGGTCGTACCCGCCGGTCTCGTCCGATGAGCCGGGCGGTGGCGGGTCGCTGCCGCCCGGGCGCGGTGCGTTGTTCGTGCCCCGGACGCTCGAGCCCTGGGCCTGGTCGGCGGCGCCGCAGCGGGTGCCCTGCCCGTATTTACAGGGCGGTGGGTCGTCGACGTTGAGCACCAGACCGAGGTGGGCGGTGCCATCCCCGGGCGTGACGGTGAAGCCGCCGGCGACCGCCATCGGGTACACGACGAGGATCTGCTCGATGCCGGGCAGGCGGCGCGCCGCGACGCCGTTGACCGACACGAGGTTGCCCAGCAGCGTGCCGATCGTGGGGTCGAGCGCGTCCAGCAGCGTCACGAGTTCTCGGGCGGCGGGTGGCGCGTCGGTGATGAGCCGCCGCAGGTCGGGGTCGGACGAGCGCAGTGTCGCGGCGATCTGCGCCAGTCCGCTCGCCCATTGCCGGATCGCCGCCGAGGACTCCTCCTGGGTGGTGAGCACGGTGCGGCCGTCGCGCAGCAGGGTGAGCGTCTGCGGCAGGTTCGCCGACGCCTCCCGCAGGATCAGGTCGCCGGCGTCGAGGATGCGGCGCAGCGCCTGCTCGTTGCCCTCGAAGGCGGTGCCGAGCTCGTCGATGACGACGGACAGGGCGGCCGGGTCGACGGAGCGCACGAGCGTGTCGAGGTTGGCCAGCAGCGTCTCGGGGGCCAGTGGGACGCCGGTGCGGCTGCGCGGGATGACCGAGCCGTCCCGGAGGTACGGGCCGGCGTCGGTGTCCGGGCGCAGGTCCAGGAACTGCTCGCCGACGGCGGAGCGCTGTCCGACGACGGCCCGGGTGTCGCTCGCGACCCGGACGCCGTCGTCCAGCCGCAGCCGTGCCCGGGCATTGCCGTCGTGCAGCGTGACGGCCTCGACCCGGCCGACCGGCACACCGCGGTAGGTGACCGGCGCGTTGGCGAAGAGGCCGCCCGCCTCGGCGAAGTCGGCGTGGACGACGTACCCGCGGCCGAGGAGCCGGTCGCCGAGCCCGACGTACGTGACCCCGACATAGACGACGCCGACCAGCCCGACCACGAGAAACGCCAGGACCTGCAGCTTGGCGGAGCGTCGGATCATGGCAGCAGCCCTCCTCCGAGCACGTCGGGCAGCCCGCCCTGCCGCCCGGTGACGGCGCCGGTCGCGGGTGGCAGCAGGCAGCCGGGCGACAGTGCGGTGCCGGGCGACAGCACCGTTCCGGGCGGGAAGACGGTGCCGGGCGGCACGATGCCGCCGGGCGGGAGCAGGCTGCCGGGCGGCGCGACGCTGCCGGGCGGCAGCAGGGTGCAGTCCTTCGGCAGGTTGCAGCCGGACGGGGGCTGCCAGCCGGGCGGCAGTACCCCGCCGACCGGCAGGCACGGCAACGGCAGTACGCCCGGCAGCGGCGGCGTGGTGACGGGCGGCTTCGTCGGGCTCTTCCCACCCGTCGCCGGGTTGGACTTCCCCGGTTGTGCGCCGCCGGTCGCCGCGGGCGCCGGACCGGCCGGCGCGGTCGCGACGAGCAGGTTCGAAAGGATCGTCGGGGCGTCGAGGTCCGCGGTCGCGCCGAGGTTGACGAAGTCCCCGACGATCGCGCCGGTGATGTTGGGCGGGAAGGGGAATGTCAGCATGAAGTCCAGGGACTTCGGCAGCGCGTCGCCCGCCTTCACCAGCTGTTCGAGGATCGGCTGGAGCGCGCGCAGGGACGCCAGGGTGTCGTCGCGGCTCTGGTTGACCACCTGGGTGCCGACCCGGCCCAGCTCACCCAGGGCGGTCAGCGCGAGGGTGAGCTGCTCCCGCTGGTCCTCGAGGACGGTCAGGCCCGGGGCGAGGGAGCCCAGCGCCGTGCCGATGACGTCCCGCTGCCGGGACAGCTGCCCGGTCAGGCGGTCGAGCGAGTCGACCGCGCGCACGATGTCGGCCTTCTGCTGGTCCAGGCCGCCGACGAAGGTGTCGAGCTGGTGCAGCGCGTCCTTCGCCTCCGGCTCGCGCCCGTTGAGAGCCTTGGCCAGTTCCTCGTTGATCGTCTTGAGCTGCGCCAGGCCGCCGCCGTTGAGCAGCATGCCCAGCGCGGCGAGCACCTCCTCGACCTCGGCCGCCCGCCGGGTCCGGGCCAGCGGCACGACCGCGCCGTCGGTCAACCGGCCGCGCGGCGGCTCGGTCGCCGGCGGGTCGAGCGCCACGTACTTCTCGCCGAGCAGGCTGGTCTGGCGCACGGCCGCGGTCGCGTTCGCGGGCAGCCGCACGTCCCGGGCGATCCTCAGCCGGACGCGGGCCGTCCAGCCGGACAGCGAGATCTTCTCCACGCTGCCGACGGTCACGTCGTCGACCTTCACCGCGGCCTGCGGCACCAGGTCGAGGACGTCGGCGAACTCGGCCGTCACGTGGTACCCGTCGCCGCCGGGTGCCCCGCCCGGCAGCGGGAGCCCGGCGACGTCGGGCAGCCCGCAGCCACCCACGAGGAGCGTGCCGGCGAGCACCGCGGCCAGGTGCCGTCCGGCGCGCTTCACGGCGTGCCTCCCAGGATGCCACCGACGGTGAGATCCCGCGTGACACCGGGCAGCTCAGGCAGTCCAGGTGGTGCCGGCAGTCCGGGCGCGGCCGGCTGGGCGGGCGCCGCGGCGCCGTTCGCGGCGGGCGGCGCGGCGGCCGGCAGCCCGAGAAGCTTGCGCAGCTGGTCGGTCATCGGCAGCCCCCGGGCGTTGAGGGTCTGGGCAAGTGCGAAGCACTCCTTGGGGATCTGCGCCGCCGGCACGAGGTCGACCATGACCGAGCACACGTAGCTCGCCGGGTCGTACGGCCCGAGCGCGTTGTCCCGCGTGTCGAGCGTCCCCGACCTGGCGTTGTAGGCCAGGTTGAGGTTCGACAAAGCCAGCGGGGTGACGTCGAGGATCTCGATGATCGCCTTCTGCTGCCGTACCAGGATGCCCGTCACGTCGGCCAGGGCGTCCACATCGGACTTCAGCGCGTCGCGGTTCTCCCGGATGAACGTGGTGACGTCGCCGAGCGCCGTCGCGAGGCTGCGCAGGGCGGCGGCCAGCTCGTCGCGCTCGCCGGCGAGCTGCCCGGCCACTGCGGCGAGCTGCTGGTTGAACCCCCGCACCTGCTGGTCGCTCTCAGCGAGAGCGGTGGTGAACAGCTGGAGGTTGACGACCGTGCCGAAGAGGTCCTGCCGCCCATCGGCCACAGTGGACAGTGCGCGGTCGAGCCCGTCGAGCGTGGCGTGCAGGTTGTCGCCGTTGCCCTCGAGATTCGCCCGCCCGGCGGCGACGAGGTCCTTGAGCGCGCCGTCGGCGTTGGCGCCGCCCGGCCCGAGCGCCCGGTTGAAGTCGTCGAGCGCGCGGTAGATGTCGTCGATCTCCATCGGCGCGGCCGTGCGCTCCACCGGCACGTCGGCGCCGTCGCTCAGGGCCGCGCCACCGTTGTACGCGGGGGTGAGCTGCACGTACCGGTCGCTGACGACGCTGGGCGGGATGATCAGCGCCTGGGCGCCGGCCGGGATCCGCCGGTCGGCGTCGTACCGCATCTCCACGCGGACGGTGCGGCCCTGGGGAGTCACCGAGACCACCTCGCCGATGCGCACCCCGAGAACCCTGACCGACGAGCCCTCGTGGATGCCGACGGTGCGGCTGAAATGCGCGACGAGACGCCGTTGCGGCCGCCCGCCCGCGAACACGACGGCTGCTGCCGCGGCGACGGCGAGCACCACACCCGCCGCGATGAGACGACGCCTGCGCATCTCAGCGACCTCCTGTCGTCGGCTGGTACGGCTGGAGCAGCCCGCTGACGTAGGAGTCGAACCAGCGGCCGTTGCCGACCACGTTGGCGAACGCGTCGACGAACGGTCCCATCCTCTGGATGGTCTGCTCGAGGTTGTCGCGGTTGCGTTGCAACGTGGCCACCACGCCGCGCAGCTGCCGCAGGGCCGGCTCCAGCTGCTGCCGGTTGTCGGCGATCAGGCCGGACAGCTGTGTCGCGAGCGCATTGGTGCCGACCAGCAGGTCGTGGATGGCGTCCTTGCGGCGGCTGACCTCGGCCAGCAACGCGTTGCCGTCGGTGACGAGCTTTCGGAACTCCTCGTCGCGCGCGGCGAGCACCCCGGTGACGTTGTGCGCGCGGGCGAGCAGCTCGCGCAGCTCGGCGTCGCGGTCGCCGACCGTCTTGGACAGCCGCGACAGCCCGTCCAGCGACAGCTGCACACTCGCCGGGGTGTCGGCAAATGTCTGCGCCAGCGTGGTGAACGCGTTCGCCAGCTGGGTGGTGTCGATCGAGTCGAGCGTGTCGGCCAGGCCGGTCACCGCCTGGACCACGTCGAACGGCCCGGCGGTGCGCTCCAGCGGGATCTCGGCGTCGTCGGCGAGCCGGCCCGGCCCGTCGGGCGCGAGCGCCAGGTACTTCTGGCCCAGCACGGTCTTGATCCGGATCGTCGCGCCGGTGCGGGTGCCCAGCCGCACGTCGTGGTCCTCCAGCCGGAACCGCACACGCACGTACGGTCCGGTGTTGCCCTGCGCCAGGTCGACGCCGGTGACCTTGCCGACGCGGACCCCGGCGACGCGGACCTCGTTGCCGGGGACCAGCCCGCTGGCGTCGCGGAACGCCGCGCGGTACGAACCCTGAGCGGTCAGCGCCGCGAGCGCGTCGAGCTGGAACGCGCCGAGCATCAGCGCCGCCAGGACGGCCAGGCTGACCGCGCCGACCACGACCGGATTGCGTTCCCGGAACGGTTTCACGCGCCACCCCCCGGTTGCCGGCAGCGCGCCGCCTGGGAGCTGAAGGTGGCCGGGTTGAGGTCGCCGCCCCCGGCCACGCTCACGTTGCCGTCGAAGTCGCAGAGGAAGAAGTTGAACCACGAGCCGTAGGACGCGACGCGGGTCAGCGCGGTGTACCGCTGCGGCAGCCCGCCGAGCGTCCGGTCGATGACCGCGGCGTTGTCGTTGAGCGTGCCCGACAGGGTGCCGAGCGCGTTCACGTCGGCGGCGATCGCCGGCCGCGCGTCACCGAGCAGCGAGGCGGTCGCCCCGGTCAGCTGGCCGAGGTTCACCAGGGCGTCGCCGATCGCCAACCGGTCGGCCGCGAGCCCCGACACGAACTGCTGCAGCTGGCTGATCGTCACGTCGAGATCGCCGCTGTGGTCGTCCAGTGTGGACAGTACCGCGTTGAGGTTGGTGACGACCCGGCCGATCACCGCGTCGCGGTCGGCGAGCGTGTTGGTCAGCGAGGCGGTCCGCTGCAGCAGGCTCGCCATCGTGCCGCCCTCGCCCTGCAGCACCTGGATGATCTCGAAGGCGAGCTGGTTGACGGCCTGCGGGGTCAGCGCGGTGAACAACGGCCGGAAGCCGTTGAACAGCACCGTCAGGTCCAGCGCCGGGGTCGTCTGCGACTCGGGGATGACCTGGGACGGCCGCAGCGGCACGCCGTCACCCGGTCCCTCGCTCAGCGCCACGTACCGCTGGCCGACCAGGTTGCGGTATCGGATCTTCGCCCGGACGCTCGTCGTCAGCGGGATGTCGTCGGCCACGGTGAAGGCGATCTCCGCGACGGTGTTGCCGGCGACCTTGATGTCGCGGACCTCGCCCACCTTGACGCCGGAGATGCGCACGTCGTCGCCGACGAGCAGCCCGGTGACGTCGGTGAAGCGGGCCCGGTAGCGGGTGCCGCCCGCCGAGAACGCGCCCAGCGTCTGTGCGAGCAGGGCGGTCAGCAGCACGGTCACGGCCGCGAAGACGGTCAGCTTCACCAGCGGTGCGAGCACAGTTCGGTTCATGGCGCGTTCACCACCGCTCCGCGCAGCAGCGGGCCCCACAGCAGTACCGCGATGTCCGGCACCTCGGCCGGCGGCACGCCCATCGTCGCGCCCAGCAACGGCTCCAGCAGCTTGCGCTCCTCGGCGGTGCCGGCGTCGGCGGTGGGCAGCGGCGCCGCAGGGACCGCGCCCGGGATCAGCCCGACGGGCAGCTTCGACGGTCCGGGCCGGGCGGCACCGTAGTCGTACCCGTCGTTGATCGGGGTCGCCGGCGCGGGGACGTGCGGGTCCGGCAGGCCCCGGCAGTCGGGGCCGTTCCTCGCGCCGTACACCGGCTCGTCCCTGCCCGGCACGAACCTGCCGTTGTCGCGGGTGATCTCCAGCGTGATGCGCATCCGCCCGGAGGCGAACACCTGCTCCACCCGCGGCTGCAGCGCCACCAGGCCATGCATCAGGCAGGGATACTCCGGCGCGTACGCGGCCAGCAGCTCCAGGACCGGCCGGCTCACGTCACCGACCTGGATGAGCTGGTCGCCGTGGCGTTCGAGGAAGAACCGGGTCACGTCGGCGGCCTCCGTGCTGTCGGCGAGGAACGCGGCGAGCTGGGTACGCTGGTCCGTGACGGTCGTGGCGGTCACCGACGCGTCGCGCAGGATGGCAAGCAGGTCCGGCATCGCGCCGTCGTAGACGTCCAGGACGTTGGCGAGCCTGCGCACGTCCTCGGCGATCAGCGGCATGTCCTTGTTCAGCGCGGCGAGGTAGCCGTCCAGGGAAACCAGCTGCTCGCCGAGCTGGTCGCCCTTGCCGTCGAGGGCCGTGGCGATCGCGCCCAGGGTCGCCGCGAGCTTGTCCGGCTGGATCGACTGCAGCAGCGGCAACGCGTCGTCGAGCACGCGCTCCAGCTCGACGCCGCTCGCGCTGCGGTCCTGCGGGATCACGTCCCCGTCGCGGATCGGGCGGCTGGTCTGCTGCGCGGGGGGCACCAGCGCGACGTACCGCTCCCCGAACAGCGTCTTGGGCAGCAGCCGGGCGCTGACGTCGGCGGGGATCTGCGGCACGAGCGCCGGGTCGAGCGCGAGCCGCAGCCGGGCGCCGGCGCCGTCGCTGGAGACGGTGCGCACCTCGCCGACGACCACGCCGTGCAGCTTGACCTCCGCGCCGGGGCTCAGTTGCATGCCCGTTCGGCTCGCCCGCAGCGTCACCCAGGTCGTGTCGTCGAACGCCTTGCGGTATTGCAGCACGGCGAGGCTGAGCGCCGCGCCGAGCAGCGCCACGAAGGCGAGGCCCAGGAATCTGTGCCGCGCGTTCATCCGGCGATCCGCACCGTGGTGGTCGCGCCCCAGATGGCCAGCGACAGGAAGAAGTCCACGACGTTCACCGAGACGATCGCCAGGCGTACCGCACGACCGACCGCTACGCCCACCCCGGCCGGGCCGCCACTGGCGGTGTAGCCGTAGTAGCAGTGCACCAGCACGACGATGACGCTGAACACCAGCACCTTGCCGAAGGACCACAGCACGTCCTCCGGCGGGAGGAACAGGTGGAAGTAGTAGTCGTACGTGCCGGCCGACTGTCCGAAGTACACGGTTGCCATCGTCCGGGTGGCGAGGTAGCTGGAGAGCAGGCCCAGCACGTACAGCGGGATCACCGCGATGAAACCGGCGATCATCCGGGTGGTGACCAGGAATGGCAGCGACGGCACGGCCATCACCTCGAGGGCGTCCACCTCTTCGGAGATGCGCATCGCGCCGAGCTGCGCGGTGAAGCCGCAGCCGACGGTCGCCGACAGGGCCAGCGCCGCGACGAGCGGCGAGATCTCCCGGGTGTTGAAGTACGCGGAGATGAACCCAGTGAAGGCGCTGCTGCCGATCTGGTCGAGGGCCTGGTATCCCTGCAGCCCGACCTCCGTGCCGGTGAAGAAGGTGAGGAAGCAGATGACGCCGACCGTGCCACCGGCGACGGCGAGCGCTCCGGTGCCGAAGCTCACCTCGGCGAGCAGGCGAAAGACCTCCCGCTTGTACCGCCGGATCGTCCGCGGCGTCCAGGCGAACGCCCGCAGGTAGAACGCCAGCTGCCCGCCGAGATTGTCGAGCTGTCGCAGGACCTGCATGTCAGCTCCCCTTCTGCGGCACGATCTGGAAGTACACGGCGGTGATGACGAAGTTCAGCGCGAACAGCAACATGAACGTGATGACCACGCTGTGGTTGACCGCGTCCCCGACGCCTTTCGGCCCGCCACGTGCCGTCATGCCCTTGTACGAGGCGACGAGCGCGGCGACCGCGCCGAAGCACAGCGCCTTGATCTCGCCGACGACCAGGTCCGGCAGCTGCCCCAGCGCCTGGAAGCTGGCCAGGTAGGCGCCCGGCGTGCCGCCCTGCATGACGACGTTGAAGAAGTAGCCGCCGGACACGCCCACCACGCTGACCAGGCCGTTGAGCAGGACCGCGACCAGCATCGTGGCCGCGATCCGGGGCGCGACGAGGCGGTGCAGCGGGTCGATGCCCAGCACCTCCATCGCGTCCAGCTCCTCGCGGATCTTCCGCGCCCCGAGGTCGGCGCAGATCGCCGAGCCGCCCGCGCCGGCGATGATGAGCGCGGTGACGATCGGGCCGGCCTCGCGAACCACCGCGAGCACTGACGCCGCGCCCGTGAACGACTGCGCGCCGAGCTGGCGGACCAGGGAGCCGAGCTGCAGCGCGATCACCGCGCCGAACGGGACCGAGACGAGTGCCGCCGGCAGGATCGACACCGAGCTGACGAACCAGGCCTGCTGCAGGAACTCGCGCACCTGGAACGGCCGTCGGCCGAGCCCCCGCAGCGCGTCGAGGCAGAACGCGAAGAACAGCCCGGACTGGCGCAGCGGCGCGGTCATCGGACCCGCCCCGGTTCGGTGTGGAAGGACCCCGGCGGAGGGGTGACGCCGTGCTCGAAGCACCATTCGCCGGGCGGTCGCTCGGCCCGGCGCGGCAGGCCGTCCGACGGCTGCAGTTGCGGCGGGATCGGCGGCAAGGGCGGGAGCTCGACACCGGCGTCGGCCTCGGCCTTGAGCTCGTCGGCGTCCTTCTCCTCGGCCATGCCGATCGGCCCGACCCGCTGTGCGTTGAGGAACTGCCGGACCACCGGCTCGGTGCTGGACAGCAGCATCTCGCGCGGGCCGAACATCGCCAGGTGGCCGTGGTAGATGAGCCCGATGTTGTCGGGCACCGTACGGGCCGTGTTGATGTCGTGCGTGACGATCAGGAACGTCGCGTCGATCTGCTGGTTGAGGTCGATGATCAGCTGGTTCAGGTAGGCGGTGCGCACCGGGTCAAGGCCCGAGTCCGGCTCGTCGAACAGGACGATCTCCGGATCGAGGACCAGCGCCCGGGCCAGGCCGGCGCGCTTGCGCATCCCGCCGGAGATCTCCCCGGGCAGCTTCCGCTCCGCGCCGATGAGGCCGACCATCTCCAGCTTCTCCGCGACGATCGCCCGGATCTCCCGCTCCGGCTTGCGGGTGTGCTCCCGCAGCGGAAACGCGACGTTGTCGTAGATGTTCATCGAGCCGAACAGCGCGCCGTCCTGGAACAGCACGCCGAAGAGCTTCCGTACCTCGTACAGCTCCCGCTCGCCGAGGCGGGTCAGGTCGTGCTCACCGATCCAGATTGCGCCTCGGTCCGGCTTGAGCAGGCCGACCAGCGTCTTGAGGAACACCGATTTGCCGGTACCGGACGGGCCGAGCAGGACCGAGATCTCGCCGGCGGGCAGGGTGAGGCTCACGTCGGACCACACCGGCTGGGCACCGAAGGACTTGGCCAGTGCCTCGACACGCACCTCGACGCCCATCCGGCCCTCCTGCCTGAACCCGTTGCCTGTGACATCGCGGCACGGGCGCCCGGCGTAACACCGCGGGCCGGAATTTTTCGCGACCGCCCGTCCGACTGGTGGGATCGGCCGCCGCCGGTTACCGTGCGGAAACCCCCCGGTAACGAAGGTGCGCACCCAACGCGATGACGGCAACGATCGAACCAGAGCTCGTGGACCGCGCCCTGCGGGCCGATCCGGACGCCATGGCGGCGCTGCTCGCCGGGCTGCGGCCCGGCATCGTCCGCTACTGCCGGGCCAGGCTCGGGCGGGTGGGCGGCGCGTACACGACCGCCGACGACATCGCGCAGGAGGTGTGCCTCGCGCTGCTGCGGGCGATGCCCAAGTACCGTGACCAGGGGCGGCCGTTCACCGCCTTCGTCTACGGGATCGCGGCGCACAAGGTGGCCGACGCGCAACGCGCCGCCGTCCGCGACGCCGGGACGGCCCCGGTCGACACGCTCGCTGACCGGCCCGACGCGGCGCCGGGCCCGGAGCAGCGGGCGCTCAGCACCGACCTGGCACGGCGCCTGTCCGGACTGCTGGCCCAGCTGCCCGAGCCGCAGCGGGAGATCGTCGTCCTGCGGGTGGCGGTGGGGCTGCCGGCCGACGAGGTCGGCGCGATCGTCGGCATGTCCGCGCCCGCGGTACGGGTCGCGCAGTCCCGCGCGCTGGCCCGCCTGCGTACGCTGGCAGGCGACACGTTGGGCGAGGTGGCGGCGTGAACGGGCCGGCGCGTGACCGCGCTGTCGAGCGGAGCGAGGTGACGTGGTGACGGAGCGCAGTGGCGAGCCGCCCGTCGACCTGGCCGAGATCCAGGCCGACGACGCACTGCTCGACGCCCTCGGCCGCGGCGAACCGGCACCGGACGACGACAAGTTCGCCGGCCTCCTGGCGGGCTGGAGGGCAGACCTCGGCACCGACCTACCCGCGGACCTCCCGTCCGGCATCCCGGTGCCGCTGCCAGCCCGCCGCCGCACCGGCGTCCGGAGGATGCTCGCCGGTGCCGTGGCGGCCGCTGTGCTCCTCGGTGGCGCGGCGCTCGGCGCCCGTCATTCGGGACCGGACAATCCACTCTGGCCGCTCACACGGGTGCTGTACCCGCAGCAGGCCAACGTCTTGGCGGTGGAGCACACGATCGCACTGGCCGGCGACGCGGCGGCGGCCGGACGCCACGACGACGCCCGCCGCCTACTCGACGTCGCCGCGACGGACGTGGAACGGATCGAAGACCCGGCAACGCGGCAGCGGCTGCAAAACCGGATCGAGGAAATCCGCCGCTCCCTGCCGACGGTGACCGGCCCGGCCGCACCCGCCAGCACGCCCCCCACGCCGGTCACCCCCTCGACCCTGGCGCCGTCGCCGGGCGTCACCACGCCGGGCCACACCCCCGGATCGGGCGGCGGGGACCCCACGACCGGTCCCGGTGCCCTCGTCCCCGACCTGCCGACACCGCAGGTGCCGCCGCTGCCCGGGCCGAGTCTGCCGCTGCCACCGCTGCCGTCGTCGTTGCTGCCCGGACTCACCGGCTGAACCGACCCCCCGGCGTCGTCGGCCGTTGCCGTATCCGGTGCCCTCGGATCGTCGTTCCTCCGGACCACATCGAAGGCTTCGTCCCTGTGGGTGCCGAAAATTCCATCCATGGGCTGTGACCTGCCGGTTCTCGATGCAGCTGAACGCCGTGACACCGCGTACGCCAGGATGATCCCATCGTGCTGCTGCGACTGCCCTACCTGGCGCTCACGAGCGTGTTCGCCTTCATCCGACTGCTGCCGAAGAGCGATGTGGACAAGAACGTCGAAATTCTTGCGCTGCGCCACCAACTCGCCATCCTGCAGCGCCAGATCGCCAAGCCCCAACTCACCCCACCCGATCGGGCGTTCCTCGCCGCCCTCCTACACCGGCTACCACGGCCGACACTGCGGCAACTGCACCTGATCCTCCCCCCGACACCGCCCTACGCCGGCACCGCAACCTCCTACGGCGTCACCACGCCAAGGCATCCCGCCCGAAACGGCCCGGCCGACCGCCCACCGTTCGCAGCATCCAGGCCCTCATCCTGCGCCTGGCCCGGGAAACCCGAGCTGGAGCCTACCGACGCATCCACCGCGAACAGGCCATGCCGGCAATCAAGATCGCCCCTTCCACGGTCTGGGAGATCCTTCACCGCAACGGGATCGAGCCCGCACCCCAGCGTGACCGCCAAACCTGGGCCACCTTCCTGCGCGGCCAAGCACACGCGATCCTCGCCGCCGACTTCTTCGAAACCCGAACCCTGACCGGAACACGGCTAGACGTCTTCGCCGCCATCGAACACGCCACCCGCCACGTCCGCGTCCTCGGCGCCACCGCCCACCCCACCGCGGTCTGGACCAGACAACCGGCCAGGAACCTGGTCCTGGACCTCCAGGACCCCGCCGCAACGGTGAAATATCTGATCCGCGATCGCGACAGCAAGTACACAGCCGCCTTCGACGCGGTCTTTAAAGACGAAGGCATCGCCATCGTGAAGACCGGGGTCCGCGTACCGCACACGAACGCGATCACGGAGCGGTGGGTGCGCTCATGCAGAGCCGAACTGCTCGACCGGACCTTGATCGTGACCCGGGCCCATCTTCTCTACGCGCTCCGCGAGTACGAGACCTTCTACAACCAACACCGATCCCACCGAGCGCTCCACGCCGCGGCACCCGTACGCCCGCTCCCCCAACCGATCACCGAACCTGACCGACTCGCCCACCTCGACATCCGACGACACGATCGACTCGGCGGCATCCTCCACGAATATCGACATGCCGCTCGACCTGCCCGGACGTATTTTTCGGCACCTACAGGCGCCGGACGCGCCGAACGCCGCTGTCGGCAACGCATTCCACGACACACCGGTCCGGGCCGCGAACAAGATCCCCTCCAACGCCGCCCGGTCCGAGGTCCGGGCCCGGCCCGGATAGCGGAACCGGCGCTGCCGCACCGGAATCAACGGCTCCAACCGCGACCACAGCTCATCCGTGAGCACCGCGTCAGACACCGCGCGAGTATCGATCACCCTGACCCGTCAGGCCATCAGACACGCCGACTCATTCTGAACTGATCTCTAAGGGCCGGGCCGGGCACTCAGTCGAGCGACGCGATGTTGTCCGCCTCTGCGGGGTCGGGGTCCTCGACGGCGAGAAACGCGGCGAGGACCTCAACCGCGACGTCGGGCGCGAGCCGCTTGAGGCTCATCGCGAGGACATTCGCGTCGTTCCAGAGCCGGGCGCCACGGGCGATCCACGGATCCCAGGCGAGCGCCGCCCGCCCGCCCGGCACCTTGTTGGCGGCGATCGCCGTGCCGGTGCCGGTCCAGCACATCACGACGCCGAGGTCCGCGCGGCCGTCGACGACGGCCCGGCCGACGGCGGTGCCGAGGTCCGGCCAGGGCGCGCCGGGCGCGGCGACGTCCAGCACCTCATGGTGCTCGGTGAGGTGCCGGACGACGGCCGCGGTGGTCTCGTTGGAGTCGTCTGCTGCGAACGCGATACGCACGCAACCAAACTACGGCCTAAGAACTCAGTTCAGAGGCGTGAGGCCGAAGCGGCGGACCACGTCGCCCACCAGGTGGCGACGGGAACGCCGTCGGGGTGCAGCAGCACGGCGCTCCGCGGACCGCGAGGTGGGTCGTCGAGCCGCACCGCGTCCTCGCCGTTGTGGACCACGAGGCCGACCATGGTCGACCCGCCGGAATACGGCTACCGAGCCGGCGTTTCACCTCGGCCGTGCTCGGTCAGCGGACGCGGTTGGCCCACGCCCAGTTCACTTTGAATCCGCCGACGACGTTGCCGTAGAAGTACGACCAGGTGTACGAGTCGACGTGTGGACCGATGCGATCGAACACGGCCTTGCACTCGTCGCGGCGGCCGGACAGGGCGTAGGCGAGCGCGAGCCAGTTCTCGCACGTGAGCGCCTTTGCATGGGTGGGTGGGCCGGGCGAACGCCACTTCGTCACGCACGCATCGAGTTCGCGCTGGACGTCGGGGCGCCGGAAGTAGTTCTGGCAGTCGACCAGCCCGCGCGCGCTGACCTTGCCCCAGGAATACTCCCGCATCGCGTACTCGAGATGGGCGAGCAGCGGCAGCATCGTGACACCAGTTCCGGCCGGGGCCTCGGACGCCGTCTCCCTGGCGGCGGCGAACATCGCGTCGTGGGAGCCGAACCACTTCTCGCAGAGAAACGTCACCGCGGTCGAGTTGACCTCGAAGGAGTACCTTTCACGCCGCCTTGCCTCGGCCAGAATCTCGCGGAATGCACCACGGCGACCGGCGTCGCCGAACATCGCGATCAACAGGATGTTGCACGGCACCGGGTCGTCGGGCGCAAGCGCGAGCGCGCGTTCCGCCTCGGCCCAGGTTTGCGTGGACAACTCGCCGAACGAGCGGAACTGTTCCTGCGACGTCCGCGCGGCCGGTGCAGTGCCTCGCGCCTTGCCGGCCCGCTCGCCGAGCGCGGCGGCGTGCACGGTCACCGCGATGGGGTCGTCCGGGGTCGCCGACAGCCACGCGTCGAGCCACTCACCGGCGTTGCCCGGCGCGGCCTCGGCCAGCGCCCAGATCCGGTGCCCACGACGTTCCCAGTCGGTGCCGGCCGCGGCGACGCCGTCGCGGGCGGCGGCCCAGTCACCGGCAACCGCGCGGTCACGCATCGAGCGGAGCTCGCGATCGTCGAGCGCCCGGTCGCGGTCGAGCACCGGCATGACGGGCGCTGGACCGCGCCTGAAGAGACGTCCGAACACGGGGAGAGCATACGGACCGCGCGATCGGCATCCCCGGCCACCCGGCTGAGCCGATCATGCGAACGCACCAGGCCGCGGCACACAGGGACGGTCGTCAACGCGCCTCAACCCGGGAGCGGTCCGGTCCGGAGGTCCTTGACCGAGCCGGTCAGGACGTCCTTGCCGGATGCCGCCGCCACGACACACCCGGTCCGCTCACCGTCGCGCGGCGTGGTCAGCCAGTGCGACCGCAGATCCTCTCAGGACGCCATCGGCGTAACGGCCGCAGGTGACCGCCATCGGCCGGTCCCCGCTCATCGTGCCCTGCAGGCTTCCGGTGTGCGGCGCGTCGGTGCCGTCGGAGTCGCTGACGACGATCAGCGCGCACGCCATCGACGTGAAAGTCCTTCCGCACGTAGTTGAGCAGGCGCAGCTCGATCCGGGCGTCCGCAAGCCGCCGCCAGCAGGTGGCACCCGACACGCCGAACGCCGCGGTCGGCAGTGCGTTCCACGTGACGCCGGTCCGGGCTGCGAACAGGATCCCTTCCAGCGCAGCCCGATCCGACGTCCGCGCCCGGCCCGGATACCGGAATCGCCGGCAGGTTGCCCGCCGCAGGGTAGGTCAGTGTTTTCGTGGACCCGTCGGCGTTGTACTCCATCGACGTGGTGTAGGAGCCGCTGGGCAGCCATGGCATGTTCAGGCTGGACGGGATGTCTGTAGTGATGCTCAGGGGTCGGTAGTCGTCGTCGTAGCTGGTGACGGTGCTGGTGAACGCGTCGGTGCCGTTGCTGCCGGAAACGTACCGGGTGGATGAGGTCAGCTGCCCCTTGGCCACCGTGTCATACGTCCACGAGGCCCGTTTGAACCCGCCGGTGCCGACCCGTCGTAGAGGCCGACGGCGCGGCCGAGCTCGTCGTACTTGAGGGTCGTGCTGTTGTTGCTGGGGCGGGTGTCGGTGACGGTGGTCGGTTGGCTGTTCGGCCCGGCGCTCGTTGGCGGCAACTTCGCCCGGGACGCGTTGACCGACCCGGCCGCGCGGGCCGCGGTGGCGAACTGGGCCCAGGTCGCCTGGGCCGGCCTGGACCGGCTGCGCCGCCACCAGCAGCGCCACCCGTTCGACCCGGTGCTGCAGGACCTCGTCGCGCACGCCGAGACGGCCCTCGCCGACGTCCCCCGGCCCCCGGACGCCGGGCCGGAGCTGCTGGTCTGTCCCTGGTTCCGGGTCGGTGACCAGATCGTCCGCACCGTCGTCATGGTCGCCCGGTTCGACGATCCGGCCGAGGCGACCCTGGACGAGCTGCGGGTCGAACTCATGTATCCGGCCGACGACACGGCCGAACGGTACTTCCGCGGCCAGGCCGCGGGAAACAATCTCGGCGGGGATGTCGAGAACGGCGGCGGCGGCTCCGACTGAGGCCCGACGCCCGGACGGCGGGCGCGGCGAAACGGAGGAAACCGGCATGAAGTACATGATCATGATGTTTGGTGGGCTCGGCGCATCGCTGGCCGACCGCGACCCCGACTGGATCATGCGGATGCAGACCACGATGATGCGGATGGACGCCGAGCTGCGTGCGTCCGGCGAGGTGGTCGAGAGCCGGCACCTGACCGACCCGACGCAGGCGACCACCGTGCGGTTCGTCGACGGTGCGCCGGCGGCGACGGACGGGCCGTTCGCCGAGATCAAGGAGTCCCTGGCCGGGTACTGGGTCATCGAGTGCACGCACGAGCGGGCGGTGGAGATCGCGGCGCAGGTGGTGGCGGTCACGGAGTATCCGATGGAGGTCCGCCGGGTCATGGACGAGCCACCCGCCCAGGACTGAGCCGCCGTGCCCGACGCGATCGAGGACCTGCTGCGCGGCCTCGCGCCGCAGGTCCTCGGCGTGCTCGTGCGCCGGCACGGGCAGTTCGACGCCTGCGAGGACGCGGTCCAGGAGGCGCTGCTCGCCGCCGCCGTGCAGTGGCCGGCCGGCGGAGTGCCGCAGCGGCCCAAGGCGTGGCTGTGCACCGTCGCCGGGCGGGCGCTGGTCGACCAGTGGCGCACCGACAGCGCCCGCCGCCGCCGGGAGGTCGCCGCCGCCCTCGACCCCGCCAGCGAGCCGCCCGAGCACCCGGACGACACGTTGACCGTGCTGCTGCTGTGCTGCCACCCGGCCCTGTCGCCGCCGTCGCAGCTCGCCCTCACGCTCCGGGCCGTCGGCGGGTTGACGACCGCGGAGGTCGCGGCGGCGTTCCTGGTGCCGGAGGCGACGATGGCGCAGCGGATCAGCCGGGCCAAGCAGCGCATCCGCGACGCCGGCGCGCGCTTCGAGCTCCCCGGCCCCGCCGAGCGCGCGGCCCGCCTCGGCGTGGTCGAGCACGTGCTGTATCTGATGTTCAACGAGGGGTACACCACGACCTCCGGGCCGGACCTGCAGCGCCCGGACCTGACCGCGGAGGCGATCCGCCTGGCCCGGCTGCTGCACCGTCTGCAGCCCGGCGACGGCGAGGCCGCTGGGCTGCTCGCCCTGATGCTGCTCACCGACGCCCGCCGCGCCGCCCGCACCGACCCCGACGGCATGATCGCGCCGCTCGCCGAACAGGACCGCCGCCGCTGGGACACCACGGCGATCGCCGAAGGACAGACGCTGCTGACCCGGACGCTCGGCGCGGGGCCGGTCGGGCAGTACCAGATCCAGGCCGCGATCGCCGCCGTCCACGACGAGGCGCCGACCGCCGCCGACACCGACTGGCCGCAGATCCTCGCCCTCTACGACGTCCTCGACCGCGTCGCCCCCGGCCCGGTCGTCACCCTCAGCCGCGCCGTCGCGGTCGCCGCGGTCCACGGCCCTGTCGCCGGCCTCGCCGCCCTCGGCACCCTGCACCACGACGGGCGCCTCAGCCACAGCCACCGCCTCGACGCCGTCCGCGGGCACCTGCTCGAGCTGGCCGGCGACCCGGCCGCCGCGCGGCAGTGCTACCTGCGGGCGGCGCGGACGACGGCGAGCCTGCCGGAGCAGCGGTACCTCACCCGCCGCGCGGCCCGCCTCCCGGGCCCTCCAGGATCGCCTTGAGCCGCGCCAGATCCTTCGCGTTGGCCCGGCACATCGCGGCCGCCAGCACCGGCGAGGTGACCCTGCCGAACCCGGCCGGCTCGCCTTATTTGCGCAGGATCATGCGGGTCCGGCCGGGATCGACCGGTTCCCAGGTGTCGGTCGTCTCCATCGGGAACGGGCCCTGCGCCGTACATATCACGAGCCGCTCCTCGGGCACCAGGTCGACGACCTCGTACGTGTAGGCGAGCCGCGGGCCGAGAAACCGGGCCACGAAGTCCATCGCCGACCCGACCTGCAGTGGTGGCTCGGTGCACCACTGGGGACTGGATGGAGTACCAGGCGGTGGCGTTGGACGGGTCACCGGCGAAGCCGGCGACCGTCACGCAGGGCCGGTCGATGACGATCTCGGTGCGCACGTCGACCGCTACGCGCCAATGTTACGCCTCCGCGGTGGCCAGGCCGGTCTGGAAGGCGGTGACGACCAGCTGCGCCCGGTCCCGGGCCCCGAGCTTGGTCATGGCGCGGCTGACGTGGGTGCGGGCGGTGGCCGGGCTGAGCGTCAGCGCGGCCGCAATCTCGTGGTTGCTCAAGCCTTGCCCGACGAGGGCGACGACCTCGCGTTCGCGGTGGGTCAGCACGGCGAGGCGTTCCTCGGCCCGCCGATGCCGGGTCCGGCCGGCCGTGAACTGGGCGATGAGCCGGCGGGTGACGCTCGGGGCCAGGAGGGCCTCGCCGTCGGCAACGACGCGGATGGCGTGCAGGAGCTCGGCGGGGCCGGCGTCTTTGAGCAGGAACCCGGCGGCACCGGCGGTGAGGGCGTCGTAGATGTTGGCATCGGTGTCGTATGTGGTGAGGATCAGCACCCGGACGGTCTCGAGGCCGGGCGTCGCGGCGATCTCGCGGGTGGCGGCGATGCCGTCGAGGCCCGGCATGCGGATGTCCATGAGCACCACCCGGGGCCGGTACGCGCGGGCCAGGTCGACCACGGCGGCGCCGTCGCCGGCCTCGCCGACGACCCGCAGGTCGGACTGCGCGTCTAACAGCATCCGAAACCCGCTCCGCACCAGAGCCTGATCGTCGGCGAGCACGACGGTGACCGGCTCGGTCACGACCGGGCGTCCACGGGCATCGGCAGCTCGGCCCGGACCTCGAACCCACCGTCGAGGCGCGGCCCGGCGCTCACGCGGCCGCCGAGCAGTTCGGCCCGCTCGTGCATCCCGTGCACGCCCCGCCCGTCGCCAGCGTCGCCCGGCCGGCCAGGACCGTCGTCGGTGATGGTCAGCCGCAACTGGTCGGCGTCGAAACGCACCCCGATCGTGACGGTGGCCGAGCCGGCGTGCCGGATGGCGTTCGTGATCGACTCCTGGACGATGCGGTAGGCGGCGTGATCGACCGCGGCGGGCAGGGCCCGGGCATCGCCGCCGACGTCCACCGCGACGTCGAGACCGGCGTCGCGGGCCAACGCCGCGAGCCGGTCGAGGTCGCCGAGACCCGGTGCGGGAGTGCGCGGCTCGTCGGCGCGCAGCACGCCGAGGATGGCGCGCAGCTCGCGCAGCGCCTGGGCGCTGGTCTGCTCGATCGTGGTCAGGGTGCCGCGGACCTGGTCCGGGTGGGTGTCGAGCAGGTGGGCGGTCACCCCGGCATGCACGTTGATCACGGCGAGAGCGTGGGCGACGGTGTCGTGCACATCCCGGGCGATCCGCAGCCGCTCGGCGTCGACGCGCTGCCGGGCCTCGGCCTCCCGGCCGCGTTCGGCCCGTTCGGCGCGGGCGAGAGCCTCCTCGGCGATCACCCGCCGGGTCCGGACGGACT
The DNA here is from genome assembly GCF_042653625.1 of Dactylosporangium cerinum. NCBI lineage: Bacteria > Bacillati > Actinomycetota > Actinomycetes > Micromonosporales > Micromonosporaceae > Dactylosporangium > Dactylosporangium cerinum. The sequence continues at coordinate 27,909 of NZ_JBHSIU010000050.1, read as the reverse complement.
CGCCGAGGGCGGAGGCCATCACCATGCCGCCGATGCGGAAGAACACCCAGCCGGCCGCGTTGAGCGGCGACAGGTCCGCGGTGGCCAGCCACAGCACGGTCAGCACGCAGGCGCCGCCGCCGATCACGGCGATCGACCGGCGGCCGTCGCCCAGACAGGTGACGGTGTACGCCGCGATGAACAACCCCACCCAGCCTGGGCCGTCGGGGAACCCGGCGACGTAGTAGACGACGCTGGCCAGCGCCAGGCCGGCGAACACGGCCCGCGGGTAGCGGCGCCGCACCGCCAACGCGAGACCGGTGCCGACCAGCAGGTACAGCGCGGCCCGGCCCGGCGGCGTCAGGCCGACCAGCACGGTACCGCGGACCTGGAAGTACGCCACGAACAGTGCCAGCAGCAGATCCTGCAGCCAGCCGGGCGGCCGCAACGCCAAAGGAATGCCGGCCATCACCCGATCGTATCGACGCCGTCGCCCGATCCGGATCGGCCGCAAGCACGACATGCCTACGTCCGCTGACGTATCCGGGCCGCCCGCAGCAGCCGTCCACTGCCGTATCCGCGGCCGATCCGGGGCCGACGACCACGACCCCCGCCCGGCGCCACGATCAGGGTCGATCAACGATCCGGAACGGGGGTACGGCGGTGCTGGCATGGTGGGGACGAGCCGTGGTCGGGCTGCGGTGGTGGCTGCTCGCCGCGGCGGCGGCGCTGGCGCTGGTCGGTGCGGGTTGGGGAACGGGGGTGTTCGGCGCGCTCAGCGGTGGCGGCTTCGACGCGCCGGGCAGCGAGTCGGCCCGCGCGGCCCAGCGCATCGCCGCCGAGTTCGGCCGCACCGACGCCGACATCGTCGTGCTCTACACCGCACCCCACGCCGTCGATGACCCGGCCGTGCAGGCCTCGATCGTCGCGGCCCTCGACGGGCTGCGCGGCCGGCCCGAGGTGGCCCGGGTCGTCGACTTCTACACCACCGGCGCGCCGCAGCTCGTCTCCGCCGACCGGCGCGCCACCTACGCCGCGATCACCCTGCGGGCCGGCACCGACGACGCCCGGCTGCGCGACTACCGCGCGCTGCGCCCCGCCCTGAACGTCCCGGGGCTCGACACGCAGGTCGGCGGCGCAGCCGCGCTGATGGACACCGCCGACACGCTCACCGAGCACGACATCGCCCGCGGCGAGGCCATCGCCATGCCGCTGCTCCTGCTCGTCCTGTTGGTGATCTTCCGCGGCGTGGTCGCGGCCGCCATGCCGCTGCTGGTCGGGGGCCTGGCGATCCTCGCCGCGCTCACGACCACCCGACTCATCGCGAGCCTGACCGACGTTTCGACGTTCGCGGTCAACGGCATCACGCTGCTCGGCCTGGGCATGGCCATCGACTACGCCCTGCTCATCGTCAGCCGCTTCCGCGAGGAGCTCGCCGCTGGCCACGACACCGCCGACGCCGTCGCGCGGACCATGGCCACCGCCGGACGCGCCGTCCTGGTCTCCGGCGCGATCATCGTGCACCGCCGACGCCGTCGCGCGGACCATGGCCACCGCCGGACGCGCCGTCCTGGTCTCCGGCGCGATCATCGTGCTCAGCCTGGCCAGCCTGCTGATCTTCCCGCAGATCTTCCTGCGCTCGATGGGCCTCGGCGGTTCCGCGGCCGTCCTCGGCGCCGCGCTCGGCGCCCTCACCGTCCTACCAGCCCTGCTGGCGATCCTCGGACCGCGGATCAACGCGCTGCGCATCCCGCTGCCCCGCACCCACGCCACGGCGCCGGGGCAGGGCTGGGCCCGGCTCGCGCACGCCGTCATGCGCCGCCCGGTCCGCACCCTGATCCCGGTCGTAGCCCTGCTCGCCGTGCTCACCCTGCCGTTCGCCCACGTCCGCTTCGGCGGGGCCGACGAACGGGTCCTGCCCGAGGGCACGCCCGCGCGGACCGTCGCCGAGCACGTCCACGCCGACTTTCCGCACGACATCCCGACCAGCCCGATCCGGGTGCTCCTCGACGGCGGCGGCGCCGACCAAGCCGACCGGCTCGCCGAGCGGATCCGAGCCCTGCCGTCGGTCACCGCCGTCCAGGTCACCGCCGTCCACGAGGGCCGGGCCGCGCTCATCACCGTCGGGTACACCGGAGAGGCGACCGGCGACGGCGCCTACGAGGCCGTCCGCGGCCTCCGCGCACTGCCCACCCCGCCCGGCACCACGACCCTGGTCGGCGGCGCGCCCGCCGTCGACCTCGACCTCGTCCACGACCTCGGGGCCCGGCTGCCGTGGCTGACCCTGGCCATGCTCGGCGTCACCACCGTCCTGCTGGCGGTCGCGTTCGGGTCCGTCGTGCTGCCGGTCAAGGCCGTCCTGATGAACCTCGTGTCGATCGGCGCCTCGTTCGGCGCCGTCGTCTGGGTGTTCCAAGACGGCCACCTGTCCGGCGTGCTGGGCTTCACGCCCACCGGGTACCTCGAGCCGAACCTGCCGGTGCTCATCTTCGCCGTCCTCTTCGGCCTGGCCACCGACTACGAGGTGTTCCTGCTCTCGCGGGTCCGCGAGGCATGGGACCACACCGGCGACAACCGCACCGCGGTCGCGGCCGGGCTGCAGCACACCGGCCGGATCATCACCGCCGCGGCGCTCCTGCTCGTCCTCGTCGTCGCCGGGTTCACCACCGGCCAGGTCGTCTTCGCCAAACTCATCGGCGTCGGCATGATCACCGCCGTCGTCATCGACGCGACCCTGGTCCGAACCCTGCTCGTCCCCGCCACCATGCGGCTGCTCGGCCGCTGGAACTGGTGGGCGCCACCACCCTTGGCCCGCCTGCACCGGCGGACCGGCCCGGACACCACCACGACCGCGCCGGCCACCGCGGCCGCGCCGCTCATCACGGAGGCCGCCCGATGACCGCCCGCACCGCCCTGCGCATCGCCCACGTCGTCGTCTCCGTCGGGGTCCTCGGCGCCGACCTGGCCCTGCTCACCCTCACCGCCGCCGGCCTGCACGGCACCGACCCCCACACCATCTACCCGGCCGCACACCGCATCGGGCTCTGGGCCGCCATCCCGCTTGCCGTCGCCGCCTTGACCACCGGCGCCGCCCTCGTCGCCGTCACCGGCCTCAAACCCTGGCACCACGGCTGGCTGGCCATCAAAACCGTCATCACCGTCACCCTCACCGGCCTGCTCATCGGCGTCCTCGTCCCCGGCCTCGGCCGCCTCGCCGCCGGCCAACCAGCCCACACCGGACAGATCCTCGACACCGTCGCCCCCGCCGTCGCGGCCAGCCTGCTCATCCTCAACGTCATCCTCGGCATCGCGCGACCCCGCCTCGCACGCCCGAAGCGCCCAACCCGCCCGGCACCCGCCTGACCTGCGAACGCCACGCCAACGTGGGCACCGCAATCAAACAGCTGGGCAAACACCACGAACACCTCGCCCAACGCCGGCGCACGCACCCGGCCCGTTCCTGCCCGTCGTGCACGTCACCGTCCCGCCCGCCGCCACCCCAAAAGTCCTCTCCGCAGAGTTCGGCCGGTTCCTCGGCCTGCCGCTGCCCCGCAGCCTCAACCAGGTCAACATCACCAACGCCGTCTGCGACCTGCTCTGCAAACTCGGCACCGACCCAGCCCGCTCCGCGACGGCAAGAGCCCGCCCGGCCATTGCCCATCTCCACCCGGCCATTGCCCGGAGAAGTGCTCATCTCCTACCTGCGGCGGCTCGCCGCGAACAACCGCATCACCGTCGCGATGCTCATCAACCACCTCGGCCGACGACGACAGCACCCCAACCAACGCGCCGGCGGCACACGCGGGGAACACCTCCTCAACGACGCCGCCCTCAACCGGCTCGCCATCTACAGCGGAACGCCCGCCACCGTACTGCGGCAAGCCACCCACACCCGCCCGCTCGGGACCGACGAGCCGACTCGGCCACCGACTGGACCACGCTCTATGGCGAGCGCCTCGCCCGGCCCTGCAGCCGCTGCGCCGCCACCCGCGGCGCCCCCCAACCGAGGCCACCGTCGCCCTCGCTGGTTGCTGGGCCGCCGTCGTACGTGCTGCGGACGAGCGAGGTCATGGGTTCCCTTGGGTCGATCCATTGATGGGTAGCTCGTCGTGTCGTGTTCTTGCGGTGGGATCGCCGCGCTGATTGGTAAGGCCAGGGTCGGCCGACGGCGGTCGTCTATTCGGGTTGGTTTGCGGTGATCCCGCCGGTGTGGAAGGTGGTGGTGACGCCGGTGTAGGCAAGGTGGAGGGTCATGCCGTCGGCGGCGTGTTCGAGGTTGTGGCAGTGCTCCATCCAGATGCCGGGGTTGTCGGCGCGGAAGCGGATGCGGTAGGTCTGGCCGGGGGCGACGTTGAGGGTGTCGACCCACCACGGGCTGCCGGTCGTGGGCCGGCCGTCGCGTTGCAGGACGAGGGCGTGGTGGCCGTGCAGGTGCATCGGGTGGTCCAGGCCGCTGCGGTTGATGATGGTCAGGTCGACGAGGTCACCGGCGGTGACCTGGAGGACTGGCGTGTCCGGGTAGAGGGCGTCGTTGAGGGTGTAGCCGACGACGAACCGGCCGTCGTAGAAGCGCAGCCGTTCGTCGATGCGCAGGGTGTAGTGCCGGTCCGGGGCACCGCCGGTCGGGACGGTTGTGGCGGTCAGTGTGCCGTAGGTGGCTGGGTCGAATTGGGCGGGTACGGCAACGGTGTGGGTGTCGGCACGTCCGTCGGGGCTGTAGACGATCCCGACAGTGCCGGCGCGCAGGACGACTGGGGTGGTGGGCATGGTGAAGATGAGGTCGGCGCGGGAGCCGCCGCCGAGCAGGATGCGGGTGCCGGGTAGGTCTGCGGGTTGGTGGATGTCGGTGCCGTCGATCGCGGCGACCCGCACGGTGGTGCCGGTGAGGGTGAAGGTGGCCGGGTCGGTCTCGGCGTTGATCAGCCGCAACCGGACTGGGCGGCCGGGGTCGACCTGGCGGGCCTGCAGACCGGCGTCGAGGCCGAGGGTGGTCACGCCCTCTTCGCTGCCCCACCGGTGCCGCAGGATCGCGTCGTCGACCGGCTGCACGGTGCCGGCATCGGGTTGAGGTTGGTCGCGTGGGGTGACGATGAACGCGCCGTACAGGCCGCGGCGGACCTGTTCGGAGGACTGCTGGTGGGAGTGGTACCAGTAGGTGCCGGCCTGGGCGGCGACGAACCGGTAGACGAAGGTGCCGCCGGGCGGGACGGCGTCCTGGGTGACACCGGCGACCCCGTCCATGGCGTTGGGTACGTCGACGCCGTGCCAGTGCACGGTGACACCGGCGTCAGGGAGTTCGTTGTGCAGGGTCACCTCGACCAGGTCGCCCTGGGTGACGCGGAGTTCCGGGCCCGGGATGGTGCCGTTGAACGTCCACGCCGACACCTGCTGGCCGGAGCTGAGCGGGATCGTGGCCGGCTGTGCCGTCAGCGTGAAATGGTGCACCACGGCCGACGGGTCCGGCCGGGTACCGGTCAACGCGGCCACGTCGACGGCGCCAAGCGATCCCGGTGACCCTGGAGACCCTGCAGACCCTGGTTGGTGGCCGCTGTGTCCGGTCACGGCCAGCTCTGGCGGCAGGGTACTGGCCTGAGCCGCGACGCTGATCCCGATCCCGATCGCTGCAGCGACCGCGACGACCCGGACCACGGTGCCGCGACGCCCCGGGGCCCGGAGCCGCCACCACCACAGCACCTCGGCGATGAGCGTCACGACGGCGGTGACGGTGACGATCCCGGCCAGGTCCGGGCTGACCAACTGGGCGTAGCTGGTAATGAACGCCACGGCGGTGGTGGCCCACACCGCGGCGACCGGCGACCGCCACCCCGGCACCTCGTGCGCGCCGGTAGGGGCGCTTGCACGTGGGACGGGCCGTACCCAGCCTGCGAGGAGGACCACGCAGACGACCGCGCAGCCGCCGGCGGCGGGCAGTCGGGAGGCTAGGAACACCCAGCCGAACCAGCCCAACGCCAGGGTGCACAACAGCCGGAGGATTGCCGTCGTGCCGAAGGCCACCACAGCGGTCCGGGCGGCGCTGCTGCCACGGGGCACAACGCTGCGCGGGCCGACTGCGGCCGCAGCGGTCAGCCCGAAGACCGGCAGCAGCAGCGCGAGGATCATGTCGGCGTAGTGCACGATCGAGTACAGGCCCACCCCGCCAGCCTAGACATCCATCCATGTCCACCGGTCTTGCACCCGAACCGACCGACCGCCGTTTTCGCCTGCCATGCACGGGGCCGGCGCCGCGACTGAACTGCTCACCTGCTGCCCGGGCGCCGGCGCCCCAGTGTCGTCAGAGGACTTGCATCCGGTACCCGAGTACAGGCTTACCGTCATGGAGACGGCGCCGGTGCGGCGCTGAACTGCCTGTCAAGGAGCCTGCCATGGCGTTCGCGATCCCTGATGCGTGCACCCTGCCCACCGTCGAGCGGCCGCTACGGCTGGCCGAGTTCGACGACCTGTTCGCCACCGCGGTGCGCCAGGTCGACGTGGTCAGCCCGACGCACGCGCGGATGCGGTTGACCGGCCCGGCCGGGCTGGAAGCGACGGTACGTGACCTGACGGCGCGGGAGGCCGCCTGCTGCTCTTTCTTCACCTTCACCTTCAGCGTCACCCCCGCCGAGGACGGTACGGCCGTGACCCTCGACGTGCAGGTCCCATCCCCCTACGCCGACGTCCTCGCGTCGCTCGCCGGGTGGGCCGGTGTGTCGGTGTTGCCGTCTCGTCGACGTTCGGTGACGGTGACGAAGCTGAAGGTGGGGTAGGCCATGTCGTTCGAGTCTAGTTCGGGATTGATGAAGTGTTTGCGGATGAACTCGCCGAGCAGGGACTCTGCTTCCCGTTTCTCGTCGGAGTTGCCTGTTTCGCGTCGCTGCTTGGTGTAGGCCTCGATTGCTGAGACCCGCAGTGCGATTCGCCGTCGGTCGAACTCGCGCCGCCGGTGGTTGTGTGATTCCAGTGATGCATATACGAAGAGCCCGAGGGCCGGCGTGAGTGTTGTCACCAGCGCGGTTTCGGATAGCGACAGGTATTTCGATATGGCGACGGCGCCGATTGACGCGATGATGAGAATGGCTACGGCGGTAATTCGCCATCGGTCGGCGATTCTGCTGTGGCGGTTGGCGTCTTGCGCGTATCTGCCAAAGAGTTCTGTTCCTTGCAGGAAGGTCGCGATTCGGGTGGCTTCTTCGCGGGCTTCCTTGATGCTTGCCAGGTCGGCTGCGACTTTGCCGGGCAGGTCGCTGGCGGCGCGTCGGTATTCGAGCTTGAGCACGTCGACTTGGCGGCGTAGCTCTTCGACTTCCTTCTGGAGCGTGCGTACGGTTCGGTTGTCGGGTTCCTCGTCGGTGCTCGGGTCCATCTCTAGCTCCTTGCCACGGGGAATTCGGACATCAGAGCGCGTCCGGCGAAGACCCAGGTGGTGAAGGCCATGGCGACGATGGCCGCCAGCATCAGCCAGGCGGCGCCGGAGGTGATGGGCACCTGCCGTGCGTAGAGCACCGCGTTGAGCGTGATCAGCGCGGCCGAGGCGGCGCCGACGGCAAGGGTCGAGCGTTCGAAGTTCAGAAGCGACTGTGGGGTGCGCCTGCTCTTGCTGTCGCTGGTGTCGGCGTAGAGCCAGGTCACCGGCTTGCGGACCACGATCACGGCGGTGAACGCCCACGCGGCGTAGACGAGCAGCGTCATCAGCCACACGTATTGTGGGTTGACCCCGACCAGTGGCTTGCCGTCGAATGGGCGCAGCAGGCCGAGCACGCCGTCGGCGGCGATCGTCGACACGGTGGTGATGATCGTCAGCAGGAACGCCTTGGCGTAGCGGAGCACGAGGCCGCGGAGGAACCGCTGGTGGCGGGCGATGGATGCTTCCATCTTCGCTGCTTCTTCCGGCAGGCTGCGAATGTGTGATGCGGTCTGGCGCAGCACGAACTCGCGAAGTTGCGCGGCGAGCATCTCTTCGTCGTCGTTCATCGAGTAGGCGGTGAGATCGCCTACCGATTTGGCCTCCTTCAGGATCCGTGCTCGCAGTCTGGCGGGACTCGGGACCAGCAGGTTCCTGACGTATTCGTTCTCGCGGGCGTCGTGCAGTTCGTCGATGCTGCTGAGCAGTGACGGCTCTGAGACCATGATTCCGGACAGGACGAACCGGGGGTAGATCCGGCTCTTGTTGTCGCGCCTGAACGTGCGGGCGGTGAAGTAGAACAGGATGAGGTCTCTGATCAGGAAGTACAGCGCCGCGAGCGGCAGCGTGATCGAGGCCAGGACGATGAGCAGCAGGAGCCAGCGTTGTACCGAGGCGGCCGGTGGTAGCCCAGGCGTTTCGTACAGCAGCACCAGTACGAGCAGGCCGGAGAACGTCCCGCCGATCAGCAGGGGCAGCAGGGTGAGTAGTCCGGCGCCGCTGATGAATGCGCCGGCGACGCGGTGCAGCGTCGATAGCCGGGTCTCGCCGCGCTGCAGGTATGCGCGATACTCGGCAAGATCGGATTGGTCCGGTCGCTGCTGCGCGGCTGTGTCCGTTGGAGGCGTCGGCGGCTCACCCGAGCGGTCGTCGCTGTGGTCATCGGCATTTACGTCCTGGACAGCGGTGGTGGACGCCATGAGCGCTCCAGTCGCACGGAGACAGTGATCAGCAACCATAGACGACCCGCGCAAGGATTGAATCGGCAAATGGGGTCGGCAGCGCCACCTGACGATACGGTGCAATCGATCTGGACGTCGGCCGTGTCCCGCCGGATGTCGATGCACGATCTTTCTGCCCCGGCCTCTACCCGGCACCGCCGGGTAGAGGCGGCAGACCAACTGGCTGCTAGCACATGCTCAATGCCGGCTCCGGGCAGCCCTTCGGGCGCCATGACCGGCGACGTCAATGCGGCAATACGGGGCCGCGGAAGGCGGTCGGCCTGCCTGAGTCGAACTCTGTCAGCACAGATCCGCGTGTAGATCATGTTTCGTGACGGGATCGGCTACACCATAAGAGGGATTCCGGTGACGGCGGCACCATCAGTCGAACAGGTCGCATTGGCTGCCGGGCAACGGCCCGTCCCGTTTGTGCGGCCAGCCTAGCGAGCGCGCCTGCCCGAGGCGGGCGGCCGCCGGATGGCCGAGCGTCTGACGAGACGATTTGCCAGCTTTGGTCGATTCCGTACATCGCCTGTGGGTGGCGGCGGCGAAAACTTCCAGTGGATCACGCACGTTCGGCTCTGGCTGATGCACTACATCTGGTGAGCGTGGTGTGCGACCCGGGCGGCATCGAGCTCATCCGATCAGATCTGAAGTTTGAAGGAGCTCTCTGATGTCGTCCTCACCGCCGTCCCCGTCTCCGCTTCCGATGCGTTGGATGTTGATTTTCGTGTCCGCAGCAGTGGTTGCGCTTCTCGTCGGCATGCTCACATTCGTGCAAACTGTAAGTTGGCCAACGACGCTGCTGGCGGCGCTCGGCTCAGCTGGGGCCGCGATCCGCCTGTTGCACCAGGTGCTGGGCAAGTAGTCGGCTGCAAGGGTCAACTTCAGGTACGGGAGCGGTCATGGATGACGAACGTATTGAAGCGGGCCTGGGTGGGGTCGGCGGCGTCGGAGCTTCCGGGTCGGCAGCCAGCCCTGAATCAGCTGATCTGCCATCGCTCGCTCCCGCGGCCGACCAGGCTGCGCGTGACGAGGAGTTCACATTATTTTATGTGCGCGAGATGCCTGCGCTGGTCGCGTTCCTCATCTGGCGCGGGATTGGACCGACACTTGCGGCAGATATCGCGCAGGACACGATGTTGGCCGCCTACCGGTCATGGAACAACCTGGATGCGCCTCGCGGGTGGGTACGGAAGGTTGCCCTACGCATGTGGGCAAAGCTGGCACCCCGCTACTACACCGAGCAGCCACATGAGCACCTGCCCGAGCCGAGCAGGGTGCTGTCCCAGAGCGAAGCAGCCGAACTTGTCCAACGACACGAAGTCCTCGCCCGCCTCGAGGCCCTCCCAGAGGCGCAGCGGGAAGTGATGGCCTTAGCGTTCGACGGCTACCAGCCCACAGAGATCGCCGGTCTGCTGGAAAAGAACCCTGGAACGGTGCGCTCACTGCTCCGCCAGGCACGCACCACCCTGCAGACCCAAGCGACAGCAACGGATGAGGGGATCAGATGAGCACCTCGCCGCCGATGCCGTCAGAGTCTCCGTACGCTGAGGAGCACGCTGCGTTAGTCGCCGACCTCGCCGCCACGCTGGATCTCCAGACTGGTCTAGAGCACATTATTGGCCGCCCAGTTCGGCGGACCCAGGAACAGTCCGTGACCGGTTCATCTCAGGCGTCCGGGACAGCCCCCTATCACGCCGAGCATGCTGACCTCGTGGCCGACCTTACGAGCACATTGCGTCTACCGGTCGGCATCGCAGACATCTTGGAGACCGCAGGCGCACACGCCAGCTTGCTCACAGACCTGACGTCCACCCTCGACATCCGACGCGGACTGGCCAACATCCTCACTCCGACACATGCACAAATCCCGAATCTGCCCTCCACCGGTGAGCGCATGTCGCTCCGTCGGCAGGAAGCACAGCAAGCTGCGCCGACGTCGCTTCCGCTTGTCCAGCCAGAGCTGGCTGCCCAACTTGCCGCCATCCGTGCTCTGCCCGGCCACAATCGGCTTCTACTGCGGACTGGCGATCGGCATCGCGAACTGCATCGGGCGATTCGAGCCCTTGAAGACCTTGACACTGCCCTGGGTTCGGTACCACCTGGCACCGATCAACGCGCAATGCATCTCCACAACACCCTGCAACAGCAACAACATCGCCTCGATGCCACGCTCGCCGCGTTTGCAGGCACCGCGCTCAGCAACCCCAAGCCGACCGATCTACACAGACCAGGCGATACCTTCAACGCGACCCTGCTCAAGCAGCGATCAGCGGGCGTACTGTCGGTAGCGATCGCACCGAATGGATCATGGATTGCCACTGGTGATCACGACGGCACGGTGCGAATCTGCGATGCAACAACCGGACAGGTGCGCACAGAACTGACCGGCCACACCGGGACCGTATGGTCGGTGGCGATCGCACCGGACGGAACCTGGCTGGCCAGCGGCGGCCGCGACGGCACGGTGCGAATCTGGGACGCAACAACCGGACAGGTGCGCACCCAGCTGGCTCACCGTCGAATGGTGCTGTCGGTAGCGATCGCGCCGGACGGATCATGGCTGGCGTCTGGCGGCCACGACGGCACAGTACAAATCTGGGACGCAACAACCGGACAGCCGCGTCGCGGCCTCACCGGACACACTGGGACAGTGCGGTCGATGAGGATCTCACCGGACGGCTCCTGGCTGGCCACCGTCAGCGACAACGACGGGGTGGTACGGATTTGGGACACCACGACTGGCGAGCCGCGCACCGAGCTGGCCAGCCGGCACGCACGGTCAGTGGCAATCGCACCAGACGGATCATGGCTGGCCGCCGGCGACCATGACGTGGTGCGGATTTGGGACACCGCCACCGACCAATTGCGCGCCGAACTGACCGGCCACACCGGGACTGTGTGGTCGGTGGCGATCGCACCAGACGGATCATGGCTAGCCACCGGTGGTGACGAAGGTGTCGTGCGGATCTGGGACACCGCCACCGAACAATTGCGCGCCGAACTGACCGGCCACACCCGGACAGTAAGATCGGTGGCGATCGCACCAGACGGATCATGGCTAGCCACCGGTGGTGACGATGGAGCTGCGCGCGTATGGCGGCGAGAAGAGCTGCCAGCCCACAGCGGGTCGGTGGAATCGGTAGCGATCGCAACAGATGGATCATGGCTGGCTACTGTTGACGACAACGACGGAGTGGTGCGGACTTGGAACGCGACAACCGGCCAACTACGCGCTGAGCTCACTGCACGCCTCGGGCCGGTGTGGTCCGTGGCGATTGCACCGGACGGATCATGGCTGGCCGCCCTCGAGGAAAACGATGGTGTCGTGCGTCTGTGGAACGCCTCGACAAGCCAAGTGCGCACCGAGTTGGCTCACCACCAAATGGTGTTTTCGTTGGCTGTGGCGCCAGACGGAACATGGCTGGCCACCGGCAGCAACGATGGGACGGTGCGTATATGGGATACCACAACTGGCCAGCTACGCACCGAACTGGCGGCACACACTGGCCCGGTGCAATCCGTCGCGATTGCACCGGACGGCACCTGGCTGGCCACCGGCGGCATCGACGGAGAGGTGCGTATGTGGAACACCACAACTGGTCGACCACGTATGGAACTGACCGGACGCATTGGTCCGGTGCGGTCGGTTGCGATTGCACCGGACGGATCATGGCTGGCCACCGTCGGAAATGACGGAACCGTGGAGATGTGGGACTCCGCAAACGGCCAGATCCGTGCCGAACTGACCAGCCGGCGGACGCGGTCACTAGCGATCGCGCCGGACGGATCATGGCTGGCGACCGGCGACGACGACGGAGCGGTACGGATATGGAACGCCGCAACTGGGCAACTTCGCACCGAACTGGCCGGACAAACCGGCCCAGTACAGTCCGTCGCGATTACACCAGACGGAACCTGGCTGGCTGCTGGCAGCGGCGACGGGACCGTGCGTATCTGGCCCAGCGCCACATCCCAGGGCCGTGCACACCGAGAGGGCCCAGGCAGCGAATTGGCTGGCGTGACATCCCAGCTGCGGCACTTCGCCGATCAACTGCGCCAAGTGGAGGATCGCCTTCGCAAGATGGCCCGAGGCGGTATGTCGGCAGGCGTTCGAGCTGCCTGCCGACACATCGTGGCAGTCATGTCAGAGCAGGCCAGCCGGGTGTGGTCGGCTCTATCTGAATTCCAGGGCACAGACTTGCACGCAATCGCCGACGTCGAAATCGATGATCTCGAAGGGGTACTATGGTCTGACGCCACTGCCGATGACGGCCCCACCGTCTGGTCCGACAGGCTGCGTCTCGTAGTTGGGGACCATTCGGTACCGACCGACACTGGATCCGGCGTGTTCATCGTTCAATTCGGTACGGTTGTCGGCACCGGACCAGCACGCGGGGCGTAGGCCCCCCAGGGCGTCTCGAATGGGACGATCAGTCAGGCCAGCGCGCTGCCCGCGCCGCCGGGCCCGGGCCCGGCGGCATAGACGCGCGACCAGCACTCCGCGGAGGCCAGCCGCTCTTGGCACCCGTTCCAGCCCGGCCCGGCAAACGGACCCGGTCGCGACGATCGGCACGCCGAGCCAGGAGGTGTCGGGAAGTATCCGATGGCCACCCACTCCCGCCGGCGGCAGCCACGCCGATCAGGACGCCGTGGCCCGCTCGCGCCACCGCCACTCGAGCAACGGGCGCACCAGAGGTCAGGCTACGTTCCTGATGCCATGTAGGCGGCGACGACGCAGTTGGGTGCCGGTCAGGGTTGTTATGGCTGCGGCGGATGTGGCCAGGTGTTTGAGCCGGCGGCTGGCGGCGTGGCGGTCCATGCGGGTGCCGAGCGTGCTGCGCATCTGGGTCACGTTCTCCACGGACGGAGCCAGGCAGTCATGCTTCTGTGGCCTGCCGCATCCGGAACTCGTACCAGTCTTGCGCGGCTGCCGTGATGTGTGTGGTCCACTGATCTGGGCAGGCGCCGCCGTTCTCGGTCCAGAGTCGTGCGTTGGCGGCTGCGAAGGCGTTCAGTCCGGCGATGCTGGCGGATTGCCATGCGGGGATGGTTGCGGCGTTGTGCTCGGCGGATTCGGGGGTGTGTCCGGCGGCGATGAGCCAGATCGTCCAGTAGGCGGCGTCGAGCCAGGGTGCGCCTCGGGTGGCCCAGGCCCAGTCCACGATCCGGATGTCGTCGCCGATGATGACGTTGCTGTGGTTCCAGTCGGTGTGCAGCAGGGTGTCGCCGGCAAAGTGTCGGAGGTCGTCTTCGCAGGTGACGTAGGCGGCTAGACGTTGGGTTGCGTCCCGCAGTTCGATCTGCGGTGTTGGTAGGTCGCCGATCCGGCGGATGAGGTCTGCGACGTTGGGCAGGTCCGCGGACCCTGGCTGGTAGTCGGCGCGGCGGCCGGGCAGGGCTTCGAAGATGAGGATGTTCCATCCGCTGGTCACGGTGTGGCCGATCAATGCGGGGGCGACGGAGCGCACATAGTGGGCGATATCGGCTTCGCGTTGTTGTGTCCAGACCCAGCGGTGGTCGACTGGGAGCGCCTTGGCGAAGTACGTCCCGGTTGCGGTGTGGAGCTTCGCTGCGACGGCGCTGTTGAAGCCTTCGTCCGGCGATTCGGTGGACAGGACGGGTCCGGTCGTCGCTTCGATCGCCGCTCGCGCGGCTGGAGGGAGATGTTCGTACGGGACACGGATGGTTGCCACGTCTGTTCCTCGCGGGGTGCGGAGCTCCCGGGCGGTGCCGCCATGGCGCGGCGGCCGCTCGGGGCTTCTAGGTCTCGGGTTCGGGTCAGCGATAGGGGTTGTCGTCGCTGCAGCCAGGCTGGTTGGTGTGGGTGAGCGCTTCGACGTCGGCGACGATGACAACGCCGGCGGGCTCGGCGGCTCGGTCGGCCGATCCCGGAGTGGTGCTGGTCGGGGGCGGGCGTCGGGTGAGCTGGACGGCGGTGACGCTCATGTTGGGTTCCTTTCGGCGTGCTGACAGTAGTGGTCCAGTGGTGCCTTCGCGTCCTGGTACACGCGCGCCATGGGTCGGCATACCCGGCAGGTGGAGGACAGCGTGCAGCCGCCGCATCCACTGGTGCGAAGCATTTGGGCGTCTGCGATGGCTGGCAGACGTCTCAGCCCGTCGGGGCCGTCCGCGGTCAGGTTGATCGGGTGGTCGCGGCCGATCTTGCACATCGTGGCGAGGCCGTGCGGGTCGACGTGGAAGGACGTGTGCCCGGCGGGGCAGCCGGCGAAGATCGCGCTTTTGTCGAGGTAGCCTGGCGTCTGCGTTTCGAGCGTTACGCCGTTGCCGGTGTAGGTCGGCGAGATGGACCCGTACTCATGTCGGGGAAGTCCGATCGTGTCGATCAACGCGCGCATGTCGTCCAGTTCGGCGACGTTGTGTTTGGTGATGATGATCGTTACTTCGACGGGCAGGTCGGCGGCTGCGGCTGCCTGCAGGCCGCGGTACATGCTCGTGAACGCGCCCCTGGTTTGGGTGAGGGCGTCGGCGGTCTCGGGGCTCGCCCCGTACATCGAGACTGTGATCTTGTGTGGTCGGCGTGCGGCGAACATGGCGAGGTGTTCGGGGCGGGCGAGGCGGGAGCCGTTGGTGAGGATCTCGAGCATCATCCCGGCGTCGTGGGCGCGTTCGTAGGTGGGCGGGAAGTCGGGGTCGATGAGCGGTTCCCCGCCGGTGATTTGGAGCCAGAGGACGCCCATGTCGCGCAGCATGTCGATCAGCGCGAGTTTCGCGTCCAGGGGTAGGCCGGCGAAGGGTCGTTGTTCGAGGTAGCAGTGTTCGCAGGAGAAGTTGCAGCCTTTGTTGATCTCCCAGGTGGCCCGGCTGTAGGTGACCGGTGCGGTGGAGGGGCGGCGGACCGTCACGACGCTGCCGGTGGAGCGCCCGGCGAGGTCGAGCTGCCATGCCTGCCGTACAGCGTCAACGAACCACGACGGCACTGGATGGCCGAGCGTCGCGGCGGCGGCAAGCTGCTCGTAGTGCGCTTTGGGAAGCTGCATCCCTGCCTGCGCGCCGGGTCGTACGGCGATGAAGATGTCCTCCTGCGGGCTGACGATCACTGGCATCTGTGCCCCTCTCGGTGCTGTTCAGGCAAGCGGCGTGGCAGGCTGTGCGGCCCGCTGGGCGGCGAGCGGAACCGCGGATGACGTTGGGTTGCGATGGCCGCAACGTTCGTGGGCCGGTCTGCCGCTTCGACTCGCAGCTCCTCGGCCAGTTCCTCAGCCAGCTGGGGCGCGCCGCTCATGGCAACCTCGCCACGACGGCGTCGAACGCGGCGTGTTCGGCGGGTGCCTGCGGCTTCGGGTCCTCGTCTGGATGCCAGTCGACGACCGACACGAGGCCGGGCTCGATCAGGTCCAGGCCGGTGACGAACTGTGCGATTTCGGTGCGGGTGCGGGCGCGGAACGTTCCGTGCCCGGCGACCGGTCGGGCGAGCGTGGTGAGGGTGCGGGTCGTGTCATCGGGCAGCGGGTCGAAGGTCACGTGGGACAGGACGAGGAAACTGCCGGGTGGTAGCCCTTCGATGAGGGCGTTGACCGCCTCGTAGGGGTGGTCGGTGTCGTCGAGGAAGTGCAGGACCGCGACGAGGAGCAGTCCGATCGGCCGGTCGAAGTCCAGCGTGGCGCGCGTCTGGGGGCTGCGCAGGATCGCTGCCGGGTCGCGCAGGTCTGCCCGCAGGTAGCCGATGGCGGCCGGCTGGGGGCTGGTCAGCAGGGCGCGGGCGTGGGCGACGACCACCGGATCGTTGTCCACATACAGCACTCGGCTGTCCGGGGTGATGGCGCGGGCGGCTTCGTGGACGTTGGGTGTGGTGGGGTAACCGGTGCCGATGTCGAGGAACTGGCGGATGCCGGCCCGTGCCAGCCACCGCACGGCGCGGATCAGGAACCGGCGGTTCTCCTGTGCGGCGGTGCGGATGTGTGGAAACGCCCGCGCGAGTTCGTCGGCCGAGGCGCGGTCGGCGGCGAAGTTGTCCTTGCCGCCGAGGAGGTAATCATAGCGGCGGGCTGGATGCGGTCGGCTGGCGTCGACGCCGAACTGGTGCAGTTCAGCTGGTGGGTCTGGTGCGCTGGCGTGCGCCTGGCGGTTGTCGGTCATGGCAGCAGGTCCAGCCAGACGGGGCCGCGACGCCGGCATGCGATGTCCTCGGCGATGGCGAGTGTCTGCCGGCACGCTTGGTCGGTGCACGCGTCGTCGGGGTGGTACCTGCGGGCGTGTTCGGCCATAACCGTCAGCCCCTGGCAGTGCAGCGTGAGCGCGGCGGCGGTGTCATGGTCGCTGAACGTGAAAAGGCTGACAGGATCGCTGACAGGGTGGCTGTCGGAGTCGCTGTCGGGGTGTTCGTGGTGGCGGTGGCAGCCGTCGAAGAGCAGACGTGCCCGCACGACGGCGACCGTTCCGGCGAGGGTGTTGCGATGCTGCCGGGTCCGCCAGGCAGTGACGGCGGCGGTGGCGGTGGCGAGTGCCGCATCGCAGCGCCCGTGCCGGTACTGCTCCTCCGCGATAGCCATGCGGCAGGTGACCGCGTCGTCGGGGTTGTCGGGGTCGAGGTGGTCGGTGTATTCGGCGAGGCGCTGCCACGCCCGGTCCGCCTCCTGCGGCTGGCTGAGCCGCTGGAATGTGCCGGCGGCCGTGCGGGTCGCGGTGACCGCCTGCGCGCAGTCAATGCCGGGAAGGTGCAGGACGGCGTTGTGGGCGTAGTGCGCCCAGTCCAGCGGCGCTACGGTGCACCGATCTGGGTGGGGGTCGGCGACTGTCGTGTACCGGGCGGCCACCGTGATCAGCGCCGGGTGCGGTGCTGCGCTGGCCGGGTCGTAGCCCGTCAGGAGCAGGCCGAGCAGCCGGGCTGTCATTGCTCGTTGCCGTTCGGTGGGTGGGGTGTCGCCGGTCGGGTCCGGGACGGGGCAGTCGCCGCGGTCGCAGACGGCGTCGGCGTGGACGCGGGCGGTGTGCTGCACGCCAATGCCGGTGTCTGACTCGATGCTGTCCAGGAGCGCGTCGAGCTGGTCGGTGTCGGCGAGGTCGGTGATGCGGAGGTTGGCTGCGACGGTCTCGGCCTGGTCGTGCCGGTGGCATGTTTCCAGGCCGAGGAGTATCGGCAGGGTCTGCACGAGCCTGCTGATGCTGGTGTCTGGGTGGCGGGCGTGCCGCTCGGCGAGCGCGGCGAGGGCGTCATGACTGGCCTCGTCGCATCGCCGCTCGTGCTCCTCGGCGGCGAGCAGGATGCGGCGGTCCACGACGTCGTCGATGTCGCCGCGGGCGAACGCGAGGTCGATGCCCTCCCGACTCACCGCGACCGCCTCGTCGTGGCGTTCCAGCCCGTAGAGGGCGTCGGCGTAGGCGTCGGTGCCGGCCTGGCGCCGGTCGATGTCCGCAGGCTTGCCGGGCAGGGCGCGGCTGGCGTCGTAGGCGTAGCGTGCCCACGCCAGCCGCGCCGTATACGTGTCCGGGTCGTCGTAGGTGAGGTGGACCCACAGGACGGCGGCGTCGATCAGCCACCGGTCCGGTGCCGCGCCGATCGGCGGTTGCGGCGGCAACGTCGCCTCCAGCAGCGACCGCGCGTCCACCGTCCGGCCCTCATCCAGCAGCCGTCCCGCCCGGCCGACGGCGGCGCGGCGGGCGGTGCGCCGCGGCATTCGGGACCTGCCGAGACGTCCGATCATCTCGGGACCTCCGAACCATCGAACGCCGCGACAGGTGCGGGCAGCGCTGCCAGATGGACGGCGTTGCTGGTGGTCATGTCGGATCCAATCGGGTGCGCGGCGGGCAGTGCGGGTTGAGTGGGTGCGGGGTGGCCCCGTGCCCTGGGAGGCTCGGCTGGGCCACCCCGCACAGGGCAGCGGCTCGCCCCTCGGCGGCGGAGGCGTTGTCGCCGCTGCCTGACTACGCGTCCCGGGCCGGTTCGCAGGCGGCTCGGGACGTGCAGACCGTCGGGCGCGGTGGTGCGCGATCCGGCGCTGTCAGCCGTACACCGCCACCGCGGTCTCGGCGATCAGGTCGTCGGTGGCGGTCAAAATCTGGTGGACTGCCGGGTCGTGTTCCTGGACCCGGGCGGTCATGTACCCGAGCAGGTCCCGTAGATCGGGCCGGTCCAGATACAGCTCGGAGGTGAGGCTCAGGGCCTGGATCAGGCCACCGAGCGCGTCGGTCTGCGGATCGGGGTGGGTGTACCCGGTCAGGACGCTGCACAATCGGCCACGGGTGCGGGCGATGTTGCCCGGGTCGGTCGGCGGGTACCGGCGTCCACGGTTCAGGCCGCGTCTGGTGACCTCCCGGGCAAGGTCCCCGGCGTACAGGCCGGCGGTGGTGCGTTTGTAGGCGTCCACGGCCAGAACACGGATCGCCTCCCGCAGCGGCATCGACCGCTGCCGCTCCGACACCGACCTGACCCTGGCGCCGCCGAGCGCGGTGACCGCCCAGTCCGCAACGGGGTCTGCGGACACGTCCGGGTTGACCACGATCACCTGCGTGCCGAACAGCCGGAGCCGGTCGTGCGGCTGCAGCTGACGGTCGTTGCCCTGCCGCCACAGCGGGCGCAGCAGATGGTCGACGATGATCGCCCCGGCCAGTGCCACAGCGAGGGCGGCGGTGTTGGCGAGGGGTTCGCCGGTCTCGGAGTGGGTAAGGAAGAACAGCTCCACCCGCAGCGGCTGCCGCAGGTTCGGTGGTGGCGCCTCGCCGATCGGGTAGGTCATGGCGGTTTACCACATCGCCCCGGCCAGCTGCCGCAACCGCCGGTGCACACCGCCGTACGCGGCAGCGCCGCGCAGCAGCACGGTGTCGATCGCGGCGTGCATCGTGTAGTTCGGGTCGCACACGTTGCCCGGCGCCGCCCGCCCCGCCTGCGACACGAGCTGGTACGCGTCCAGGACGTCCAGCCCGGTCAGCTCCACGACCCAGTCGATGAGGTCACGCTGACTCATGCGGAAGGCGTCCTCGAGCGGGCGGGCGACACCGATAGACATCAGCTGCCGGTCGGTCTCGATCCGCGGCCACGGCGTCCGGACGCCTTTGATGACTTCGACGGTGAGGGTGACCCGCATGGCGCATTCGACCCCGACGCCGCACACCTCGCCCTGCCCTTGGCGGGCGTGGCCATCCCCGAACGCCAACAGCGCACCCGGCACGTTCACGCCGAGATACAAGGTGCTGCCGGCCCGCAGTTCCGGCACGTCGAGGTTCCCGCCATGCGCGTCCGGCACGATCGAGGACCGGACCTCCCCCGCTGCCGGCGCGACCCCGACCGTGCCGAGCATCGCATCCAGCGGCAGCTCGACCGTGTAGGCAGATCGCCGGGCGTGGAAACGGACCACGCCGGCGTGCCGGTCGATGTCGTACCGCCAGACCCGCTCCTCCAGTGGCGGGTGCAGCATCGCCGTGGCCCGGGTCGCGGTCAGGGCGCCGAAGTGCGGGAACGTCGCCGACGTCCCCCAGTCCTTCGCCGGGTCCAACGCCAGCAGATGCACGGCGAGGGTGTCGCCAACCTCCGCGCCCTGCACGTAGAACGGCCCGACGACCGGGTTGAACTGCTCACACACCTTCGACGGCAGATCATCCACAGTCAGCACAGCGCCGCTGAAACAGTCCTCGGTGACCGTGCGCAGGACCTGACCCGGGCGGAGCATCGCCACCGGTTCAGCACCGCCGCCGAACGTGTACAGCATCGGCTCGTCCGGCTCGAAGTCCACCACCCCGCCCGCCGACGTCACGACCGACCATCCCCAGCCAGACCCGACAGCGTCGGGCGGCGACCGGCAACGTACAACCCGATAAGCACGACCACGCCGGCACCGACCCACACGAACCCCAGCCGCTGCGCGGCAACGTTCGCGTTGATCACGACGTAGGCGAGGATCGCGAACCCGACCACCGGCACGAACAGATGCGACCACAGGTTCCGGGACCGTTGCCGGACCAGGTAATGCCAGACCACCGCCACGTGCAACACCAGAAACGCCGTCAACGCCCCGAAATTGATCAACGAGGACAGCAGCGCGATCCCGTCGGTACGCCACGCCATGTACAGGCCAATCCCGACCGACAACACACCAGTCAAAACGATCGCGTTGGCCGGGACACCATGCCGCACGGAGATCCTGCGCAGAAACGCCGGCAGCTGCCGGTCACGAGCCATCGCGAACAACAGCCTGGACGTGGCGACCTGCGCCACCAGAGAGTTGGCGACACCCCACGCGACCGCCGTCGCGACGGCACACAACGTCGACAGCCACGCCCCACCCGCCTGCCGAGCAGCGTCATAGAACGCCGTGCCATCCGGATCACCGTCGGCCAGCAGACCAGCCGGATCCGGTACGAGCAGCGCAGCCACCCACGTCTGCACGATGAACAACACACCCGCCAGGGCAAGGGCAGCAGCCATCGCCCGACCGATCTGGCTCGGGCCACCCCGGTTCTCTTCAGCCAGCATCGAGATACCGTCAAACCCCAGGAAACTGAGCACCGCGATCGACACCGCACCGAACACCAACGGCCACGTGAACGTGTCCGCGTTGAACAGCGGCGTCCACGAGAACCCGTGACCGCGACCATCCAGCAGCGCGTTCACGCCAACAGCGAGGAAGATCGCCAAGACCAGAAGCTCGCCGATCAACATGACCCTGGTGATCAGCGCCGTCATTCGGATACCGAACAGGTTGACAACCGTGTTGAACCCCACGAACCCGAGCAACCACGCCCACACCGGCACCGCCGGGACGGTGGCGTGCATCGCGACCGCCGCAATCAGGTACAACAAGCTCGGCACCAGTAGGTAGTCCAGCAGGATCGCCCACCCAGCGAGGAACCCGACCGGCGCCGCGAGCCCCCGCCCGGCGTAGTTGTAGACCGAACCGGCCAGCGGGAACGCGCGAACCATCTGCGCGTAGGAGGCGGCGGTGAACACCATCGCCACCATCCCGACCAGATACGCGAGGGCGACCATGCCGCCGGAGCCCGCGTAAACCGAGCCGAAGATCCCCATCGGAGCGATCGGCACCATAAAGACCAAGCCATAGAAGATGAGATCCCGCAGCCCCAGCGTCCGGCGCAACTTCGACCCATCACCGGCCTCAGCTGCCACCGCCGCCGGGCCGTACTCGACCGGTAGGCGTTGTTCCGTACTCATGGCTGCAGTCCTCCCATTGATCAACATCGCCAGCGCCCCTTGAGGTCGGTCATGACTCATCGGCGCGCGTCACCGCCTGGCGGCCCGAACGATCGAACACTTGAAGCGGGGGTCCAGGCTGTTCGCCGCCCACAGCCAACGCAGGGACGGCGAACAGGGCTCCTAGGTCCGCCGGGTACGGGTACTTCTCGACGCCCGTTTCGCCGCTCTGTTTGCGGTAACGAGAGCCTGGCGACCCGCTCTGGAAGCAGCCAACGGGTCTTGTACGGGCCTCACGTCGCCTACTTCCATCGCCGCGTACGGGTTGTTGGTATGCCAGACGGCCGTGTGCCGGTGGCTCAACCAGCACACCCCGTCCGACCCTCGACAGGAAGGCGATCAAACTGTCAAAAACGTCAATCCCGTGACACGCGGTCGACCACGATCCGCTAGCCTGACATCACTGTGGGAAAGACTTAGGAGAGCCATTGCCAGCTCCGTCGGACCGCATGAATCGCCCGCTCGCGGCGCGCCTGAGCGAAGCCGGCCTGACGCCGCGTGGATTGGCACGCGAACTCAATCGGCTCCTGGGTGCTGGCAGTCTGGCTGAGACCGCGCCGTATCACTGGCGCGATGCCGGCGGAGTTCCCCGCAGCCCACTGCCAGCGCTCACCGCATACGTCGTTTCCCGTCGGCTTGGAAGAATCGTCACCGCGGGTGATCTCTGGCCTGGGAGAAAAGAGGCCGCCGATGGCACGCTAGTACTCGAAGCCAGCGCTGGTCTGACCGGGCCGTGGGCATCCACGAGCATCGTGCAGGTCGCGGAAGACTGGCTGCTGGGTGGACTGATGGACCGCAGGATGTTCTTGTACGTGTCGGGCTCGATGCTCGCCAGCACGGTCGGTATCTACCTCGACACACATGCCGGCGACCAATCCACCTATCTTCCTGTCACGTCGGCCGACGATCCACTGGTCGATCAGATCGAAGCGAGTGTGCCCCGCTTGCAGCTCCTTGACGACGAACAGGGCGGCGGAGCTGGTCTGAGTTATGTGGGTGCTCAGATGCGAGCCGTTCTGTTGGTGCTCCGCGACGGAGGGCACACCGACGGCGTGCGCCGGCGACTGCTGCAGGCATTGGCCGATCTGGCGCAACTAGCAGGATGGAAGGCTATCGATGCGGCACAGCCTGGACTGGCCCAGCGATATCTGTTAACAGGGCTCCGAGCGGCGCACGAGGCGGGGTATCGCGCGATGGAGGCACACATCCTCGCCGATCTGTCGTTTCAGGCAGCATCGCTCGGCGATGCCTCTGATGGTGTCGCCCTCGGCGAAGCTGCGTGGCGCGTCGCCTACCGCTCCGCAGAAAGCGTTAAGGCTTCGGTGCAGTCACGGCTCGCATTTGCATACGCCGCAGCGGGACGTCCAGACGACTGCGAGCAAAGCTGGCGGTGCTCACACGAACACCTTGCGCGGCGCCAGGTCGAGCGTGACCCATCGTGGATGTACTACCTCACGCCTAGCCATCTGGACTGCCAAGCCGGGTACGCCATGATCCTCGGCGGGCGTTGCGCCGTAGCCGAGGGAGACGGTGCGGGCGGACGCGCATGGCTTCGCAAAGGTGCCGCTCTACTGCGGACGGGCGCATACGCGCGCAGGCCCGACGTTCCTTATCAGCGTCGCGCGCTCTATGAAGGCACCTGGCTCTCGCTGGCCTACACCGCCCACGGCAAACTGGACGACGCCTGCGCGGTCGCGCGGCTGACGCTTCCCCGCCTCAGCCGGGTGCGCTCACCACGCAGCACTGCACTGCTCAAAACCTTGACTACAGAGCTCCGCCGTCGGAAACGGAATCACTCCGTTGCGGACTTCTTGCCTGCGCTGGAGACGGCGCTGAGCCAACACGCGATACAACAGTTACCGTCAGCGTCGTGAACAAGGCCAAGTCTGAAGCGATCGTGATTGGCGCGGGAGTGTCCGGGTTGACCACGGCAATCTGCCTCGCCGAAGCCGGCGTCCGAGTCACCATCTGGACTGCTGAACCAACCGAAGTGACGACCTCGATGGCCGCCGGTGCGATGTGGGGTCCGTATCACGTTGAACCATTCGACCTGGTGGCCGCGTGGGGGGCCACCACTCTCGATACGCTGCGACGCCTTGCCGTCCAACCCAGCACCGGTGTGCGACTGGTTTCCGGTATTGAGGCGGCCCGTGACGAGGTCGACCCGCCCGCCTGGGGCGATCAGCTCGACGGGTTCAGCATGTGCGCGCGCGCCGAGCTTCCGCCTGGATTCGCAACAGGATGGCGGTACACCGCGCCACTCGTAGACATGCCGGTCTACCTCACCTACCTACGGCGACGGCTGGCCGACAGCGGCAGTCAGATCCGCATGCGACGCGTGGCAGCACTAACGGAAATCGTTGGCGAAGCTGACGTCGTCGTCAACTGCACCGGCATCGGCGCACGCGGCCTGGTCCCCGACCCCGGTCTCTTTCCCGTTCGTGGACAGCTTGTCGTCGTGCAGAACCCTGGGATCACGGAGTTCTTCTCCGAGGACACCGGATCGTCCCCGGACCTGCTGCATTACTACCCGCATGGCGAGACGGTCGTACTCGGCGGCACAGCCCAACCAGGTTTGTGGAACTCTGAACCCGATTTCGAAGTCGCGGCCGCGATTGTTCGCCGATGCGCCGAGGTAGAACCGCGCCTGCGGAACGCACGGGTCATCGCGCACCGCGTCGGCCTTCGACCGACTCGCGACCAGGTCCGCGTCGACAGCCAAGACTTGAAGGGGACTCGGATCATTCACAACTATGGCCACGGCGGCGCCGGCGTCACCCTGTCCTGGGGATGCGCGATCAATGCGACAACGCTCGCTCTCGCCGCTTGACCCTCCAATCGAACGCTCCGATTGCGCGCAAAAGGCGAGTCAAGCCACCGTCGTTGCGATGGAGCGCACCGGCTCCGCCAGTACGGCAAAAGCCGGTTCGGAGACTGGGTCGTATGCCGTGACCCACTCATCGACTCAAGGTCGGCTTCGGCACCTCCCACACAGTCGCTATGTTCCAGCCGGTCCGGCGGCTGCCGCACCGACCTTGCCGACCTTCGGCGGGTCGCCAAGCCGACCATCGACGATCTACGCGGCATCATTTGATGAGACCACGGTCGGCTGCGACGCGTCCACCACACACAGCGCGATCCCTCTCAAGCAGGCCGGAGCTCGGGTGGCAACGCCCGATCACAGCGACTGCGCACCGCGCAACTGTCACCGTTCCCGAGCAAGCAACTAATGCGTCAACGGCAGTCCAATAGGACCGGGGACTCGGGTCGCCTACTTAATCGACTTTCATCACTACTCAATCTTAGCCAAATGCGACGTTACGGTCACCTTCAGTTGCTAGCCATGGTCAAGAATGTCGATGTGTCGATAGATGAGGTGATCCGACTCGGCGTCGCAGTTGGTCGGTCCCGGCTGCGGGCTGCGGTGGCATGGCCGGACGGCACTGCGATGGTGTTGCCGTTGGCCGGGGTTGGTTGGTTCGACATCAGCGCGTTCGGTGGTGCGCGTTCGGCTGGATCGTTTACCGCGGTGCGAGACCGTCTTCGTGGAGCGGTCGCTGCTGGTACGCCGACCCCCCGCAGCTGAGGTAGGCGTTCCGCATCGGGTGACGCGGATGTGGTGGCGTTGCTGCGGCAGATCGTGTCGGCTGTTCAGCAGGTAGTTGGCCGAAGCGCCGATGTGGTGACGCTGGCGGTGCCTGCTGGGTGGAGTTCGCGGCGTGTGGCGGCGTTGCGGGAGGCGTGTAGTCGCGCTGGCCTGGGTCCGGTGGAGCTGGTGTCTGCGCCCGTGGCGTTCGGATGGCATTTGCTGGCCGGCGGTGCCCAACTGCCGGCTGGCGCCCCGGTGCTGATCTCTGAGATCGGAGAGGACGCCTGTACGGCGACGGTGCTGCGACGGGCCGGCGTCGGCTTCGAGGTCATGTCGAGCGTGGACGCCGACACGGTCGCCGCTGACAGGGGTGGCCTTAACGCCACGAGCTACAGCGCGGCCGATGACGGTGGCGGGATCGGTATGCCGGTCGGTGATGTGGCGGCTCGTGCGGTTGCCGGCGCCGAACTGCCTCCCGGCGGGTTGGCTCTGGCGTGCGCGGTTGGTACGGCGGCAGCTGACCCACGCGTCGGCGAGGAGCTTCGGCAGGCGACAGGTGTTGAGCCGATGCTTGTGGCGGAAGCCGAGCTGGCGGTCGTGCTCGGGGCGGCGCAGGCGCCGGTGTCTGCTGTCGTGGTCGACGAGGCGGCGCCGGAGGCGGGTTGGACGGACCTGGCGGCTGTGATTGTGCCGACGGCGTGGTCGGTGGCGTTGTTCTGGCAGTTCCTCGCCGGTGGTGAGCGGTACGGGCCGCGGGAGAAGGTGTACGCGTCGGGAATGCTGCTCGCGGCGTGGGGCGGCCTGGCGTTCGCCGCCACGTTCGGGTTCATCGCGGTGGTCGGCGGTTTGGTGATCACGAACGCGTTGCGGCACAGCGAGGATGGGCGGCTTAGCGAGGGTGGTGCTGACCTGCCCGACTGGGTGCGGCATCGCCTGATCGCGTTGACGTTGCTCGGTGGCGCGGTGGGTGGGGTGTTGGTGGCGGCGGTGTATGCGATGGTCGCCGCCGGATACTTCGACCTGGACATCGGGCCGTTGTTGCGGTGGTCGGTGCTGCCGGTCGTACCGGCTGCGGTGGTGGTGCTGCTGCTGGGGGTGGTGGTGTGGCGGCATCCGACGCCGCCGGGCGGATCGTGGGTGACGTGGTTGCGATTCCCGCTGCCGGTGACGCTGCTGGCCGGTGCGTTGCTGCTGTCGTACGACGAGGTTGGCCGTCCGTTGCTGTTGGATCCTCTCGCCTATCAGTTGCAGCAGTGGTTCCCGACAGCTGGAAGCCCGATCATCGGTCCAGTCGGGCGCCTCGGCGGGTTGTTGATCGGCGCGGCGGTGGGCTTGCTCGTGGTGCGGCGATTGTTGCATCGGCTGCTGTTTGCGGTGCCGATGGCGTTGCTGGTCGCCGGCGCGTTGGCGTGGCGGGTGACGGGCACGGGTCGCGGTCGGGTTTTCGATCGCGGTGGCGGGCTGGTGGGCGGCCCGCATGTTGTGGCTGCTGCTGCGGCCGAGGCTGTTCGTGCCACCGGCAACGGCGTCTCACCAACCGGTGCTGCACGGTCATGCGCTGCCCGGCGGTGCGCACGGCGACGTGGCAGCGCCTGCGCGCTCGTCGGATGACGGTGTGGGCGGCGGCTGGTGATCGCGCGGCTGGTGCGCAGCGTCCTATCCGGGCTGGCGCTGCTGGCCGTGCTTGCGGGGTTGCCTGCAGGTCTGGTGCGTGTCCAGCGCAGCGTGCTGTGGGATTGGCATCTGCTCGTTGCGCAACCACTGTCTGCGGCTGGCGGCTTGGCGGCTGTGATCGCCACTGGGCATGTGGACGGGAGTGGCTGGACAGGCGAGTGTCACACCGGCGCGGACCGGCACTCGTCTCCGTGGTTGCGGCGCCGGGCCGTGGGATCGACCGCGGCCCGGCCGCCGCCCGCCCGGGCAGTGCCGTCACGGCGCGCCCGGCGGCACGCCTACGCTCCCGGGCCGGAGGAGAAGACGATCGGGCGGACCTCGACGGCGTTGAACTTCGCGTCGGGCATCATCCCGGCGATCTGGTTGGCGCGCGCCTGGTCGGCGCACTCGATGAGGTAGTAGCCGGCCATGTACTCCTTGGACTCGACGTACGGGCCGTCGGTCTCGGAGAGCATGCCGTCGCGCACCCGCACGACCGAGCTCTTCTCCGGCTCCCCGAGCGCGTGCGTGACCACCATCTCGCCCGTTTCGGTGAGCATCTTCTGGTAGTCCGCGTGGCCGGTGAGCACCGCGTCGCGCTCCTCCTGGGTCAGCGACTCCCAGGCGGTCGGGTTCATGTAGATCAGCAGCAGGAACTTCACGCAGCTCTCCCTCACGTCGTCCCGGCGCCCGGCGGGCGCCCCCTCAGATACGTCGGAGCCGCCGGGCTCCGCTCGACAGGCGGCGGTGCATGGGTGCTGTTGCGTTGGCGGGCGCTGTGGCCGGGCCGCTGTCGTTCCGCTGCCGTGACCACCCGCACCGGGCGGAGCGCTCGCCGGTCGAGGAGAACCGGGCGAACCGTGTGTTCGTCGGCGTTGCAGGCGTCCGCCCGGCCGCCCCG
>NZ_JBHSIU010000049.1:0-14306 GCF_042653625.1 Dactylosporangium cerinum | reverse complement strand
CACCGCATCCAGAAGGACCTACACCACCTCAATCCCTCCCTCAGCGTTCGTGACACACCAGCCAGCTCAAACACCGGCTCAGACCGATGCACGGACTACGCACCGACCGGACCGCGCAGACGATCATCACCGGGCACGCCTTCATGCAGAACCTTCGCCGAGGACATTACGAGCTCGGACTCGACGCGCCCTGCGGGCTCCGCGTCGCGGCGGCGTTCACCGAGCTCGCCGCCGCCATCTGAAGCCGGCCGCACTGGCTCAAAACGCGTCTCCCGATCGCCAAATGCAACAGCGCCTCCGGCCGACCTTCAGCTCGGGCCGAGCCCTCCGACGGTGCTGGCGTTTCCACTCCACAAGCTGCTCGCCGTTTGCCATCGCACGGGCCGCACACGACCGGCTCACCGCGGCATCGCGAGGGCATGCGCCTCCTACTGGCCAGCGTCGAACTACTCTACTGACCCCTTGAGCAGCCGATATTCGTTGATGTGACCGCGAGGGCACACCATGGCAACCTTGTTGAACGACGTGGCGCGATCTCCCAACGGCCGGCCGTACCGGTACACCTCAACATGCTCCGGCTCGGGATCACTCACCTGCCGGAGATCACCGCGATCGACATGCGTGCTGTCGCAGTCGGGGCAAGTCACAGGGGAAACAGCAAGCCTGCTTGTGTCGGTCACGGGACAGAACATCGCACACATCGACGGGAGGCCACTGAAGTTTGTCAGCCCATCCCCCAATCGAGCGTTGACAAACTAGACGCCAAGCACTTCCAGGCAGCCGACCAACTCGACGTAGTAGCCGGAGAGGGTCGACCGTCGGCGGGCCATGCCCTATTCGGCGCAAACGTCGGCATGCTCGACCAGCCCGCATGCGCGCTTCATCACCGAACCACGTCAACAACGCCATGTGCCCCTATCTGCCCCCTCAGAGCGCCGGCCATCGGATTGCGCCGTCCATCGGATTGCGCCCCGCCGCAAACCTCTGGACACCCCTCGTAACCTCAGGTCATGACGACACCGGTCAGCCTGTGGCCGCTCGCGTTGATTCGCGAGAGCAACGATGCTGCAGCGCTCTTCTCCCGTGGCCTCGACGCCCTTCGTGCCATACGGCACGACTACACAGACGCGGTGGCGGTCATGTCCCTGCTGGCCCTCGGCGCCGAGAAGATGCTCAAACTGACGATCGGGCTGGCCAGCCGCGACCAAGGCGCAGCATGGCCATCCAAGGACCACATGCGCCGGAACATCGGACATCGGGTACTCAAAGCCGACCAAGTCGCTCGGCCACTGCTCGACACCCACTCGGGCACCGCCCCAGGCATGCTCGCCGACCTGAAACAACAGGTCAACCATGATCCAGTAGTCCCGCAGGCGCTGCGCGCACTTGACAGGTTCGGGGACGCCGGACGGTTCTACTTCCTAGACACGTTGGCCTCGGCTAACCAGTTGCAGGACGCCCCGCAGACGCTCTGGGCAGAAATGACCGCAGCCATAGCTGAGGGCAACTCAGATCTGCTGGCCGACCTCGCTTCACCCGACCGCTACAGTCACGGCCGACGGCAACTCAATGACACCGTAACGAGCGCACTCACACGATGGTGGCACCTGTACGCCACCGCGTGGCGTACAGGTGCTATTGGGGATGAGGCCAAACAGTATGCCTCGGAGCTCGACCTCCAGACGTCGGCACGTGACTGAGACCTGTCGAGCGGGCTGAACAGCGCCTCGAGGCGTATCTCCGCAGCCAGTGCCGTCCGGTGGTGCCGGACGGCCCTGACCTTTCCTGGCAAGTAGGGACTACGTGGCAGGCTGGTCGTTCTCATGTAGAACTCGGATCAGCTCGTCCACGGTTACGAACGGGACCGGACCTCCGACGAATGCGGCCGGAACCGGCCGCCGTGTTACGAACAGCGGCCGAACCTCGTATTTGATGTCGCCGTCGGAAGTTGGAAGTTGGAGTGTGCGGGCGACCTCGGCGGCGTGAGGGGCGAGATCGGCGTGTTTGCGCTGGAGCTGGTCAAGGTAGCCGGGCTTCCTCCGATGAGCAACGTAGAACGAGTCCAGGTGGCGTCGGATCTCTGGCGTGACGACCACGTCGATTGGGTCTTTGACCTCAAGAAGCCAGATGATGCGTGAACCCGCTCGTCCTGCAACGACATCGATTTCACCGGACAGCGACGGAACGCCGAGGCGCTGCGGGTCGGTCATCTTGACACGAGTTGCCAGCGAGTACTTCGCCGCAGCGACGATGGAGGCAACGTCGCGTTCTAGGGCGATGTTGCGTTCGTCGCGGATGCGTTCGAGCGCTTCGTTGACTGCCTTCGGTGGTTCGGGCTGAGTCCACGGCAGCGCACCCTGCTGAAGGTAGTTCATGTAGAGGCCCAAGACCGCGAAGCATAGGTGCGGAGCGAGGACAACCGCGCTGTTCGTTAGCTCGACGAGGGGCTGCACTAGAAGACGGCGCTGCCGACTGCGGGCAAGCCAGGGCCGCCACGCAACACTTCGGAACACGCTTCCGGTGCTGGTGAGCAGCTCGACTACGGCGTTCACCCGCTCTGGGCCGGCAGCTTCGTCGTCGAACGTGATGGAGTCGAGCAGGAACTGCACGACTTCACTGCGTGTGCTCCGCACGATGTGGTCGCCGTCCGGCGGGATCGGCCAACGTGCAAGCGCAAGCAGTGCGGTGCACACGTCGCCCGCTGACGCCCTGTAGTTGGCGAGCATGGCGCTGTCGAGCTGCGCGGGGATAGGTGTCGTCCTCCCACCAGCGCCCGTTCCGCTGGGTTCGACCGAGACGGCTTCCGGCGGCGGCAGCATGGTTGAGCCGAACGCGTGCTCGGCTCTTGCGCGCTGGAACATCTCCGCGTCGAGCGCATAGACCGGACGTTCCCCCAGCATCGTTGACGCCGGAACCTGTGCACCACCCTTGTCGTCAACATCGATCTCGAAGAGATCGGAGATGACGAGCGCTGTCGGGTTGAGCTGATGGTGGACGGCTTCACTGCGGTTCGTCGCCGCCAGGTACACCATCGACGCTGCGAGGATCTCCATCCAGGCGATCTGGTCGACCCGTGCTGTGCCTGTCGGTTCCTCGCGCAGGGCGGCCTCGATCGCTGTTTCGCAACACCGCCGTAGGGTGACGTGATCGTTCTCGAGCTCACCGGATCGGGCGATTGGGTCCCATGACAAGGTCATGCCACGTGTTCCCTGCAAGCGGATCTCGGCCCGACGCTTGGCGGCGACAGCTCGATCGATCTGCCGCATCCCCACCGTGACGACCTCGTCCACCGTGTGGCGCGCGAGTCGGTCGACGAGTATCCGCAGGGCCGCCGGCGCAAGGACGTCACGGTCGAGTGCCTTGGCGCCTTCACCGAGATAGGTGCCCGGTTTGGTTCCGGTTGCCTTGACCGCCTGGGCGACGGCCCGCTCAGCGATGCTGACGAGCGCATGATCCAGCGGCCACGGCTCCGGAAGATCATGACGGGCGGTCGGTCCGTGCCCGACTTTCACCGAATATGTTGGAGGCGAGCTGACCCATGCAGCGTGGAGGGCATCGGCTGGATGATTGGCGACACCCGCGTCGATCATCATCTGCTTCACGGCGGCGGCCATGACGGCACGCCCAGCGTCGATGTCAGCTGCTGCGCACTCCGCCACACCTTCTGGATGCACATTCAGGTGGGCGTGCACCAGGTTGCCCTGCGCGAGTGGCTCGACGTCAACGGTGCCAACCGTGATGAGCGGCACTTCCTTGTGGTTGGCGTCGTCGCCGATGTCTGTCGTCGGCGGGCTCAGGTAGACGCGGTACCCGAGGCAGGGTGTGTTGGTATGTGCTTCGGTCCACACATCTACCGTCTGATCGAATCCGAACGCGAACGCACCCGCCAGGGTGTTGAGCAAGCCGACGTGCTGTTCCGTCCATCGGGGGTCGGCACACCGAATCGCGACAGGAATCCGACCGGTGTGGATGTGCCAGCCCGTGAGCGACGGCATGGTCGTGTCCGCGGGATCGGCTGTCGGCGCGGGCTCGTCGAGCAGTCGAGCACTTTCGGAGTACCACCCGAACACCGTCGGCGGGCCGGAGACGACATCGTCGACGTCGATCCAGTCGGCGATCGGTGACAGCCGGAGCGTGGCTAGGGCCTGCTCAAGGTCGGCCCGCCTCACGCCACGGTCCCATTCGGCGTCACCCCAGTGCGGTTCGATCGTCACCATCGTCGGCGACGTCGCGCCGGCGAACAGGGTCTTGTTGTTGCGGCGCCACCATTCCCAGATGTTGATCGTTTCAAGGCCGAACAGCTTCGGTCGGGCGTGATGGGCCATCTCCCGGCAGAAGGTGAAGAGGTCCGTGGTGTGCTCAGCGGTCGTGGATGCCCAGAGCAGGTCGTCCAGCGACATGACGGGGAGACCATTCGGCTGACTTGGCGACGCTGAGTGCCCGGATGCCGCCACGACGAGCAGCGGAACGACTTCGACACCCGGCTCCAGCTCGACATGACCGCCAGGAACTCGGATGAGTGTTGGACCATCTGAAGCGTCTCTAGCGCGACCTGCCGCACGCAGGGCCTCAGGGGCACGGCGGAACTTCGGTGTCGGACCGCCCAGCCACACAGCCATCTGGACTGCCAGAGCGCGGCGCTCGCCGATACGGGCGACCCACTGCACAACGTCGTCATCGGACACCATCGGCCCGTCGTCTTCGTCCGGTGCGCCGTCGACGAAATCGGCGAAGCGGAACAGGGCACGGCGAATTCGATCGGCGGCCAGTTTCGCGAATCGCGTCGCGCTTGGCTCATCGGTCGAGGCGAGAGCCGCCAGCTCGACGACTCCGCAGGCTGCGGCCTCGGGCAGAAACGCAAGCGGCAACCAGACTCGCTGCTCCTGTTCAGTGCCCGTTCGAGGTAGGTGCGCCGCGAAGTACCGGCCAAAGGAGCTCTGCGGATCAGTTACGTCGTACGCCAGTGCCCCCGGGTCGGCGGTCGCCCAGGTGTAGGCCGCGCTCGCTCCCGGAGATGCAAGCAACCCTTCCGGTATCGGTCGACGAAGCAGAGTCGCTGCTGCATCGACCTCCGCAGCGGTGATCTTGGCGTCGGCGGGTGGTTCTCCGTTTGCTGTTGGCCAAGCCGGTTCCAGGATGCTGATGGCGTGGTCGGCGTAGCGCAGGACCAGACTGGTGTAGTCACGGACTCCGAAGCCGAGGATGGAGACGAGATGGTTGTCGACTGCGTCGGCGACCAGCGACCAACGCGCCACGTCCGCCAAGGGACGCTCTACCGACCCGGGGAACAGACGGAGCGCAGCGTCGTCGGATCGACCGAAGACGAGGTCGCGCGGGTCCTTCGGGATGAAGTCCTCATACCTTTCGATCCGGTGATCGTCGCGGCGGCAGTCGTCCAGCAGTTTCGGCAGCTCGGCGCGGCTGACCGATCTGCCGCCAGAGGACCGGCGAACCGCATGATGAAGCAGATGTCCAACGGAGGGCCATCGATGCCGAGTCTCCGGACTCGCGCCAGCCGCCGTCAGTAGTCGGAGAAGACTTTCACGATCACGGTTCGCCAGCCGCTTGCCCAATGGAGCGGCTGGCGTCGAGCCGGAGCGGCGGCGCGTTGGCATTGCCTCTACCTCGCTAAAGAGTCTGACTTGCTGTCGCCGCACGACGCTAGCGAATACCTACACGTGAGGTCGCCACCTTTTCCGGCAGACGTCTTCGTCAGCTGCGGCGGCGTCTCGCCGCCGCTTGATCTGAATGGAATAGACGTGCGGCCAGCATCGTCGTGGCGCATGCTTGCGGACGTGAGATCACCAGAGCAGCGTGCTACCTGGTCCGACCTTCGCTCGACGCGATTCGCTCCTCCTGGTGCGGCGAGCGGTGATTCGGCACGTCGGGCGACGTATGTTGCCGCCTTGCAGCAGGCCGAGGAGCTGTTCGATGCCGCCAGTTCCGTAGGTGTAGCCTCCGCTCCACTGCCACTGTTCTACGGGCTGTCGCAGGTCGGCCGGGCTATCGCCGCCGCTGCATCGGCGCTCAGTGGCGAAGACTGGCAGCTCTCTGGTCATGGCATCAAGGCGCAGCAGCTCGATGGCAGGCTCATCGAGATTCGGCTTTTGCCATCCCGAATGACAGCAGGTCGTCATTCGTGCGTCTGTCCAGCCTGCTAGATTCGCCAACGTGGACGGGTGCAGAGGCGAAGACTTTCGCGTGCCTGTGGGATGGCCTCCCCGAACTGGGAATGCAGCCGATATCGCCATCGCGGAACAACGCCCGACCGCCATTGCTTGCCACACCGAACTCCTCACTTGACGGTCACCAGATGGTGGCCGCCTGGATCTCGGGCATCCCAAGCAGTTTGGCCGCCACCGGAACGACCGCCGCGGACTTCAACGATTTCATGACCGGTTACCCGACGGCCGCCGGCTACACCTACGTGCATGACGGCACCGGACGCCCGCAGTACCACCTCGACGCCAACGGGGACACCGTCGGGGTGCAGATGCACTGGAGCGCAGGCGAGCGGTACCCGGTTCCAGAGGAGATCCGGGTTGCGCGACTGAGCCAGGCGGTCCGCCCATACACCGGCGGCAGGTTCTACCTGTTTCCCCAGGCCCTTCCTGGGCGGCCGCCCTTGCACCCGTTGATGACATGGTGGGCGTTGCTGTACGCACTGTCGATGCTCGCGCGGTACCACCCGGGCGCCTGGGCCGCTGCAATCGACGTCAACAGGAGCGAGCACGCTACCGCCTTGGAACAGCTCCTGGCTGAGGCTGTTTCGACGGTCCCGGCGCTAGTCCTGGAAGTTCTCCGAACGGCGCCCTGATCGTCAGAGGCGACCACGCCGCAAGAGACAACTCCGGCCGTTCTGGTCAAAGCCTGGCGAGCCGGATTGCGTCGGTCGTGGTGATGATCAACCGGTCGCTACGGCGTTGGTGCTGCCGGGGCTCGGCGGCGGATCTGCGTGTCGGTGTCGCCAAGCGGGGGCAGCGTCGGGTTGCTCGGCAGCAGCGCCGTGGTCGGGCCACTCGCCGGGCCACCGGTCGACGTGCTGCTGCTGGTGGTGGGCCGGGTCGTCAGCGACGTCGAGATCGGCAGGCTCGCCGAGTACTTCGGCGAGGATCAGCTACACACCCAAGCCATCGGAATCAACCAGCAGGCAGGCGACCTCTCAGGTGCGCTTCTACTGCGGCCGTAGTGTGCCAGCCATAGGACGGCGGTTGCGGTCTCGACCGTAGGGAATCCCGCGCTCGGTACGTGTTGATGATCTGCTGCCGCTGGTTCGTCGGTGTGCTGCCGGTGAGGTCAAAGCGGGCCGATTCGGCGAGCGCGGCGTCGACTCGGTCGAGGACGTCGCAGAAGTAGGAGAAATGACGACGCAACCGTATGTTGAGCGCTCTCGACGACACGCCGTGACCGCTTTTATCATCAATGTGACGGACATCGTTGGCTTGGCTCGATCGCTGGAGGCCGCTGCATGGACTGTGGCAGACACCATCCGCGTCATTTTGGGCAACCTGACGCCTGAGGAGGTTGCGGAACGAGACGCTGCTGCCCGCCGACGTCGGGAACGCGCCGAGCAGACCAGCGCGCCAGCTGACCCGCAAAGTGACGAAACATTTCGGCAGCACACGCGGCGATTGGAACTCGCTGCTGGGATCTCCAGAGTGGAACTACGCTGCCACCAGGACACATGGTTGTTCGTGACGACGTGGATGCAGTACGGACGGTATCCGGCTGGATTGCTTTCGTTCCCAGACAACTGGTGGAAGGAAAGCTACCGCAGTCGCGTCACGGAACTGGAACACGACATGCGTGAAATCAGCCTGTCCGGGATCCAGGTCGCGGAGATTCTCGACCGACTTGCGGTAACGCTCGGTCTGCCCGGGACCTCACGGCCGATATATCTCCCACGCGCAGGCGCCACGGATCGCGCGTTGGCGCGCAGACTGTATGACGGGATTGGCGCCATTGTCGACCTGGTCCAACCCGCCAGCTCGGACCAGGTCAGCCTGCCACCGATCGTGATCGACGACCGCCCAGCCGCGCTGTCGAACGAGACAGGGAACGCCGAGATATAGACGGCGCTGCCCAGCCCGCTCTCGCAAGCCCGAGTCCTCATTCAAGGACACACCGTGGTCGGCTGCAACTGCTGCACCCGACCCGCCAGCCAGACCTCATACCACCGCGGTCGGCGTTCGCCGGGTTCCGGTTCCCGCCCGACGTCATCATGGTCGCCGTCCGGCTGTACCTGCGGTACACCTCTCCTACCGCGACGTCGAGGAACTCCTGATCGAGCGGGGTGTCGAGGTCGACCACGTCACCGTCTTCCGCCGGGTGCACCGCTTCACGCCGACGCAGGTGCCGCGGTCGCCGGCCAGCTCCGCATCGAGGAGCTGCTGATTGCTGCAGTAGTCGGCGAGGTGCGCCGCCGCGAACGCTTGCACACCGTCGTTGGCGGTCGACGCTGCTTCAAGCAGGCCGCCGGGGACACCGATGTCGAGCTGCAGTCCCCACCGTCCGGTCGTCAGCTCCCGTGGCAACAGATTCATGCCTGTGAGCCTGCTGCACTGCGGCATTCTTTGGAAGTTGGACAGGGTTGACCACAGCTTGTGTTGGCCGACCTTGTTGAGGGGACGCTGAAGGCCTGTCGTCGGTTCGCCGTCGTAGAGTTTGAGGCTGCGCGGTCGGGCAGGCGGCCGCAGTAAACAGCCCGGAGATGTGATGGGTAGTTCGAGCGACACTCCCGCCGATGCGGCAGCAGGAGTGCCTGCAGGCGTAAGCACCTACTCCACCGGCGGAGGAGGGGTGACATTCGCCCGCAGAGTGGCGGCCACTTACCTCGCAAGCATGCTCACACAGGGCCGGCGCAAAGAAGTGAGCGAGTTCCCAATCCGATCGGTTTCATTTCAAACCGGACCCACGCATCCGGTTGACGATCTGCTCGTGGCAACAGGTGACCACGACATTGAACTCGCGGTCGCTTGTCGAGCGACTCCAAACTTCGTAGTCAGTCACGACGAAACCGTCAAACTCGTCGGCTCGTTGCTCGACGAGGTAGCCGCTCACCCAAACGGGCGCGTCGCTGTCGCCGTAGCCGGTTGGAAGTCCGAGTGGGGGCAGCTTGCCAAGCTGTGCGACCTGGCGCGGGCCAACGGCAACGCTCGCACCTTCGATGTCGACCTTGAGACAGCGGGCCGCCGGTCGCAGCCTGAACGTGGACGATACCTTCATTTGCGGCGGATGATCGCGAAGCTCCTCGAGATGGAGCCTGACGACGCTGTGGTGAGAGAACGGGCATGGAACCTTCTCGCCCGTCTGTACATCCTCGGATTTAGGGTGCAGAGCCCTGATGAGTCCGATTGGGCCGCCGTGGCCACCTCGTTGGACTCTGTCTCTGCCGAAGCCTCAGATGGGCTCGTCCTGCGTGACCGGCTTGAGGTGAAGGCAGGCGACTACGACGTTCTCGGGGGCAATGTCGACCTCAACCTGTTGAGAGCCGACACGCATACGTTCCTCGACGCCCGATCCACCCGCACCAAGCAGGCATGGAAGATCCTGGACCAGCAACGAGCCGTGGCGCTGCGAGCCGTGCGCGACACTATCGGCGCTGGCGAGACGTTGCTAGCGCTGCCGTTCGCCAAACGACGTGAAGACCTCGAATCCGCGATATGCCGGATCGCCAACGATCACGGCGCGTTGGTCGTCACCGGTTCCTCGGGTACTGGTAAAAGCGCCCTGACGCTATCGTCCATCACAAAACTTGAGACTGTCGATCCCAACGGCTTCGAAGCCGTTGTCGTCAACTTTCGCGAGCTGCCGAGCACGGGTATCGAGCTGCAACATCTCATCGGACTGCAGCTCAGCGATGTCATGGCGGAACTCTCGGCGCCACGTCGGGTTCTCGTTGTTGATGCTGCCGATGCAGCTGCCGAACGATCTGCAGGACTGCTGCTCGACCTCATATCAGCTGCCTCGACGGCTGGACTGGGAGTGGTCGCGGTCGCCGCCGACCACGCGGCGGGGTTCGTCCGCGAACAATTGACCATCGCTCGGAAGCGGCCCGCCGAGACCTTCCACGTCGCGCCGCTGGACGACGACGACCTCGCCCAGGTCGCAGGACGCTTTCCTCTCCTGCGCGGACTGCTTCGGAACCTATCGACCAACTCCCTACTCAGGCGACTGGTCGTACTCGATCTGCTCGCGCGGACTGACACGGCCCTCGACGGCCCGATGAGTGAGTGGGACTGCCTTCAGCTGATTTGGAGCAGGGTTGTCCGCGGTGACGGACGTCCCGGCCGCGGATCGCCGCAGGCACGGGAAGATGTCCTACTCAAACTTGCCGCAGCGGCGCTGGTCGGCCCCGACGATGCTGCTGCCGCGGCGATCTCTCTCGACCCGTCCGCAGTCGATGCTCTGCGTACGGACCACCTCTTGGCGCCTCACAACGTCTACCGCCCGCAGCCGCAGTTCGCACATGACGAAGTACGCCGCTACGCAACCGCCATCCGCCTCGTTCACACCGACCAGATCGTCGACACGCTCCGCGTCGCAGGAGTGCCGCGATGGGCGTTGTCAGCCGTTGCGCTCGCGTGCAAAGGTCACCTGGTCGATCCGGGCCGCCGGCCTGAGCTCGTGTTCAAGGGGCTGGTATCGAGTTTTAAAGATCTTGCGCGTACCCACGGCAGCCGGTGGGCAGATGTCCCGATCGAGGCCGTCCTGGACACACCATCTGCCTATGAAAGCCTCCGGGCCGCCATCGACACTCCACCTGCCGATCTGCGACTGGCTGACGTTCTGCGAGTCATCACGCAGCGGTTCACCTTCAACACGACCATCGACCCGTCCGCCGGGGCGCCCGTCGTGCGCTACCTGATCGACCGCAACGAGCCGTGGAACGTCTCCAAGCAGGCGTTCGAGGTTCTGGCGAGCTGGCTCCAAGGCCTCATCGTCACAGGCCATCCAGCTGGCCATCCGCTTCGCGAAGCACTCCGCGCAGGTTTGTTGACCTTTTGGGCACGGTTCCCACCAACCGAAGCGACCGACGACCTCACACCGACATGGACAACCCGGCCAAGGCGGCAGCACAAAGACCTTGACTACCGGGTCACCAGCGACGAGTTCGTTGAGACCTTGGCTCTTCTCGGGCCAGACATCAACGCCGACGTCGAAGCCTGCTTTTTGGCGCTCGCCGAAGACGCGCCGTCGTCACTGGCACCGGCGGTCGACGCGCCGATCAGCGCACTCAGCATCACCCGCTACGACCCCGAATTGCTCGCCAAGCTGGTATCGGCCTACTACATCGAGCAGGACACCGACGATTGGTGGGGCGATCACGGCGAGGGTATCCGCGATCACCAAGGGCGCTGGAAGGGCTACGGACCGCCGTTCGCCGCCTTCTGGTTCGGCGGCTTCCTGCAGCTCCTGCAGACCGCGTCACCAGCCACATCGATCCGAACGCTCAACAGCATGCTCAACCACGCTGCGCGTACCCGAGTCGAAATCTCTGCAGGACTGCGCGGCCGTCCGCGCTCCCGTCCATCCGCGGAGGAGCCTGACGCCTCAGCAGAGGCCGCCGACGAACTCCCTGGAGTCACACTGACACTGACGAGCCAGCCCTGCCTGTACATCGGCGACAACCACGTTTGGGCATGGTACCGAGGAACGTCCAGTGGCCCCTACCCCTGCATGAGCGCGCTGCAGGCTATGGAGCGGTTCGCCCAGCAGCTACTCGACAGCGGGACCAGACCCGAGTTCATCGTCGAGCGGTTCCTCGACGGTTGCGAGAATCTCGCGGTCCCAGGCTTGCTGTACGGGCTGTTCGTCCGCAACGCCGAAAAGGCCGGCGAGCAACTTGACCGGTTC
The DNA here is from genome assembly GCF_042653625.1 of Dactylosporangium cerinum. Lineage (NCBI taxonomy): Bacteria > Bacillati > Actinomycetota > Actinomycetes > Micromonosporales > Micromonosporaceae > Dactylosporangium > Dactylosporangium cerinum. The sequence continues at coordinate 2,450 of NZ_JBHSIU010000049.1, read as the reverse complement.
CTCGTCGAGCCCCTGGTCTGGATGCTTGAATTCAGCCGGACGATCAGCGAGCATGTCGGCTTCCGGGCATCTGGACCGGACGACTTCACCCACGGGGAGCGCCGCCGCTGGACACCGCAACAGGTGTCCCTTTGGCTCATGGCGCATGCCGACAACACGCGCCGCGCCGAGCTACGCAGCATCGGTGAGCAGCTCGTCGCTGGCGGGACTCGGCCAGGGCTCAGCGAGGCCGAGATACGGCACTGGGCTGCGAACTTCGATGAGAGTCGGTACCAGGTCACCCGAGACGACGACCAGGTCTATATCGAAGTCGTTCCGCCGCCCGAAGCCATCGAGGCCCAAGCCGACATCATCGCTCAACAGCAACAGAACCATGTCGTGCTGCGTCTTCAGAATCGCTACTGGGTGGCCGCCAGGCCCGGCAGTGGTGACCTACCACCCGCCGCTGCGGAGATCGCCGCCGATTTAGAGGTCGCGCAGGCGCTGCTCGAAGCGGAGCAGCACCACATGCGACCGCACGATGCCGTTGCGCAGGTCGTGCGAACGGCAATCGAGCGCGCCGCCACAGGCGAGCCCGATGCGCTCGGCAGCAAGGGCGCCTTCGCCGTCGGGGTGATGATGGCCGTCGCCGATATGTTTCTCGACTCCCCAGACCTGCGCGACGAAGGTCAGTATTTCGAGCTCGGTGCCGACCGTGCCGTTGCCCGAGCGTTTCCATCCCTCCTGATGCACGCTCTCGCTCCGGCACTCTCCGAAGCCGACGTGTCCGTCACAGATGTTGCCACCGCGGGGCTCGCGCTCGCCGGCAGGGGGCCACTCGAAACTCGTCTCTTCCTTGCCCGTGGATGCGATCTTGTGTGGCAGTCGCCGTGCACTGCGCCCGATTGCATCCACAAGACAGCACTCGCGTGGATCCTTGAGACAGCCCGAAGTGCAGAGATTGGGCCTTGGAACGTCGAGAGTCAGCGCTCGACGCGGATAACGATAGAGGGCGACGTCATCGCGCGTCTGAAGGAAGTCGACGGTGCGACGATCGACGTCGCTGTTCTCGATCCGGCCATCCGCGCCTTGGGCGTTGCGGCTACAACCAATCACTGCATCACCAGCGAAGTCCGCCGCCTGCTCGCCGAACTTATCGCCGTCCAGAGGCAGTCCATGATCCAGCACAAGAAGAAGGACAGGACCAGGACCGTAGATCAGCGGGGCACGCATGCACTCATCGCCGCACGCGCCCTTCTGCAGTCCTACGCGGTTGACGCAGACCCGCGTCCCGTCTTCGAACACCTCGACGCAGTGCGACACGACGCTGGGATCCTGCTCAACTTCCTCCACGGACTGGCAGCCGCCGGCGCTGAAAACGACACCCTGGCCGATGCAGCGAGACGCCTGTGGCCGAGCCTGCTCGCCCACTCCCTCACGTACGCCGACGAGCAACCCAATGTCTACCGTGAGCGACCCTGGGGCTCCTGGGCAGCGGCCGCGCTACTGCCGAACCCGTTGCCTTGGACACAAGGGCTGTACAACGAACTATCTGACCAACCCATCGACTGGGTCATCCCGAATGAACTCACTGACCTAGTAGAACAATGGATTCCGTTAGGTCTCGGAGAGGCGCGCTGTGTCGACGCTCTGGTTAGGCTCCTGCAGAAGCTGCCAATCCAGGATCAGGTGACTCATGGACTGTCCTGGATTACCGCCCTTTGCGTCCAAGACGGCCGCGTCACGGCCAACGAATCGGCCCCGTCCAACGACTGGCTCACATCGATCCGCGCAGCAGCTGAAGAGCACGGCACACTTCCACAGTGGCAGGCACTAGTCGACGCTCTCGTGGTCGCCGGAAACTCACGTCTCGCTGCTTACAGCATCTGACTCAACTACCCCAGGTTCACCCGGCTCTCGACCCTCTCCTCGATCCCGTAACCCTCCCCTGCGCCGCGCAGTCAGCGCTCTTTGACGGTGATGCTGGTGGTGTCGGGTCCGTCCAGCAGCCCGGTGAGGGTCGCGATGGCGTACCGCAACTGCCGGTCGGTGACGTTGCGCTTGCCGAGAACTCATCCGTGCTGGTGAGAGCCAGTATGCGTAGCCGCTACGGTCTTGGCGTGGTTCCCCGTTCGGGTTCTCGCGTACCTGGTGCTCGCTGCGGCATGATGGTCCGTCGTGCTGCTGCGACTGGCCTACCTCGGACTGACCAACGTGTTCGCGGTACTGCGCCTGCTGCCCACGAGTAACCGGGACAAGGACATCGAGATCCTCGTCTTGCGGCATCAGATCATGGTGCTGCAGCGCCAACTCGGCAACGAGCAGATACGGTTCGACAACGGCGACCGGGCGTTCCTGGCGGCGTTACTGCACCGGCTACCACGCGACGTGCTGAGCCGCATGCGGCTGTTAGTACGCCCCGAGACGGTACTGCGCTGGCACCGCGATCTGCTCGCACGCCGGCATGCACG
>NZ_JBHSIU010000048.1:0-7682 GCF_042653625.1 Dactylosporangium cerinum | reverse complement strand
TTGTCGATCTGGCGCTGCAGGATGGCGAGTTGGTGGCGCAGCGTCAGAATCTCGACGTTCTTGTCCGAATCGGTCACGGGTATGAGCCGTATGAGGGTGAACACGCTCGTGAGCGCCAGGTAGGGCAGTCGCAGCAGCACGATAGATCATCCTGGCCTACCCCGTCTCGCAGACTTCAGCCATATCCGAGAACCGGCAGGTCACAGCGCATGGATGGGGTTTTCGGCACCCACAAGGCTCTCCGTGCCGACTAGTCTGGATCTTGGACGGGGTAACGCCGGCCGAACAGGCGATCAGCAGGGTTGTTCGACGCTGAGCTGCTCGGCCAGATCCTGGCCGGCTGGCTGCGGACCCGCACCGGGCCGGTACCGGCACGTCCCCGCCGGTACCGCACCGTCATCGCCGTGGACGGCAAGACCCTGCGTGCCGCCCGCCGCCCCGACGGCGGGCGGGTCCACCTTATCTCCGCCCTGGACACCGCCACCGGCATCGTTCTGGCCCAGGTCACCATCGCGGCGAAGAGCAACGAGATTCCCGCGTTCGCGCCGCTGCTCGACGCCGTCGCAGCCGTGCTCGGCGACCTGACCGGCGTCATCTTCGTCGCCGATGCCCTGCACACCCAGACCGAACACGCCCGGCAGGTCGCCGCCCGCGGCGCGCACCTGCTCGTGCAGGTCAAGGCCAACCAGCCAACCCTGCACGCCCAGCTCAAACGCCTGCCCTGGGCCCAGGTCCCGGCCGGAGACCGCACCCGCGACCGTGGTCACGGCCGCCGCGAGACCCGCACCGTCAAGGCAATCACCGTGGCCACCCCCGGCGGGATCGCGTTCCCGCACGCCGAGCAAGCCGTCCGGGTCACCCGCACCCGCATCACCGCCGGACGGACCAACCGGGAAACCGCCTACCTGACCGTGTCACTCCCTGCCGCCGATGCCCAGCCCGCCGACCTGCAAGACTGGATCCGCCGCGCCTGGCACATCGAGAACCGCCTGCATCACGTACGCGACGTGACGTTCCGTGAAGACCTCCACCAGGCCCGGACCGGCACCGGACCGCCGTCATCGCCACCCTGCGCAACACCGCGATCGGCTACCACCGCATCCACGGCGCGACCAACATCGCCCGCGCCAACCGCCGCGCCGACCGCCGCTCACACGACCTCATCAACGCCGTGACCAGCAGTTATCCCACAACGCAATGACCCTGGGCTGCAGGAGATGAAGTTGTATGCCACGGCACCACATGATCGTCAATATCGGACGAATTGCAGCAACAACTCTTGACAGCCAACTCTCGAAAGCTGTGCGACAGCCTCCAGCGCCCTGACCTGGGAATGCAGGAACGCCGGCCAGGTCGTGGCGGCGCGGTCCGGGGTGGGATCGATCCCTGCCGATCCTGGCCTGGCTGACCCCTACTCGCCCGAAGCCGCGCCAGCCTGCACGCCGAACTGCTGGTGCTGCGCCACGAGAACCAGGTGCTGCGCCGGGCCAAGCCGAAACCGCGGCTGGACTGGTCCGACCGGTTCCTGCTGGCCGGGTTGATCTGCGAGCTCCCGACCCTGCTGCGCCGGCGGCGGCTGGTCACCCTGGCGACCGTGCTGGCCTGGCACCGCCGGCTGGTCGCCAAGCACTGGACGTATCCGAACCGGTCCGGCCGGTCGCCGATCGACCCCGGGGTCACCGCGTTGGTCGAACGGGTGGACGGCGACAACCCCGGCTGGGGGGTGCGTGCGCATGCGCGGCGAACTGCTGCAGTTCGGTCATCGGGTCGGCGTGTCGACCATCCGCCGGGTGCTGCGCCGGGCAGGGATCCCGCCAACGCCGGTCCGCCGCAACCACACCACCTGGCGGAAGTTCCTGCGCACTCAGGCGTCGATCCTGTCAGCCTGCGGCTTCTTCCATGTCGACGCCGCGGTCACACTGCAGCGCTACTCCGTGTTCTTCGTTGTCGAGGTGGCCAGCAGGTACGTGCACATCCTCGGCGTCACGACCAACCCCGACGGGGCGTAGGCCGCCACGCAGCAGATCCGGAACCTGTTCATGGACTTGGGCGAGTGCCCGGACCAGTTCAAGGCACTTATCCGGGATCGGGCCGGGCAGTTCACCAACGCCTTCGACGCGGTGCTCGCCGACGCGGGGATCACGGTCGCGAAGGAGCACAGCAGGGCATCATCCCCGGTTGCTGTCAGCGATCTGATGTGCGCTGGGCCGTGTATCAGGGCGGGATCTTGGTTGGTGATCGAACTCGTTGTGACCAGGGCGGACGTCCTGGTCGGCACCCGCAGGGGTCGGTGGCGCCCGGCCAAAAGATCAGCTTCTGGAGGGGCCGTTTTCACCCGCCAGCACCGGGTCATTTTCCACGTGTCGTCGGCAATTTCACTGCCGCGTTGGCGATACTCCGAGGAGTCCACCGTCAACGGGGCATCTGCTCGGATCGCTGAGCGGATTGCTTCGGTGGCGTTTGAACGGTGCTGTCGTGGACATCGGGCGGCGGCACGGAATGGGAGTGCCCGCGCCCGGTACTGCTGCATCTTTACGCCGCGACTGCGCCAGCACCGTAGGTCAGCGCTTGGCGTAGACCACAGAACCGACAGGGAGAAATGGGCAGGCGACCCCCAGCGGGTAGCTGCGCCGAGCGGGTGTCCGCGTTCGCCCACATGTTCCACGGAATCGTGCCTATTTAGGGGATGATCATGAAACGCATTGCAATTCGTGCCACGGCGATCCAGTTGGTCACCACGGTGGCCCTGCTGCTATTGGCTCAGCCGGCATCGTCTGCGCCGGCTGTACCAAAAGGCGAGACGTTTACACTAGCGTTCGCTGCGGGCGAGGTTTGCCCGTTCGGTGTTGAGATCACCGCTACAAGCGCACAAACGGAACGCGTCACGCTGCCAAACGGTATCGTCATCATCACCGGCCCGGCCGTTGCCACGGTCACCAATCAGGACACCGACGCATCGGAAACCTACAACATATCCGGTCCAACCCAGTTCGATCCGGCGACAGGCCGCGTCGTCGTCACTGGACGAAATCTCATCCAGGCGCCCGCCGGTTCCGGCGGACCATTCCTGATCGTCACTAGTGGACGGGTGAGCTTCATCCTTGGCCAGCCGATCGATGTGCCACTACGTGGCCACGTGAGTCACAATGTCTGCGCCGAACTAGGTTGATGACGAGGGCGCCGCGGAAAGCGTCAATCCGCAGCGCCCTCATCATCTTGGTCCGAATCGGAACGACCGAGAGGATCCAGAACCGCATCACACCCGAGCTGCCTGACGCCTCGGATGGGCCGATCCGAATCGCGGCACGGGTAAATCGCGACTTTGTCAAGGACTTCACCGTCGAGCACTTGGTTCTCACTCGGAAAATGGCGTCTACTCGAATTTATGGGGGTTACATTGCGACGGCTATTCCTATTCCTATCCGTAATTTGATTTGGCGTGTTGCTGACCGCGACGCCCGCTGTAGCTACTCCGACTCTGGTGACGATATCGATCGCCCCAGGGGCACCTTTGACTTCCTCGCCCTCTGGGCAAACTGTGACAGGGTCTGTGAAAGTCACCTGTCCGCCGAGCTTCGGAACGAGCTCCGTGCAACTTCGAGTCCAGCAGTCGACCACTGCAGCGTTCGCTAGTGGATCGGTTATCGTCTCGTGCACAGGGAAGGCTGTCGGTGCTGACATTACGATGCCAGTCTTTCTTGGCGAGTTCGAGCGCGGACAAGCGATTGCCACTGGTTCGGCAACAATCCTCGGCAATATCGATGAGACCACCAAGCAGATCCAAATCACGATCAAAAAATGATGTTCCCGATTTCGCCTACATCGTAATGTCCGTTTGACTACTCCAGGCGGCAGTTGCCCAGGCAAAGTTAACCTTGTGTTCGGGTTGGGCTGGTTCGTGCGGCACTCGCTCCGGGTGGTAGGTCCCGTCTGTTGGTCAGCACCGCGCTACCGCCGAACTTGGCTGTGCTGAGATGAAGGCCGCGCTTCGCGCGGCGTGGCGGTCGCGGGAACCCGGCTCGTCGGGAAGCCGTAAAACCGTACGGCGGGCCGCGGCCCGCTCCTCCTCCGTCGCGGTGCGGGTCCGCGGCGCGAACAAGACCGACGCCTGCAACCGGACTGCCTCACGTCGGGCTCGGCCCTCGGCCGTCAGCCCACCACCGTCGAGATAGCGCACCCGAACCAGAGGCGCCACCCATCGGCCACGGTCACGTCAACACTCCGCGCCAGCCTTGATCGAAACTTGACGATTCAATCTCTGTGGCAGGTCACGGCACGGTGTAGCCGGCTGCGCGGAACAGCTCGTACCACTCGGCGCGGGTGATTGGGATGTCCGACCCCTGCGCCGCCGCGACGACGCGCTCGGGCGTGGTCGTGCCGAGGACGACCTGCATCCGTGCGGGGTGTCGGGTAATCCAGGCGACGGCGATGGCCTCGCCTGGCACGCCGTACTTCTCGGAGAGGCGGTCGATCACGGCGTTCAGCTCCGGGTAGCGGGCCGAACCCAGGAACGGGCCGTCGAAGAACCCGGCCTGGAACGGCGACCAGGCCTGGATTGTGATGTCGTGCAGCCGGCAGTAGTCGAGAATCCCGTCGTCCCGCACGATCGACTGGTCCAGACCCTGCATGTTGGCTGCGACCCCCTGGGCGATGATCGGCGCGTGCGTGATCGACAGCTGCAGCTGGTTCGCGACGATCGGCTGCATGACGTACCGGCGCAGCAGGTCGAGCTGACGGGGCGTCTGGTTCGAGACGCCGAAGGCGCGGACCTTGCCGGCGGCGGACAACTCGTCGAACGCCCGCGCTACCTCCTCAGGCTCGACGAGCGCGTCGGGACGGTGCAGCAGCAGGATGTCGAGGTAGTCGGTGCCCAGCGCCACGAGCGATCCGTTCACGGACTCGACGATGTGCTCGTACGAGAAGTCGAAGTAGGGGCCGTCCTTGACGATGCCCGCCTTCGACTGGATGACGAACTGCTCGCGCTCGGACGACGTGAGCCGCAGCGCCTCGGCGAACCGGCGCTCGCAGCCGTGCATCCCCGTTCCGTAGACGTCGGCGTGGTCGAGGAACGTGATGCCCGCGTTGCGGGCGGTGCTCACGAGCGTGCGCACCTCCTCGTCGGACTTGTCCTGGATGCGCATCAGGCCGAGGACGACGTTGGGCACCACCAGATCGGTGCCGGGCAGGGTGAAGGTCTTCATGGTCTCTCCGTGGCGGGATCAGGCGGACAGGCGCGCGACCTGCGCGGCCGTGAGCACGAGGTCGGGCGCACCCGCGGAGTCGCGGATGCTCTCGGGGCGCGAGGCGCCGGGGATCGGGATCACGACGGGCGCGAGCGCGAGCTCCCACGCCAGCGTGACCTGGTAGACGCTGGCGCCGACCTCGGCGGCGACCTCCTCGAAGGCTCCGTGGAGCCCGGCCAGGTCCTTCGCGTTCGCGATGCCACCGAGCGGGCTCCAGGGCAGGAACGCGATGCCGAGCTCGGCACAGTGCTCGAGCTCGCCCTGACTGGAGCGGAACCCGGGCGAGAACTGGTTCTGCACCGACACCAGCCGACCGCCGAGCACCTCGCGGGCCTCGTCGATCTGCGCGACGTCCGCGTTCGAGATACCCGCCATCAGGATGACGCCCTCATCCAACAGGTCGCGGATCGCCCCGACGGACTCCGCATAGGGCACCGACGGGTCCGGGCGGTGGAACTGGTAGAGCCCGATCGCCTCGACGCCGAGCCGACGCGCGGACTCCTTGGCCGCACGCTTGAGGTAATCGGGGTTGCCGTTGCGGGTCCATGTGCCGTCGCCTGGGCGCAGATGGCCGCCCTTGGTGGCGACGAGGACGTCCGCGGCGCCGGCGCCGTACGAGCGCAGCGCGCGGGCAATGAGCTCCTCGTTGTGGCCCACCTCGTTCGCGTCGCGGTGATACGCGTCCGCGGTGTCGATCAGGGTGACGCCGGCGTCGAGCGCGGCATGGATCGTGGCGATCGACCGCGCCTCGTCCGGACGCCCTTCGATGGACATCGGCATGCCGCCGAGACCGATCGCCGAGACGTTCCGGCCGCCGATGGTGCGCTGCAGCATGGGGTCTTCCTCCAGGGATGCCCACGCCGCGACGGCGTGGCGCGCACAACTGTATGAAGCGCTAATCTAGAAGTCCAACAGCTGCAATCTCTCAGATCCAGAGCCAGAGGACATGAATGGACCTTCGTCAAATGGAGTACCTCCTCGCGGTCGCGGAGGAACGTCATTTCACGCGCGCCGCGGCGGTCGCTGGCATCTCTCAGTCGGGCCTGTCCTCAGCGATCCGCAGCCTCGAGGAGGAGCTCGGCACAGCGTTGTTCGACCGCACGACGCGTCGGGTCGAACTCACGGCAGCCGGCGTCGCCCTACTGCCCTACGCCCGCGACATGCTCGCGCACGCAGCGGGAGCACGGGACGCCGTCGTGAAGGCGAGTCGCGAGGTCACGGGCTCTCTGAGCATCGGCGCCGAGCAGTGTCTCGGCTTTGTCGACGTGGTCGCACTGCTCGAACGATTCCACCGCCGCCATCCGCGCGTCGAGACGCGGTTCACGCAGACCGGCTCCCAAGAGCTCATCTCCATGGTGAGGTCCGGAGACGTCGACGTCGCGTTCGTCGCCAGCGCACGCCACCTCGGCTCCCTTCCGCACCGCACCCTGGGCCAGGAGTCACTCGTCCTGCTGGCGCCCAATGACCATCCCATCGCCGCGCGGTCGCAAGTCCCCTGGAGCGAGATGGAAGGCCAGGACTTCATCGACTTCGCACCGACCTGGGGCGTACGGGCACTCAACGACGACCTGCTCTCGGCGCACGGCATCCATCGCCAGATCCGCTGCACTGTCAACGACGTGCACACGCTGCTCGACCTCGTCACACGCGGACTAGGGATCGCCATCGTCCCGAGACACATCGCCGCGAAACCACAGGCCGCGCAGCTGCGGACAATCGCACTACCAGACGACATCGGCCCCACCTGGAAGGTCTCGGTCGTCTCCCCGTCATGGGACCGGATCGGGGGACCGTCCGCCCACCTGTTGGAACTCGTCACTGACGCCTCACCCGCTTGAACGCCTGAACCCAGGCAGAGGACGTCGGCTCGGCGATTACGCGATGGCGGACACTCCCGCGCCGATCCCAGAGGAGGGCAAGTCGGGCACAGTTGCGTTGCGGGATCGGCGGACGCGTTGTACCCGTGTCGGGTCCGCGGTCAGATCGCCCGGCGAGTTCGATGAACGCAGCTGCGACCCGCCGAGCGGACGGGGCGTCGACGGCGAGTTCGTAGTAGCCGCGACGAAGGTTCTGCATGAAGGCGTGTCCAGCGATGATGCCCCTCCGGATCCGCGTCCTCGATCGGGACGGCGTTGACGGCCAGGGTGCCGTACGCCCGTGGCAGGACCGGAGGCCAGCCGTCGTGGTCGCGATGCCACATGTTGATCGCTGGGAAGAACAGCGGCCGCTCGGCCGGGACGGTGCGCCGCCGCTGCACACGACCGCCGAGCGTTCCGGTCAGGAACCACACGTCATCGGGCTGGTGGACGCCCGCGTGCGCACCCGTGCGGTCACCGACGGGGTTCCTTGACCGGCACCGTTGCATTGAGAGTTGGCAAGATCGAGGCAGACTTGAGTTGCCCTGTGTCAACCCCTGGGTCGGGCGGCTGTTGGTTGGTT
>NZ_JBHSIU010000047.1:0-34479 GCF_042653625.1 Dactylosporangium cerinum | reverse complement strand
ACCAGCCACGGCAGCGGTTCCGCCGCCGACCTGGACATCGGCGCCAGCTGCAGCGCCGATCATGGGAGCTGTCCCGCTGACGGCCGGGACGCCGGCTGCGGCAGCGGTCACGGGGGTCCCGCCGGTGGTCTGGCCACCGGTGGCGGGGGTCCCGGCGGCGGCCTGGACGGCTACGGCGCCCGCCGGGGCGGTCCCGGCGGCGGCCTGGTCGAGGTGGGCGGTGGTGGAGACCTGCACGGCGCTGGTCGGGAACAGCCGGGCCCGGTGCAGTGCCTCGCGGGCCCGGGCGAGGTCGGCCCCGTCGTGCAGGAGCAGCCCGCCGACCAGGTGCGGGACGCGGTCGACGGCGGACGCCCAGCGGTCCTGCGGGACCCGGTCGGCGAGGTGGTGCCAGCCGGTGCTGGCCGGGATCCGTTCTGCGGCGAGGACGTCGGCGGCGCGGGCCAGGTCCAGTGACGCCGGCAGCAGCCCGCGCGGGGACGCCAGCGCCTGCACCGCCCGGTCGTCCTCGGCGTCGGCGACGGCCAGCTGGATGCGCTGCCGGTCGGCGCCGACGATCGCCTCCGACAGCTGGTCGACGAGGAGCCGGTGCTCGGCGATCGGGTCGACGACGTCGCGTTCGGTGAGCGCGGTGAGCCGCGGGTCGGTGGCCAGGGTGTCGATCTCGGCGAGCAGCGGCGTGCGCGCGCTGTCGAGGGTGGCCAGCTGCCGGGTCAGCTCGGTGACGGCGGCGTGCACCGAGGCCCGCTCCAGCTCGTGCGCGGCCCGGTCGGCGTCGAGCTTCTCCGCCTCGGCCGGCAGGTCCTCCGAGAGCCGCCGCGCCGCCTCGTCGTCGTCCCCCTCCGCCGCCGCCAGCGCTGCGGCGAGCCGCTCGACGGTGGCCCCGAGCGGCACGACACCACCGGCGGATCCGTCACCCACCGCCCGACCGGCGCCACCCACAAGCCCATCGCCCGACGCCCGACCAGCGCCACCCACAAACCCGTCACCCGACGCCCGATCGGAGCCGCCCAAAGCCCGGCCAGCGCCACCCACAAACCCGTCACCCGACGCCTGACCGACGCCATCTACAGCCCGGCCAGCGCCACCCACAAGCCCATCGCCCGGCGCCCGACCAGCGCCACCCACAAACCCGTCACCCGACGCCCGGCCAGCGCCACCCACAGCCCGGCCGGCGCCACCCACCGCCCGGCCAGCACCACCCACAAACCCGTCACCCGACGCCTGGCCGGTGCCACCCACAGCCCGGCCAGCGCCACCCACAAGCCCATCGCCCGACGCCCGGCCAGCACCACCCACAAACCCGTCACCCGACGCCCGGCCGGCGCCGCTCGCAAGGTCATCGGCCGCTGTCAGGTCAGCAACCGCGAGTCCTTCACCCGACGCCCGGGTCGCGGCGCCGGCGGTCGAGGTGCGGGCCGGTGGGGTGGGGACGGTGGTGGTCAGGTGGCCGGCGGTGGCGGCGGCGGTCAGGTCGTGGTCGAAGGCGGCGAGGTGCTGCTCGATCGAGCGTTGCCGGCCGCCCAGGCCGCCGAGGTCGGCGCGCAGCCCGTCGGCGAGGGCGCGGGACTTCGACTGCTGCTCGGCGGCGTCCGCGGCCTGCCCGGTCAGGGTCGCGACGGTGTCGTCGAGTTCGGCGCACGCGTCGCGCAGCACCGCCAGGTATCCGGCGGCCGCCTCCGCCCTCGCCTGCCGCAGCGGGGCGGCGCCGGCCTCCGCCTCGCGCTGGCGGCCGTGGGCCACGGCGAGGCGGGAGGTGAGCTGGTCGCGGTCGGTGAGGACGGGCACCAGCTGCCAGGCGCGGTGCAGGCGGTGCCGGTCCAGGACGGTCCGCGCCGCGTCGTCGAGGGCGGCGAGTGCCTCGGTGTGCCGGCGCGACGCCGCCTGCCACTGCTCCTCCCGCAGGAGCACGTCGAGAGCGGCGGCGCGGGACTGTGCGTCCTGCGCGGCGAGCGCGGCGGCGGCCGCCACCGACTCGTGCGCGGCGGCCTGCGACGCGGCGCGGGTGGCGGCACCGGTGAACGCGGCGGCGAGGCGCAGCGCCGCCTGCCGGGTCGCGCCGGCGTCGGACGTGGCGGCGGTGACGGCGGTGCGGGCGCGGTCCAGGACGTCGAGGAGGTCGACGGCCTCGTCGCAGAACGCGACCTCGGCGCGCAGGCGCGGCTGGCGGGCGAGGCGTTCGCGGGTGCCGCGCAGGATCGCGGCCACCTTGGTTGCCGAGGTCGGTTCGGTGACGAGGCTCAGCAGGTACTGCACGAAGTCGTCGGACGTCTTGAACTTGAAGTGGTGCTCGATGCCGCCCTCGGAGGCGTTGATCCGCAGGATCGCGGTGAACAGGCCCGGGTCGAGGCCGCGGTCGTGCAGCGCCTGCGCCCACCGGTCCTGCTTCGTGGTGACGACGGTCTCCGCGGTGGCGGGCAGCGCCTCGACGGCGCGGACGAACTCCTTGAGGTCGGCGCCCGCGAACGGGAGGCTCTCGACGTCGGGGCCGGGGGTGAAGGCGTACCAGGTCTGCTTCAACCGGTCGTGCCCGGCGTTGGGGTCGGCGGGCTGGACGCGGTCGGTCCACTCGTAGACGGCGCCGGTGACGAGCCGGCGGCCGGTCGGATCGGTCCACTCGACGACGACGTGGCCGGTGTCGGCGCCGAGGATGCAGTCCTCCAGGTGCCTGCCGGTCGTGGCGGTGGCGAGGAAGTCCCGCCGGTCGGGCCGGATCAGGGCGCAGACCAGGGCGATCAGCGTCGACTTGCCGCCGCCGTTGCGCATCCACAGGATCGTGTCGAGGGGCCGGCCGTCCCGTCCGGTCAGGTCGAGCCACACGTCGCGGAACCGCGCCGCGGGCGAGCCGACCCGGTCCAGGTAGATGCGCCGGATCTGCCAGAGCCGCGCGGGCGCCACCATCAGTCACCCTCCACAGTGGACATCCCCGGAACGGCGGCCACGACCGGACCAGCAGCCACGACCGGACCAGCCGCCGCCACCGGAGCAGCGGCCGCCACCGTAGCGCCAGCCGCAACCGGACCAGCAGCCGTGGCCGAAGAAGCAGCAGCCGACACCGCAGCGCCAGCCGCAACCGGACCAGCAGCAACGACCGGACCAGCAGCCGCCACCGCAGCGCCAGCCGCGGCCGGAGCAGCAGCAGCGGGCACCGTTGACGCCGTCCCGCGGCGCACCGTTCGCAGCGCCTCGAGCGCCTCGCCGCCGGCCACGTCCGCGACGAGCAGCCGGAACCGGTCCGTCAACTGGAACGACATGGCGCCCATCTGCGGCAGCTGCCGCGCCGCGCCCCGCTCGACCAGCCAGCCGAGCACCTCCAGGACCGCGAACTGCGTGCAACCACGGGCCGGCCCGGGCAGGCGGTCCTTCGGTTTGAACGCGGCGGTCCGCCGGTACACCTCGGCGGCCTTGCGGGCCTGCCCGTCGACGGTGTCGGGATCGCCGGGCAGGGCGAGGACCCGCTCGATCGCGTCGCGGACGAACCGGTCCAGCGCCGCCACCTCCACGATCTTCACGTCGGTGCCGTCGAGGTCGACGTCGTGCGGGAAGGCGTACGCCGCGATGCCCAGCACGACCAGACCGGCGATGAGTTTGTCGTCGGCCGCCATGCTCCCGCCGCGCAGGTCCGCCATCCGCAGCGCGAACACGCTGCCCGGCTGGGTGCTCAGGACCAGCCCGGTGCGGGCCGGCGCACCCAGCACGACCAGGCCGAGGCCGCCGGCGACGGTGTCGACGGCGTCGCGGAAGGCGGTGTTGGTGCGGTACCGCTCCAGCAGCTGCCCGTAGGTGTTGCCGTCGGTCGGCCGGGCGCCGGTGCGCAGCCCGAACGCGACCAGCTCGGCGGCCGACCACACGTCCTCGATCGGGACCGTCACGCCTCGAGCCCTCCTTCGTAGCTGACCAGCAGGTCGTCGCCCCACGCCAGGGGATGTTCGAGGCGGTCGCCGGAGCGCTCCGCCGACAGCGCCGAGACGAGTGCGGTGAGATCCTCTTCGGGGTCGGTGACGTCCGGCGCGTAGGACCACAGCGCGGTCAGCAGCACCAGCTCCCGCACGTCGTCGCCGGAGGCGGTCGGGTCGAGCGAGGACAGCAGCGACGACAGCGCCACCGGCCGGTCCGAAGCGCGGCGCAGGATGCGGGTCGCCTCGGCCACCACCGCCGGCGGGTACGCCTGCAGGTCCACGCCCTCGACCTCGCCGGGCGTCTCCGGCTCGACGTCGTCGGGCTCCGCGGTCCGCGGCGGGGCGAGCAGCATGTCGACGAGCCCGTCGAGGTGCAGCAGCCGGGGGACCCGCAGCCCGAGCACCCGGTCGCCGAACGCCTCCGCCACGACGCGGGCCTCGTCGGCCGGCGCGTCCAGCACCGGATGAAACAGCTCCGGCTCGATGTTCAGCAGCCGCAGGTGCACCCGGCGGGCGAAGACCTGCGTCAGGTGCGCCTGCAGGAACACGCCCCGGGCGCCGGCGACCCGCTCGGCGAGGTCCAGATGCACCCGGCGGATGCGCCGCAGGGTCTCCACGAGATCGCCGGACGCCTGCCGCACGGCACTGTCGGTCTCGGTGTCGATACCGGCCGCGACGTGGTTGAGCACCTCCGCGTCGGCGGCGATGCGGGCCTCGACGTGGTCGCGGGCGCGGGCGAGGCGGTGCGGCACGTCGGTGATCCAGTCGAACGCGCGCACGTCGCGGCGGGTCGCGTCGAGCACGTCGGCGAGGGAGGCCGACATCGCCACGGACACCCGCTCCGCCTGCGTCGCGGTGCGGGCGGCGGCCTCGAACCGCCGGTCCCGCAACTGGCGCTGCAACACGACGGAGAACGCCGCCTCGGCGTCGTCGACGTCCAGGTCGAGGCCGTTGAGGTACAGCATCACCGCCTGGTGCGAGGCGAGCACGACCGCGCCGTCGGGGCCGTCCTGCAGCTGCAGGAGCTTGAACGCGTACTCCTCGCGACGGGGCGGTGACCCGAGCGCGTCGACGAACGAGTAGACGAACGCGCCCTGGTTGTCGGCGTCGTTGAGCAGCCCCTTGACGACCCAGCGCGCCGCGTCCTGGTGGTCGTCGGGGGCACCGCCGGGATGCATGACAGCGGCAAGCTCCGAGATCGACTCGATGAGCTCGGCGAGGGTGACCTGGCGCGCGAACCCCATCGACGCGACCGCGATGTCGACCGCGGCGAGTGCCAGCTGGCGCAGGTCATAGGCCTGGTGGACGCCGGTGTGGGCGGCGTTGCGGACCAGGCGGGCGACCGGGTCGGTGAGGATCAGCGCCCGCCACCGGGCCCGCATCGACGCGTCGGCGGCCGGCGAACGGACCTCCGGCTGCGCGGAACTGGTGACCGGGCCGCTGTCGAACAGGTCCGGCTGCCACTCCTGCACCACGCGCTGCCGCTCCCCCGTTGTCCCGCCTGCCGTCCGGCCTGCCAGGATATCGGGCGAATCCGGTGGGGTCACATTGCCGACCTGCCGCGGCACGTCAGGGGGACGGCGCGCGTAGCCTGCGGAGGTGTTCGTCGTGCTGTTCGTCACCGTGGCGTACGCGGTGCTGATCGCCCTGCACGCGTGGATGATCCGGCATCACCGCCTGGAGGGCGCCTACGAGCCCCGGGCCGCGCGGTGGCTCGCGGCCAGGTTCGGGCCGCTGCCACCGCCGCGATCCGCCGGCCCGGTCCTCGCCCGCCGCGAGGCGAAGGCGTTCGACCGGCTGCTGACCGGCGACCTGGACCCGGCCGAGTATCGGGCCCTGATGGCCGCCGTGGCAGCGCAGGATGCCGTCGAGCGGCCGCTGAAAGTACCAGATCCGCTGCTTTGAACGCTTTTTTGCTTTTTATCGTGGTGGCCCGAAGGTGATCATGCCGGGGTTGGGCACCGCGACGTCGATGGTCGCGGTGACGGCGCCGTCGGGGGTGAGGGTGATCACCTTGCCGTCCTTGGTGGCGAGCAGCACGTCCGCGGTCACCCAGACCGCCGGATAGGGGAACGGCCGGTTCTGACCCGTAGTCGTGTCGTAGAGCCGCCAGCCCTGCGACGTGCCGGCCGGGCCGACGACGACGTAGCGACCGCCGGGCGACCAGGCGAACGGTCCGGCCGGCAGGTCGGTGATCGGCAGCGACACGGTGGGCTCGCCGGTGCCGGCATTGAAGAGCTGCAGCTGGCTGACCCGCTCCTCCGCCTCGCCGCCGGAGCGGTCGGCGATCGGCATGACGACCTCCTGCCCGTCACGGGTCCAGGTGAAGTCGCAGCGGCTGCAGTCGTACCGGTCGTGGTCGATCCAGTGTTTGCTGATCGCGCCGGTCCGGGCGTCGACGACGGCGAACCCGATCTTGAACGGTTCCTTCTGGCTGATCCCGCCGACGAGCCGGTCACCAGCCGGGGACCAGTTGAAGGTGCCGACGAGTCCGGCCGGATCCACGGTGACCGGATCGGCCCCGCGCACGCTCGTGAGCTGCAGCGACTCCGGCCCGTCGATGACCAGGATCCGGTTGCCGGCCGGGGCCGGGAGGACGGGTTTGCGCATCAGGACGTACTCGTTGGTGGGCCGGTCGAGGACCTGGTCGCCCACGCCGATGACGACCCAGCCGCCGGGCAGCTCCGTCCTCGTCATCGCCGGCGTCCTCGTCGGCTGTGCTGACGCCGCTGGGGACGGTGCGGCGGTGTCTTTTTGCGACAGGAACGTCCAGGGCAGCGCGACGGCCACGGCCGCCAGGATCGCAGCACCGGCGGTGGCGACCCGGCGGGCCCGGCGGATGCGCCGGCCCCTGGCCATGCTCCGCGCGGCGAGCCCGGCCTTCGGCGCCGTCATCTCACCGGCCATCTCGTCGATGGTCTCGTGCAGCAGCTGTTCGAACCGCATCAGTGCCGTCCTTCCACGAGATCGGGCGACCAGTCCAGCTGGGGTACCAGTTGGCGGAGCTTTGCCAGCCCACGGTTTGCCTGGCTGGCCACGGTGCCCTGCCGGCAGGACAGGACCGCTGCGGTCTCCTCGACGCTCAGGTCCTCGAAGTACCGCAGGATCAGCACCGCCCGCTGCCGGGGTGGCAGCGCCCGCAGGGCGTCGCGCAGCAGCAGCCGCAGCGCGGTGTCGGCCTCCATCACCCTGTTGCCCGCCCGCTCCGGCGGCTCCGGCACGCTGACCTCGGCCTGCCGTCGCCGGCTGCGCCACCCCGAGGCGAACTCGTTGTAGATCATCCTGCGCAGGTACGGCTCTGGCTCGTCGATCCGCCGCCACCGCGAGAACGCCTTGGCCAGGGCGGTCTGCACGAGGTCCTCCGCGGCGTGCCGGTCGCCGGTCAGCGCGTACGCGGTCTTGAGCAGCGTGTGCGCACGCTGCTCGACGAAGGCCGAGAACTCGGCCTCCTCGGGTGTGTCCACGGCGGGCACCTCCTTCACCCTCTCCGACGCTGAGGGTGGCGGAAACTTTGCACCGCCGTGCGGCTACGACTCGCCGGCAATGCGGACCCAGGCCGGCAGCGCCGTGCGGCTACAACTCACCAGCGGTGCGGACCCAGGCCTGCACCGCCGCGCGGCTACAACTCACCAGCGGTGCGGACCCAGGCCGGCAGCGGCTCGCGATGGGCGAGCCAGTCCCGGGGGATCGCGCCCCGGCCCACCGCCGCGGCGACGACGCCACCGACGATCGCGGCCGTGGTGTCGACGTCCCCACCTGCCTCGACGCACGCGAGGATCGCCGCGCGGTAGTCGTCCAGGTGGGTCGCGGCGGCCCACAGCGCGAACGGCACCGTGTCCTGCGCGAGGACCTGCGAGCCGTTCCCGAGCGTGTACGCGGCCTCGGCCACGCTCACGCCGATCAGCTCCCTGGCCCGGACCAGACCGCTCTTCACCTGGCTGTCGACCTGGTACGCGAGCACCGCGTCGAGCAGCTCGACCGGCTCCAGCGGTGCGGCGATGAGCCGTGCCCACCCCGCCTCGGCCGCCGCGACGGCCACGGCGACCGCACCGAGGATGCCCTCGCTGTGCGCGTGGGTGACCTCCGCCGTCCGCATCGCGTCGAGGGCCGCACTGCGCGAGTCCCCCGAGTGGAACGCACCGAGCGGGGCGACCCGCATGGCGGCCCCGTTGCCCATCGAGCCGAGCCCGTCGAACGCGGCCCGGGCCGCCTCCCGCCACGGCACCCCGTCGCGGATCTGATGCAGGATGACCACGGCGCCGCCGCCGTAGCCGCGATACGGCTCGTACCGCCGGGCGAACGCAGCGGCCAGCCGGTCCCGGTCGATCCTGCCGTGGACGGCGAGCTCATCAACGATCGAGCAGGCCATCTCGGTGTCGTCGGTCCACGGCCAGGCCCCGGCCGGCTCGTCTGCATCGGTGATGTGGCCGACGGTGGTGCCGGGCACGAAGAACTGGGCGCCGACCGCGTCGCCGACGGACAACCCGTCAAGGCTTTCGCAACAGAGATCGAATGAGGTCATGTCGACAGCAATGATGCCACGCACGTGCCATGGTGATCCGATGTCCGAGATCACCGCCGACGGCCGGCCCGTCGACCTGTACGCGGTGCTCCCCCACAGCGGCGAGCCCACCTTCGTGCACGCCAACATCCCACCCGCCACAGCCATCCTGGACCTCAGCCACAGCGGCGGCCGCTTCGCGAACCCCCTGACCGACCTCGGCCACCCGGTAACGGTCGTCGACGACTCGGCCGCCATGCTCGCCCAGGTCCACGGCGCACGCACCGTCCAGTCCGACCTGGCGACGCTGAGCCTCGACGAGCAGTTCCCGGTCGTCCTGGTGGCCGGCGCCCGGCTCAACACCGCCGACGAAACCCTGCGCACCGCCCTCCTCGCCACGTGCCGCCGCCACGTCACCCCCTCCGGCCAGGTCATCATGAACTGGCTCCCACCGTCCTGGTTCTCCAACGTGACCTCCTCCACCGGCCGGATCTGGCCCGTGGAGGTCTCGTTCTCCGTGGAGTCCTTCGACGGCACGGTCCTGCACGCCCACTCGACGTACCGCCTGGCCAACACCACCTGGGAGCAACGCACCACCGTCCGCCGCCTCAGCCGCGCCGACCTGCACACCACCCTCGCCAACGCCGACCTACGCCTCACCCACCACCTACACGGCGGCCGCCACTTCTTCTCCGCCGTCCCGTCGCCAACGCCCCCAGGTGACGTGAGCCCCAACCCAACGACGGCATCCCCGATGGACACCCGCCTGACGACCGCCGCAACACCCCCGGGCTCCCAGGCCACCGGGGCCGCAAGGTCGCCGGTGACAACGGCCGCAAAGGTCGCCGAGCCGTCGCCGAGCCGTCGGTGAGGGGTCGCACGGCCGCGGGGAGGCGAGAGACGCGGGGCCGCCGAACTGCGGGGACGCGGGGACGAAGGGGTCACGGGGCCGCAGGGCTGACGGGGAGGCGAGAGACGCGGGGCCGCCTAGCTACGGAGACGCTGGGTCGAAGGGTCGAAGGGGTCAGGGAGTCGCAGGGTCGCGGGGAGGCGGGTGCCGCGGGGCCGCCGAACTGCGGGGGACGCGAGGTAGCAGGGGTCGCAGGGTCGCCGATGCTCACGGCCCAAGCGCGAGCCGGACGTCTCGGCGCACTTGAACGACCCGGCCCACCGTCGATCGCGTCGAAACAGTGCCCGCTCCGTTGGACGAAGCTCCCGACATCTGGGGCCGTGTCCGCTGTCGTGGTGACGAGCGGCCGGGTGGCGCCTTGGATCACGAACGAGCCGCCGCATCCGCCGCCGTGTCTCGGTGAAAGCGTGAAGCGCAGGAGGTGTCCACACGCCCCCCACCCATTCGCGCTTGCTGGCGAACATCTGCGCGACGTCCCGGACCAGTGCCCTTCGGCTGACGCCGACATGGTGACCGTTCGCGACGTCCGCCGCCTGCCACGCGGTCGCGCGGTCCGGCGGTCGATCGAAGTCGTGCACGGGCTGTGCGGACAGCCAGCCCGCGACTTCGATCACCAGGAAGATCCACCCCCGGCGCGGAACACGCGGACGAAGCGGCCGATCCGGACCCCGGCAGCACCGGAACGTGCGCCGGGCACGCGGGCGTCGTGGCCAGATTCCCCACAACCCGAAGGATCCCGGGCACCTGACCCGGAAATCGTTCCGCTTGCCGCGCCACCACCCACTGGGCAGGACCCTGCACAGATCGAAATCGCGGACCGGCCGTCCGAACGGCCACTGGACGACCAAGATCCGGCCGCGATTGAGCACCGCGACCGCGTCCACGGGCCACAGGACGAAGCGGCGGCGCGGCCAAAGCGAGTCCTTCAGGCAGCACGGATCCGCCAGCACTGCGCAACCGCGGCTGCCCGAAGCGGGCAGGCCAGCACGGCCGTACACCACCGCCCCGGACATAACCCCGACCGAGCAAGCATGGATGCCGACCGAGTCGTCGGCATGGAAGGAGATCGGATGCGGCACTCGGCGCGGTGACCACCGCGTTGAACGGCGCTGGAGTCGGCTTGGCGGGCATGGGTGTCAGGCGTGCAGACACACGAATCGGCCCAGTCGACACCGGAACCGGCCGGGCCGGCACTGGACGCGGACTCACAGGCACGGCGGGCGGGATGGCGTCGGCCCACACCGGCACGGAACACTGGCTCGCAGGCACCGAAGCCGGGACGACGTCCGCTGCGCTGCACGGCGCCGGAAATGGCCTCGCCGGAACGGCAGCGGAGCGTGCACGAACGACAGTTGGCCCGGCAGGCGCGGAGGGCGAGCCCGCAGGTGCGGACGCCGGTGCGGCAGGCACCGAGCCCTGGCCCACAGGTGCTGACGCCGAACCGGCAGGCACGGAGCGCGAGCCCACAGGTGCTGACGCCGAACCGGCAGGCACGGAGCCCTGGCCCACAGGTGCGGACACCGGCCCGACAGGTGCGGACGTCGGCGCAGCAGGTGCGGACGTCGGCGCAGCAGGTGCGGAGCCCTGGCCCACAGGTGCGGACGCCGAACCGGCAGGTGCGGGGCCCGGACCCGCAGGTGCGGACGCTGGCCCGACAGGAGCGGAGCGCGGACCCACGGGTGCGGACGCCGGCGCGGCAAGCACAGAACGTGGACCCGTAGGCGTGGGAGCGGCAGATACGGCGTCGCGACGAGCACCGGGCCCAAGGCCGCCGGCTGTGCGACGCTGCGGAACTGGACCGACTGGCACAGGACGTGAACCCGCAGGTGCGGGACGCGAGCCCGCAGGCACGGGGCGCGAGCCCGCAGGCACGGGGCGCGAGCCCGCAGGCACGGGGCGCGAACCTGCAGGCACGGGGCGCGAAACCGCTGGCGTGGGAGCCGGCGGGCGGCCACGGTGCTGCGTGGTGCTGGGCTGGGGGCGGTTGCTGGTGGTGGAAGGCGTCCGGCCGACGGCGCTCCACGCGACGACTGGGACGCCCCGCTGGCCAACTGTCGCGCGGAATGTATCCGGGCCAGCTTCGCTGCGTGGCGGGCCGCCAGGCCGTGCTTGCGGGCCTCGGCGAACTCGGCTCGCATCCGCAGTTTCTCCTCGTGGCGGCGGAGAAAGTCGGCCCTCGACGCGGCGAGACGGGTGTTCGAGTCCATCGGGCCAGAGGCCGTTGAACCGGCGTCTGGGGCTTCCAGAGAAAAGTATGGTCGTGGCATGTGCCCGCCTCCCCCCGGTAGGCGCTGCACCTCATTCTCGAGGTCGCACACCACCGCGTCCAGCGGCATGACGCTCTGCGGTCAGCACCGCACGCGCTGCTAAGCGGTGACTTCCAGGGTTGCCTCGGCTTGGCGTTTGCTGGCGGCGCCGGTCAGGACGATGGTGGTGGTGCCTCGTTTGAGGGTTCTGGTGGGCATGGTCCACTCGACCTTGCCGGCGGTGGCGGGCTTCACGATCTGTTGTACGCCGTTGACCTTGATCGTGACCTGCTCCGACTTGTCGAAGCCGGTGCCGGTCACCTTGACGGAGGTGCCGGCCTTGACGGTGTCGGGGGTCACGGCGGCGGACGCTGCCGGGGTTGTGGCGGGGGCGGACTTCGCGGGGGTGGCGGCGGTGGAGGTGGAGACTGCGACCGTCGGGGTGGCGGACGGGCTGCCGGTCCACTCTTTGACCTTGTCGCGGCCGGCGGACAGCAGGCCGCGGCCCCACGGGGTCAGAGCCAGCACGATCACCAGGGGGATGGCGATGAGCCGCAGCCGGAAGAACAGGCGGGAGACGGAGAACCCGGAGCCTCGGCGGGCACGGGCCGGCGGGTCGGCGGGTGCCTCGTCGCGGGTGTGGCGGTCGGGCTCGTCGCGGGCGTACTGCGGCATCAGGTCTTCGTCGCCGTAGATCGCGACGTTGCCCTGCATCGTCACACCTGGGCCGATGATGACCGAAGGCCGTTGCGGGCGTTGCTGCGGCACGACCGGCTGCTGCTGTGGCGCATAACCGTCTTGCTGCGTATACCCCGAAGGCGCATACCCCGAAGGCGCATACCCTGAGGGCGCATACCCCGCAGGCGGACCCCCGAAAGCTGCACCCCCGACAGCCGGCGGCGCCGACGCCTGATACGCCGCCGGTGGTGCCGACGCCTGGAACGTCGAGGACGCAGGCGCCTGGAACCCCGCCGGATTCGCCTGATAGGCCGGCGGCGCCGATGCCTGCGTCGGCGGCGCCGACATCTGGTACGCCGGCGGGGCCGACGTCTGATACGCAGGCGACGCCGATGTCTGGTACGCAGGCGACGCCGGATACCCGGCCGCCGGCGTCACGGGCGAGACCGGCGCGCCCTGCCCAGGAGCCGGCGAAGACTGGCTGTTGCCCAGCAGCAGCGCCCCGAACGCGACCGGCAGCTCCGGCTGCTCCGGCACGACCGGCGCCAGCCCGAACCGTGCGTGCAGCCGGCTCGCCACCAGCGGCAGCCGGCTCGAACCTCCCACGAGCAGGATCGCGTCGACGTCCGGCACCCCGGACCGCTGCAGCACCCGGCGGGTCTCGTCGACGGCGCGGTCGACCAGTGGCCCCGCGACCCGGTCCAGTTCCTCGCGGGTCAGGTGGGTCGCGGCGTCGACGCCGGGCACGTGCACCGGTGCCGAGGCGGCCCTGGACAGCATTTCCTTCGCCGCGCGCACCTCGGACCAGAATGTCATCCGGTCCCGGAAGTCGGTGGACGTCTGCGGGTGTTGCAGGCGCTGCCACAGCGCGGCGTCGTGCGCGGCGATCTGCTGGCCGAGGTGGCCGACGAGCGCGGCGTCGATGTCGGTGCCGCCCAGGTCGTCGAGGCCGCCGGTGGCGAGGACCCGCAGCCCGTCCGGTGCGGCCGCGGCCACCGTGACGTCGAGGGTGCCGCCGCCGAAGTCGAACACGGCGACGCTGCGACCAGGGGCGATGCGCGATCCGAGGACCCGGATGCAGTACGTGGCGGCCGCAACCGGCTCGTCCAGCAGCGTGACCCGGCCGAGTCCGGCGAGCGCGGCCGCCTCGGACAGCACGGCGCGGCGGCGCGGGCCCCAGTCGGCGGGGCAGGTGAGCACGGTCGTGCCGCCGGCCAGGACGCCCGTCTGCGCGGCCTCGCCGGCGACCCGGCGCAGGATCGCGGCGAGCAGCTCGACGACGGGCACCTCGCGGTCGCCGAGGAGGATGAGCCCCTCGTCGACGTGACCCTTCGGGTTCGGTTCGTAGCGCGCCGCGTCCGTCGCCATGTGCCGCTCGGCGTCGCGACCTACGAAAACGGTTCCGGAGGCGTCGGCGAACACGGCGGACGGCAGCAGCGGGTTGCCGTCGAACAGCAGCGGGCGTGGCGTGCCGTCACCGCGGTCGACGACGGCCACCGTGTTGGAGGTGCCGAGGTCGACGGCGAACCGGACCTGACCCTGCACTGCGCACCCCCAACCGTCCGGACGACGCATCGTACCTAGGAAGCACCTGAGTACGAACACCGATGCCGCGGCCGTCCAACCCCGCCAAGATCACTGTATGGCGAAGACGTTCGGGGCGAGCATGCTGGTCGGCGTGGGCTGGTTCGTGACCGGTGTCACGGCGGCCGTCGTCGGCGAGTGGTCGGTGCCGGAGCAACCGGACCGCGACTGCTCCGGCTTCGGCGCATGCCTGTCATTGCTCGACATCCTGCCCGTCATCGTTTTCGTGGCCGGTGTACCGCTGCTGCTGGTGCTCCTGATGGTGACCGCCGCCGTGACCCGGCTGAAGCTGCCAGCGGCCCTCGCCGGCACGCTGTCCGCCGCCCTGACCGCCGCCGTCATCGGTGCCGGCGTCGCGCTCTACGGGGCCACGCGATGAACCCCGACGACACGACACGGCACAGCCACACGAAGAACCCCGACGACACGACACGGCACAGCCACACGATGCGGCGCACCGCCCTCGGTGTCCTGTTCTACACGTGGCTGTACGGCACCCCGTTCCTGCTCGTCGTGGCCCTGATCCGCCGCACCGCGAAACCGTTTACGCCGACCCGCGCGGAGGCAGAGGCCTTCGGGGCCACCACGGACACCCTGTTCCTCATCGCGATGGTGACAGCCGTGGTGCTGCCCGCGATCGGCGCCGTGATCGCCAAGACCACCGACGAGCCCGGCTGGACGCGGCATTTCGTGGGCGCCCTCATCGCCGCGCCGCTGCTGTTCGTGATCCTGTGCGCCGCCGGCACCACGTCCAGCACGCCGGTCATCGGGCACGTGCCGGCCGACCTGGAGCCGCCGTCACCGGTCCACGGGTGCGCCCATGAGTGCCCCGGCGGCTAGCCTTTGCCGCATGCCGGTGTTGTACGTCATAGCCTGCGGCGGCCGCCCCGCCGCGGACCTGCCCGACTTCGTCGCCGACGCCCAGCGCGACGGCTGGGTGGTCTGCGTCGTCGCGACCCCGGACGGCCTGAAGTTCCTGGACGCCGCAACGCTCGAGGCGCAGACCGGGTTTCCGGTGCGGTCGCGGTACAAGCAGCCCGACGAGCCCGACGTGCTCCCACCGGCGGACGCGTTCGTGGTCGCGCCGGCCACCTTCAACACCGTCAACAAGCTCACCGCCGGCATCAGCGACACCCTGGCGCTGGGCCTGCTCAACGAGGGCATCGGGCTGGGCAGACCGGTCATCGTCGTACCGACGCCGAACGTCGGGCTGTCCAACCATCCGGCGTTCCAGGCCAGCCTGCGAACGTTGCGCGAGTGGGGCGTGACGGTCGTGTTCGACCCGGCGTCGGTGCCACCGCTGGACAGCGACACGACGACCCCACCTCCCCCGTTCCCGTGGCCGGCGCTGACCGCCGCGCTGCGGGCGCTGCCGCGATGAGACGGCTCGTCGTCCTCGGCCCGCCGGCCTCCGATCGGATGACGGTCGCGGAGCTGATCGCCGGCCGACTCGGCGTGCCCGTCGTCAGCCTGGCAACGGTCGTCCAGGCCGAGGTCCGGGCCCAGAGCCCGGCCTCGGTCGAGTTCCTGCGGTTCATGCACGCCGGCGAGCTCGCCCCGGACGAGTTGCTGCTGCCCATGCTCCTGAACCACCTCGACGACAACGGTTTCGTCCTCCACGGATTCCCGCACAGCAGAACCCAGGCCGCCGTGCTGACGACGAGCGGCCCGCCCCTGGACCGGGTCGTCGACCTGGTCCTGCCCGACCGCGAGATCACCCGCCGCCTGACCGGGCGGCGCGTGTGCCGCGGCTGCGGGCGGGCGTGGCACGCCGAGTTCGACCCGCCGCCCGAGCCGGGCCGGTGCGGCCGGTGCGGTGGCGAAGTGTTCCAGCGCGACGACGACAGCCCGCGGATGGTCGCCGTCAAGCTGTCCAGCCACCGTGATCGCTTCGCGCCGGTCCTCGAGTACTACAAACAGCAGGGGCTGCTGGTGAACGTCGACGCGACCCTGCCGCTCGAACAGATCGCGGAGGCCGCCACGTGCTGACCGACGACGGGTGTCGACTGTGGACGGAGGTCGGCGGGGACGGGCCGCCGCTGGTGTTCTGCCACGGCGGGCCGGGGCTATGGGACATGGCCGGCGACCTCGCCACGATGTTCGCCGGCCACTACCGGACCGTCCGCTGGGACCAGCGCGGGTGCGGCCGGTCGGCGCGGCGTGGACCGTACACATTGGACCGTGCCGTCGATGACCTCGACACGGTGCTGATCGGGCACGCCGACGAGAAGGCCACGCTGCTCGGGCACTCGTGGGGCGCGCACCTGGCGCTCGAATACACGCTGCGGCACCCCGATCGCGTGCGGCGCCTGGTGTATGTGGCCGGCACCGGCATCGACGACGAGGACACCTGGAAGCCGGCGTTCCGGGAACGGGTCCGGGGCGTGCCCGGCGGCTGGGACCGCGCCGCGGTGGTGCGGCAGTGGACCGCCGAGTTCCCCGACCGGGAGCGGGCCGCGGCGCACGCCGAGGCGATGGCGACGCCGTGGTTCGACATCAACCGTGAGTCCAACACCACCCTCAACACCGAGGTCGCGCGGCGGTTGCGGGAGACCGATGTGGCCGCGCTGTGCCGGGAGCTGCGGGTGCCGGTGCTCATCATCGACGGCAGCGAGGACCTCAGGCCCCGCTGGGCGGTGGACTCCCTGGCCGCGGCGCTGCCCGACGTCCGCAGGGTGACCTTCGACGGTGCGAGCCACCTGCCGTGGGTGGAGGACCCTGACGGCTTCTCGGGGGCGGTTCTCGGGGACCCGCGGAGGTAAACCCCGGATGCCCGTGCGGCACCGCCGGCGACAGGGTGGAGCAACAGATTTCCACCTATCGTTGGAGGTGTCGGCGTTGCGCAAACTCACTGCCGCCCTGATCGCGGCCGCGCTCGTCATCGGACCGGCTACAGCCGCGAACGCCAATCGCGAACGCGGACTCGACGGTGAAGCCGATTGGGGTCCGGGCCGGCAGCGCTGCACGACCGTTGCGGACGGGACGCCGCTGCGGGAGGCCCTCACCGGGCTGCCGGACGCGGAGGCGTCCGGGGCGCTCGTGCTGCTCCACGACGCCGGGGGTTGCCGGCAGGGCACCGCCGGGGTCGCCGACGTCCACACCGGACGGACGGTCCCGATCGACGGCCGGTTCCGCATCGGCAGCATGACCAAGACCTTCACGGCCGTGGTCACGCTGCAGCTGGCCGCCGAGGGCAAGCTCGACCTGAACCAGACCGTGCAGCACTACCTGCCGGACCTCCTGCCGGCCGGCACCGCGCCGATCACGGTGCGGCAGGTGCTCACGTACACCAGCGGCCTCAACCATGTCGAGACCGGCAACAAGCAGTGGGACTGGTTCAAGGACCACCGCTACGACCACTGGGCGAAGGGCAGCCAGATCGACACGGCAAAGCCCCTGGCGTTCACGCCCGGCACGAAGCAGCGGTACGGCAACGTCGACTACATCGTCGCCGGGCTGCTCATCGAGAAGGTCACCGGCCGCACCTGGGAGTCGCAGATCCAGCAGCGGATCATCGACCGGCTCGGCCTGCGCGGCACCACCGCGCCCGGCCGGGACGTCGACGTGCGCGGCCCGCACGCGCACGGTTACGAGGCCACCGAGGACGGGTGGGTCGACGTGACCCGCGCCGACACGTCGCTGCAGTGGTCGGCGGCGGCGATCATCTCGACCGCGCCGGACCTGGACCGGTTCCTGGTGGCGCTGTTCAGCGGGCAGCTCGTCCCGGAGCCGCAGTTGTCGGAGATGTTCACCCTGCCGGCCGGGGTGATGCTGTACGACGGCAACGACGACCCCACCGACGACCAGAAGGCCGTCTACAGCGCCGGACTGACGGAGCTGCCGGCCGGGCCGTCGCTGGTGCTGTGGGGCAAGAGCGGTGACCGCCCGGGCTACAACAACGGGATGGCCGCGACCCGCGACCTGTCCGCCCGGCTGATCTTCTCCGTCAACACGCTGCACATGGGCGGCAGCGACCAGCCGGTGCGCTCCCAGCGCATCATCGCGGCGGCATTGTCCGGCAGGTAACCAGGAGCCCACTGCCAACAGCATGTGATCAACGGCGGCCCCACTTGCCTCTACTCTACTTATACGATAGGAATTGCATACTTCTGCAGGACCTGACGTACGAGGAGAGCCGTGAACGCCGAGTGGGGCCGCCGGATCGGGTTGCGGGTGGTGGCCATCGCCGTGCTCGGGGTGTTGTGGCAGGTCACCGCCACCGTCATGGACAACCCGACGTTCATACCTTCCCCCGCCGCCGTCTGGCACCGGCTGATCCAGACCTCGACCGTCCACGACGGCACCCGCGGCTACAGCGGCCACCTGCTCATCGAGCACCTCGGGGTCAGCCTCCGCCGCATCCTGATCGGCTCCGCGATCGGCGTCGCCGGCGGCCTCGTCCTCGGCGTGGCCATGGGCACCGTCGGCTGGATCCGGGTGGTCACCGAGCCGGTCGTCACGTTCGTCCGCGCGCTGCCACCCCTGGCGTACTTCAGCCTCTTCATCATCTGGTTCGGCATCGACGAGACGCCCAAGCTGTGGCTGCTGTCGATCGCCGCACTGCCGCCGGTCGCCGTGGCCACCGCCGCCGCCGTGCACAACGCGCCCACCGCCCTGGTCGAGGCGACCCGCGCCCTCGGCGCGAAACGGTGGCAGGTGACCCGCGACGTGGTGCTGCCCAACGCCCTGCCGGAGATCTTCACCGGGATCCGGCTCGCCGTCGGCATCGCGTACTCCTCCGTCGTGGCCGCCGAGACCATCAACGGCGTGCCCGGCATCGGCGGCATGGTCCGCGACGCCCAGCGGTACTCGCAGACCGACGTCGTCGTGCTCGGCCTCTTCGCCATCGGACTGTCCGGGCTCGCCATCGACGCGGTGCTGCGTCAGGCCGAGACCCGTCTCATCCCCTGGCGCGGACGCGCCTGAGAACCCGATAGGACACCTGTGAGATTCAAGAGCCTGATCGCCGTCACCGCCTTGTTCCTCGCCGCCTGCGGCGATGGCGCCGCCAGCGGTAACTCCAGCTCGGAGCAGAAGACCATCCGGATCGCGTATCAGGCGTTCCCCAGCGGCGACCTCATCGTCAAGAACCAGGGGCTGCTGGAGAAGGCGCTGCCCGACTACAAGATCACCTGGACGAAGTTCGACTCGGGCGCGAGCATCAACACCGCGTTCGTGGCCAAGAGCGTCGACATCGCCGCCATCGGCTCCAGCCCGGTCGCCCGTGGCCTGTCCGCGCCGCTGAACATCCCCTACCAGGTCGCGTTCGTCCTCGACGTCGCCGGCGACAACGAGGCCCTCGTCGCCCGCAACGGTTCGAACGTCAACACGATCGCCGACCTGAAGGGCAAGAAGGTCGGCACCCCGTTCGCCTCCACCGCGCACTACAGCCTCCTCGCGGCGCTGGACCAAGCCGGCGTCAAGGAGTCCGAGCTGACCATTGTGGACCTGGAGCCGCAGGACATCCAGGCCGCGTGGACCCGGGGCGACCTCGACGCTGCGTACACCTGGCTGCCGTCCCTCGATGAGCTGAAGAAGACCGGCAAGGTCCTCGTCACCAGCCGCGAGCTGGCCACCGCCGGCAAGCCGACGCTCGACCTCGGCGTCGTGTCGACCGCGTTCGCGACCGCGCACCCCGACGCCGTCGACGCGTGGCGCAAGGCCGAGGCGAAGGCCCTCGACATCATCGCCAACGACCCCACCGCCGCGGCCACCGCCGTCGGCAAGGAGCTCAACATCAGCACCGAGGACGCCAAGCACCAGCTGAGCCAGGGCGTGTTCCTCAAGCCGTCCGACATCTCCAGCAGCACCTGGCTCGGCACCCCCGAGAAGGTCGGCGACCTGGCGAAGAACCTCCTCGCGGCGGCCGAGTTCCTCAAGGGACAGAAGAAGATCGACGCCGTGCCGGACCTCGCCACGGTCGAGAAGGCCATCTACACCAAGGGCCTGCCGGGTGTCCTCCAGTCCTGAGGCCGCGGCCATCACCGTCGACGGCGTCGAGCACCGCTACGGCGCCGTCGCGGCGGTCGGTCCGGTGTCCCTGTCCGTGCCGGCCGGCGCCTTCCTGGTGCTGGTCGGCGCGTCCGGCTGCGGCAAGAGCACGCTGCTGCGCCTGATCGCCGGCTTCGAGCAGCCGACGACCGGCACCGTGCGCATCGACGGCAAGGTCCCCGAGCCGGGCCGCGGCGCCGGCCTGGTCTTCCAGCAGCCGCGGCTGCTGCCGTGGAAGACCGTCGGCGGCAACGTCGAGCTCGCGCTGCGCTACGCGGGGGTGCCCCGGGAGGAACGCGCGAAGCGGGTGCCGAAGTTGCTCGATCGGGTCGGGTTGCACGACGTCGCCGAGCGGCGGGTGTGGCAGATCTCGGGCGGGCAGCAGCAGCGGGTCGCGATCGCCCGTGCGCTGGCCGTACCGAATCCGCTGCTTTTGCTGGATGAGCCCTTCGCGGCCCTCGACGCGCTCACGAGGGAGCGGCTGCAGGAGGACCTGCGGCAGGTCACCGCGGAGACGGGCCGGACCTGCGTGTTCGTCACCCACAGCGTCGACGAGGCGGTGTTCCTGGGCAGCCGCGTCATCGTCCTGACCAGCCGCCCCGGCCGCGTCGCCCTCGACCAGGACATCGACCTGCCCCGCACCGGCATCGAGCCGGACGAGCTGCGTGGGCTGCCGTCCTACGCCGCGCTGCGCGCCACGATCGGCCACGCCGTCCGCGACGCGGCCGTCTGAAAGGAAGTCACGATGAAACTCGACCATCTCGGCCCGCGCTTCGGCGCCGACGTGCACGACATCGACCTGGACCGGGCGACCGACGAGGAACTGGCCGAGGTGCGGGCCGCGCTGGTCGAGCACAAGGTGCTGTTCTTCAGCGGGCAGCAGCTCGACGACGACGGGCAGGTGCGGCTCGGCTGGCGGCTCGGCGAGCTGACCGCGTCTCACCCCGTCGTCGGCGGCGTCGACGAGGCCCACCCGGAGGTGTACGCCCTCGACAGCGCCGACAACGGTTTCGCCGACGTGTGGCACACCGACGTGACGTTCATGCCGCGCCCGCCGCTCGGCTCGATCCTGCGGGCCGTGGTCCTCCCACCGTCCGGCGGCGACACGAACTGGGCGGACAGCCAGCTCGCGTACGAGTCGCTGTCCGCACCGGTGCGGGACCTCGCCGACCGGCTCACCGCGGTGCACGACGGCAACCGCGAATTCGGTTACTACCTGGCTCAGCGCCGCGGCGGCAAGGGCAGCGTCTGGGACGGCGAGGTCGTCACCCGCCTCGACCCGGTCGAGCACCCGGTCGTGCGGGTCCACCCGGAGACCGGCCGGCGTGGCCTGTTCGTCAACCCCGGCTTCACCTCGCACATCGTCGGCGTCTCCGCGGCGGAGAGCCGCGGCATCCTCGACCTGCTGTACGCGCACCTGACCAAGCCGGAACACATCGTGCGGCACCGGTGGCGGGCCGGCGACGTGGCGATGTGGGACAACCGCAGCACCGCGCACTACGCCAACCGCGACTACGGCACCGCCCACCGCGTCATGCACCGCATCACGCTGCGCGGCGACGTCCCGGTGGGCCCACACTGAGGGTATGACCCGGCGCCTGCTGACCCTGCTGCTGCTCACCGCGCTGCTCGCCACCGGGTGCTCGTTCAAGGAGCGGATCTGCAGCTCCGGCGAGCACCCGGTGAAGGCGGTCGGCAACACCACCGGCCGCACCTGCGTCCGCGACGGCGCCGACCCGCCGGCCGGCTACGTGCCCTACCCGGCCGGCAAGGTCCCGAAGTACCTCGACGACGAGTGGGACCGGTACTGGAGCGACAAGGTCCTCGACGAACGGGGCAACCTGATCTCCCCGGCACCCGTGACCAGCGCGACGTAAACGGTTACGGTGCTGACCATGATCCGGGTGTGGCTGGTTCCGTTGGCGTTCGTGGCGTGCGGTGCGGCGATCGCCGCCAGCCAGGTCTCGGGCGGCTCCGTGGGCGGCGCGGTGGGCTTCGGGCTGGCCTTCGTCGCGCTCGCCGTCGTCTTCTCGCCCCTCGCCTTCCCCCGGCACGTCCCCGCCGCCGTCGCCCAGCGGCGGGCCGCCGAGGAGGGCCGGCCGATCGTGTACTGGCGGCCGGGCTGCCCGTACTGCGCGAAGCTGCGGCTGAGCCTGCTGGGCCGGGCCCGACACGCGTCGTGGGTGAACATCTGGCGCGACCCCGAGGGTGCCGCCGCCGTCCGAGCGGTGGCCGACGGCAACGAGACCGTGCCGACCGTCGTCCACGGCGGCGCGGCGCACGTGAATCCCGCACCCTCCACGGTCCGGCCGCACCTGCGTCGAGCACAGTGACGAATCCCAATCTGACGGCCCCTCGACGGAGAAATCCGTAGGCCATAGCGTCGCGGCACGGCTCCAGAACCCGCCATGGAGGAGACCCCGTGCGCCGCATCGCCCTGCTCTGCGTCCTGTTCAGCGCCACCGCCGTCGTCGTCGCGCCGCCCACGGTGGCCGCGGCGCCCAGCACCTACACCAACCCGGTCAGCGCGGGCACGGTCGACACCTTCCCAGACCCGGCGATGATCCGCGGCAAGGACGGGCTCTGGTACGCGTAC
The DNA here is from genome assembly GCF_042653625.1 of Dactylosporangium cerinum. Lineage (NCBI taxonomy): Bacteria > Bacillati > Actinomycetota > Actinomycetes > Micromonosporales > Micromonosporaceae > Dactylosporangium > Dactylosporangium cerinum. The sequence continues at coordinate 12,074 of NZ_JBHSIU010000047.1, read as the reverse complement.
GGCACCACCAACCCGATCCGCGTCAGCGCCGGCGACACGAACGAGCACATCCTGCCGATCCTGCGCTCCCCTGACCTGGTGTCGTGGACCTACGTCGGCGACGTCTACCCCGTGAGCGCCAAGCCGTCGTGGTGGCCGTCAGGCACCCGGCCGTGGGCGCCCGACATCCGGTACGTCGACGGGCAGTACCACCTCACCTATTCCATGTCGACCGGCGGCATCGCGCTGGTGACCGGGCCGACGCCGCTCGGGCCGTGGACCGACCACGGGCGGATCGTCCCCGGCTCCGGCAGCGGCTGCCCGAGCGGCAGCATCGACCAGGCGATGTACACCGACATCGGCACCGGCACGCACTACCTCTACTGGGGCAGCTACGACACCATCTGCGTGTCGCGCATGAACGCCACCGCAACCGCCCTCACCGGCGCCGTCACCCAGATCGCCCGCGGCCGGCGGATGGAGGGCGGCTTCGTGGTCCGCCGCGACGGCATGTACTACCTGTTCTACTCCGACGCCGGCTGCTGCGACGGCGCGTTCAGCGGCTACACCGTCAAGGTCGGCCGGGCGAGCAGCCCGCTCGGGCCGTTCACCACCCCCAGCGGCCGCGACCTGATGGACCTGACGAGCAAGGACGGCATCGTCCTGGCCGCCAACGGCAACGGCTGGGTCGGGCCGGGGCACAACGCGATCCAGACCGACCTGTCCGGTCAGGACTGGCTGGTGTACCACGCGATCGCGTCCTCGAGCCCCGAGTTCGGCCCGGTGACCAACCCGTGGGGCGGCACGATCAGCAACCTCAGCCGCCGGCCGCTGATGCTGGACCGCCTCGACTGGATCGGCGGCTGGCCGGTGGTGCGGGCCGGCGCCGGCCCCTCGACCGGTGCGCAACCGGCGCCGGTCAGCACGTGGACGGTCGGCAGCTCGTTCAACGCCGGGCTGGGCGGCTGGGGCACGACCTGGCCCATCGCGACGGAGACCGATGCCGGCGGGTACCTGTCCACGTCCACCGCCGGCACCTCACTGTCGAACGCGTCCGTGAGCGGCGACCTGCGGGTGGAAGGCGACCTGCGGGCGAGCACCGGCTCGGTCGGCCTCGTCGTCAGCCAGGCCGACGCGAACAACCGCGTCGTCGCCTGGATCAACCGGGCCCAGCAGCGCCTCGTCGTCGACGTCACCGTCGCCGGGGTGACCACCTCCGCGAGCAGCCCGCTGCCGGCGTCCTTCGACTACGGCTCCTGGCACAACGTGGCCGCCGAGCGGCGCGGCAGCACCCTCGTCACCTGGGTGACCGCGGACCGCCTCCGCGACGCCGTCTCGACCGTGACCGTCACGCTGCCCGCCGGCGCGCCCGCCACGGGACGCATCGGGGCCACCTCGACGGGCGGTGTCGCCGCCGCCGACAACCTGGGCGCGGCGCCGCTGTATCCGCTGCCGGCGGCCCGCGTGGCCGACCCGGTCCTCGGCGCGCAGCTGCCCGCATACTCCGACGAGTTCACCACCGGCACCACCGGCTGGACGTGGCTGCGCGCCTCCGCCGCCACGGTCTCCGGCGGCCAGCTCGTGTGGCCGACCCAGGCGGCCGAACTGGTCGGCGGCACCAACACCGCGTCGGTCCTGCACCGCCCGGTCCCCACCGGCGACTTCGTGGTCGAGACCAAGCTGCAGTTCGACGGCACCGCCGGTAACCAGCAGGCGGGCCTGGTGCTGTACGAGAACGACAACCGCTTCTTCAAACTGACCCACACGGTCCTGCCCCTGGCGGGAGGCGGCGGCACGGTCCTGCACGTGACGGAGTTCGGCAAGGAGGCCGAACGCCCCACGACGACCCCGCCGACCGCGGTGGCCAGCGCGCCCATGTTCGGCGGACCACCGGCCCTGACGACCTGGCTGCGGCTGGTGTACCGGTACGACGCCGCGAACAACGAGCACGACGTGCGGATGGCCTCGAGCACCGACGGCGTCACCTGGACGTGGGGCGGCACCTGGTCGATGCCCCACGCGGGCGCGCTGCGCATCGGCCTGGTCTCGATGAACGCCACCGGCGCCACGGCCCGCTTCGACTACGTCCGCACCTACTCCCTCGCCTCGGGATGAGCCGCCGGGGCGGCACCGGCGGGTTGCCGGTGTCGCCCCATCACCGCGCTGGCCGGTCCTGCCACACCCTGATCCGGCCCGAGCGAGACGGTGCGGAAGCCGGCGTTGCCCATCGACGAATCGGGAGTGTTGCTGGAGCGGGCCGCGTTGCGGTAGCGGTTGCAGTAGGAGTCGTGGCACAGGTACGAGCCGCCACGCAGCACCCTCGCGACGCCGTCGGTCGGGCCGGATGGGGCGTGCAGCGGGGAGCGGGTGTAGTAGTCGGCGGCGAACCAGTCGGCGCACCACTCCCAGACGTTGCCGACGGCCTGCCACAGGCCGTAGCCGTTGGGGCGGTAGGTGCGCACGGGTGCGGTCGCCTTGTAACCGTCGTCGGCGGTGTTGCGGACCGGGAACTCGCCCTGCCAGATGTTGCACGGCCAATCCGAGACGTCCACTGTGGAGCCCCAGGGGTAGCGCTCGCCGGCGCGACCACCGCGGGCGGCGCACTCCCACTCCGCCTCGGTCGGCAGGCGGCGGCCGGCCCAGACGCAGTAGGCCTGGGCGTCGTGCCAGCTGACGTGGACCACGGGGTGGTCGGGGCGGGCAGTGGAGCCGGGGCCGTCGGGGTGCGCCCAGTCGGCGCCGCGGACGCCGAGCCACCAGGGGGCCGCCGGCGCGGCGCCGACGATGTGGGCGTCGGCGCTGACGAAGAGGTGGAAGACGGCGGACCAACCGTCGACCTCGGCGGTGGTGCGGTAGCCGGTGGCGGCGGTGAACGCGGTGAAGTCGGCGACGGTGACCGTGGTCGCGTCGATGCTGAACGCGTCGAGCCCCACGTCGTGGACGGGTCCTTCGCCGTCGGGGCGGATGCCGTCGCCGTGCGCGTCGCCCATCGCGAACGTCTGCGCCGGCACGTGCGCCTGCTCGATTCCGTGTGAGCCACCACCATGGACAGACGATGACGAAGGGCGGGACGGAAACGCGGGCTGGCAGCAGTCGGTCATGGTGTGTACGAGGCGTCGTCGAGCCCGCTGAGCGTCGGGTCGTGCCGCAACGACCCGACGTCATACATGGACGCCATCCAGTGGTGGAAGTTGTCGCCGCGGTCCCGCAGCAGCGTGTAGAGCCGGTGCAGCAGCCGGGCCCGCACCGCCGCGAGCTCCGGTGACTCGTACCGGTTGTGCAGCTCGTCCGGGTCGAGGTCCAGGTCGTACAGCTCGTTGGTGGAGTCGGGGTTGACGACCAGCTTGTAGCGCTGTTCGCGCAGCATCCGTTGCGGGTAGGGGAAATGGTGCCCGTGGAACTCGGCGACCACGTCCGGCGCCCAGTCGGGGGAGCCGCCCCGGACGAGCGGCAGCAGGCTGCGGGAGTCGACCGTGGCCGCCGACGGGATGCCGGCGAGGTCCAGGATGGTGGCGGTGCAGTCGGTGAGGCTCACGAACTCGTCGCGGACCTGCCCGGCGGGCGCGCCCGGCACCCTGACGATGCCGGGCGTGCGGTAGATGTCCTCGTACATGGCCGGACCCTTGTCGTGCAGCCGGTGCGAGCCGGTGAACTCGCCGTGGTCGCAGGTGAAGAACACCGACGTGTCCTCGCGCAGCCCCAGCGATTCCATCGCGGCCAGGACCCGGCCGAGCTGCTCGTCGATGAGCGTGACGTAGCCCCAGTAGACGGCGATGAGCTTGCGGGTGACTTCGAGGGGCATGGTGTCGAACGTCCAGTGCGCGCTGTAGTTGCGCTGCACCGGGGGCTTGCCGGCGAAGGTCTCCGCAATCGATTTCGGGAGCTCTACATCGGACGGATCGACCAGGTCGAAGTACTCGTCGGGCACGATGTAGGGCAGGTGCGGGCCGAAGAAGTGCAGCGCCGTGAAGAACGGTTTCCCGTCGGCCGCGTAGCGCTCCAGCATCTCGATCGTGCGGGTGGCCAGGTAGTACTCGAACGTGGCCTCGACCGGCTGGTGCAGCCGCGCGGCGAGGAGGTTGCCCGGCCCGCCGTTGGGCAGGGTTCCCCGCACGTGGTCGCTGATCCGGTACGGCGGCAGCCCCCGCGACTCCAGGTAGGACAGGTAGTCGGGGTGGTCGACCGGGTTGTGCCAGCCCGGCAGGTGCACGCCGTCCAGGCCGTAGTCGGCCGGGCTCTTCGCGGTGCCGGCGTGCCACTTGCCGACCAGGCCGCAGTTGTAGCCGTTGGCCCGCAACGCCTGCGGGAACGTGAACGTGCCGTCGGGCAGGTCCTCGCTGTAGCCGACGTTGCGCTCCTGGTTGGCGAGCAGCTTGTGCCGGAACGGTGCCTGCCCGGTGAGCAGGCTGGCCCGGGCCGGGGTGCAGATCGCCGTCGGCGTGTACCACCGGTCGAACCGGGTGCCGGTCCGGGCCAGTTCGTCCAGCACCGGGGTCCGCGCGAGCGCGTTGCCGTACGCGCCGAGCGTGTCCACCCGGTGCTGGTCCGTCATCAGGAACAGGATGTTGCGTGGTGCGCTGGTCACTTGGCGGCCGCCGCCCCGGTCCACAGGTCGCCGAGGTAGTAGGTCTTCGGGTCGACCGGCGCCTTGAGCTTGCCGGCGCTGACGAAGAAGTCACCCATGCCGGTCAGCCACTTGCCGACGGTGCCGTCCGCGGTCGCGGCGTCGAGCTCCTTGGTGGTCAGGGCCTTGCTGTTGGCCGCGTCGGCCTTCACGGCGGCGACCTCCTGCTTGAGCAGCTCCGCGGTGGCGGCGATCGTCTCGTCCGGGTGGGCGGCGCGGTAGTCGGTCGCCTCCCGGAGCACCTGGAGCACCTTGGTGACGGCGGCGGCCTTCTCCGCGACGACCTTGTTGCCGGCGACGAACGCGTTGGGGAAGGACACCTTGCTGGCGAAGTCGTCGTTCTTCGCGAGCTCGACCAGGTCCGGCACGGTCTTCTTGATGGTGGAGATCGCCGGGTACCAGAAGCCGGCGGCGTCGATCTGCTTGGACGAGAACGCCGAGACGAGCGTGGAGGCGTCCAGGGGTACCCGCTGGATGTCCTTGTTCGTCATGCCGGCGGCCTGCAGCGCGAGGGTGAGGATCATGTCGCCGGAGGTGCCCTCGGGGACGCCGACCTTCTTGCCGCGCAGCTGCTGGATCGAGGTGATGCCGGGCTGGGCGATGACCCGGTCGGCGGCGCCGAGGGTGTTGATCGCGATGATCTTCGCCTGGCCGGAGGCGGGCAGCCAGAAGGCGCCGGGGCCGATGTAGCCGAAGTCGAGGTCGCCGGACTGCAGCGCCTGCACCTGCACCGGGCCGTTGGTGAAGACCTTCACCGTGGCGTCGATGCCGTACTTCTTCCACAGGCCCTGCTTCTCGGCGACGGCGAGCAGGCTGGTGCCGTTGTAGTCGCCGATGTAGCCGAAGGTCACCTTGGTCGGCGCACCCGCCTTCGCGGGCTCCTCGGAACCACAGCCGGCGACGCCGATCAGGGTGGCCGCTGCCAGCACGGTGGCGAAACCGCGACGCGAGATCATGAAGGTTTCCTCTCTTGAGGTGGCTGGTGATAGACCGCGCTCCAGACGCGGTTGCGCAACCGGGTGAAGTCCGGGCCGAGCCGGACCTCCTCGGTGCGTGGGAACGGCAGGTCGACGTCGATGACCTCGACGATGCGGCCCGGGTTGGCGGCCATGACGACGACCCGGTTGGCGAGGAACACCGCCTCGTCGACGTCGTGGGTGACGAACATGACGGTGCGCTTCTCCCGGCTCCAGGTGTCCAGGAGCTGCTCCTGCAGCCGCACCCGGGTGAGCGCGTCGAGGGCGCCGAACGGCTCGTCCATCAGCAGGATCGACGGGTCGACGGCGTAGGCGCGGGCGATGGCGCAGCGCTGCTTCATGCCGCCGGACAGCGTCTTGGGCAGCGCGTCGGCGAACTGGGTCAGGCCGACCAGGTCGATGAAGTGCTCGGCGCGGCGGCGGCGCTCGGCCCGCGGTACCCCGGCGGTCCGTAACCCGAACTCGACGTTCTTGCGCACGGTCAGCCACGGGAACAGCGCGAACTGCTGGAAGATGACGCCCCGGTCGGGTCCCGGCCCGGTGACCGCCTTCCCGCCGACGAGCGCCTGCCCGCCGGTCGGGTGGTCGAGGCCGGCGACGATGTTGAGCAGGGTGCTCTTGCCGCAGCCGGACGGGCCGACGATGGTGACGAACTCGTTGTCGGCCACGTCGAGGGACACGTCGCCGAGCGCGACGAAGTCCCTGCCCTGCAACGGGAACGTGCGGGCGACGCCCTTGATGGAGATACGGGTGGTCATCGGCGTTCCTGCCAGCCGGTGGCGCGCCGCTCGACGAGCAGCAGCAGCCGGTCCATCAGCAGGCCGAGCACGCCGATGCTGATCAGGCCGACGAAGATGGTCGGCAGGTCGTAGTACAGCTGGGCGCTCTGCATCCGGTAGCCGAGTCCCTCCTGGGCGGCGATGAGCTCGGCGGCGACGAGGGTGGCCCAGGACGAGCCGAGGCCGACCCGCATGCCGACGAGGATGAACGGGGTGGACGCGGGCACGACGACCCGGGCGAAGATGACCCGGGTGGGCGCGCCGAGCACCCGGGCGGCGTTGATGAGGGTCTTGTCGACCCCGACGACGCCCTGGAACGTGGCGATGACGCAGGCGAGGAACGCGGCGAGGAAGATGACGAACAGCTTCGGGGTCTCGCCGATGCCCATCAGCACGATCGCCAGGGGGATGATCGCGAGGGGCGGGATGGTGCGGAAGAACTGCACCCACGGCTCGATCAGCCCGCGGGCCACGGTGTACCAGCCCATCAGGAACCCGATGGGGATCGCCAGGCCGGTGCCCAGCGCGAAGCCGATCAGCACCCGGCGCAGGCTGGCGAGGATGTCCGCCTCGAGCGTGCCGTCGCCGAGCAGGTCGACGGCCTTGTCCAGCACCGCCGGCGGCGTCGGCACCGTCGGGTCCGTGCGCGCGTAGATCCACCACGCGGCGAGCCCGGCGGCCGCCGAGACGGCGTTGAGCACCCACACGCCGCGGCGACGCGGGGTCGCTCTCGTGGTGCTACCGACGACGCTCATGGGCGCCCCGGTCTGGTCATGGTGCTCTCCTCAACGACGGGCACGGTGCAGTAACCGTCCAGACAGGACGGACGACGGTTGTGCAGGAACGGCTAGTGGTAGCCGGCGAGCAGCGGGGTCTGGCGATACAGGGCGGCGATGGCCCCCAGGGCACCGTCCTCGTCGCCGAGACGGGCGGCGCGGACCACCCGGGGCGTGGCGGTGCCGGCCCGTTCGGCGATGGTGGAGGCGACCCGGTCGACGACACCGGGCCAACATCGGGTGAGCCGCCCGCCGACCACGATCTGGGTCGGGTCGAGCACGAGCGCCGCCGCGGCGAGGACCTGCCCGACGGCGTCGGCGGCCTCGTCGAGCACCGCCGCCGCGACCGGGTCGCCGCGGCGCAGCGCCGCCTCGAGGTCCTCGGCGGTGCGCACGGCCAGGCCGCGCCGGCGGCAGGTGCGCAGGACCGCCGGCACCGAGGCGACCGTCTCCAGGCAGCCCCGGCGGCCGCAGCGGCAGGCGTCGGGCTCGGCGCCGGCCGACGGAACAAAAGCCGGGACATGGCCGAACTCACCGGCGACCCCGTGCCCGCCGGTGACCAGCCGCCCGCCCACGACGAGACCGCCGCCGATGCCGTCGGCGAGCCGGATGTACAGCACGTCCTGCAGGTCGGGACCATCGGTGATCGCCTCGGCGAGCGCCGCGAACCTGGTGTTGTTGTCGGCGATGACCGTGGTGCCGAACCGCTCCCGGAACGCCTGGGCGACCGCCGGCTCGGCCGGCTGCGGCCCGGCGACCCCGACGCCGACGCCCTGCAGGGCGCGGAAGCTGACCCCGGAGCCGGTGCCCACGTCGTCGATGAGGTCGAAGGCGATCGCGACCCGCTCCGGCCAGCCGGTGTCGGGCCCGTAGGTCTGGTGGCCGGCCGCCATCACCTCGTGGGCGGCGTCGGCGACGGCGATGCGGACCCGGGTGTGCCCGAGGTCGACGCCGAGGAACTGCCCTGACGACGGGTCGAGCGTCAGCAGCTCCGCCGGCCGGCCGCTGCCGGCGCGCAGGCTCGCGTCGGTGTCGACGACCACGACCGCGCCCCGCGACAGCAGGTCGCCCGTGATCTCCGACAGGGTCGTGCGGGACAGCCCGACCTTCGCCGCGATCTGTCCCCGGCTGAGGGCGCCGTGTTCCCGCAGGACGCGCAGGACGCGCTCCTCATGCGTGCGCCTGACCAGCGCGTGGACACCCTCAACGGACACGATTGACACCGTAGGGCGGATGGAATTTTTCCGTCAACCCTCCGACAGAATGTTCCCCAGTAATGTAATGGGAAATACATGATTTTAGGCTGGGCGGGTGACGTTCGAGGAGCTCGCCGGCCCGCTGCGTGGCGAGCTGCTCGCGCACTGCTACCGGATGTTGGGCTCGCTGCACGACGCCGAGGACGCGGTGCAGGAGACCTACCTGCGGGGCTGGAAGGCGTTCCCGCGCCTCGCCGATCCCGCCGGGGTGCGCCCCTGGCTGTTCCGGATCGCCACCAACCGCTGCCTGACCATGTTGCAGGGCCGTTCTTTGCGGGTTTCCGACGGCGAGCCGCTCTGGCTGCAGCCGTTCCCGGACGCGCTCACCGGCATCTCGGTGGAGCTGGCGTTCGTGGCGGCCCTGCAGCATCTCCCGCCCCGACCGCGGGCCGCGATCCTCCTCCGCGAGGTGCTCGGCTTCTCCGCCGCGGAGACCGCCGGGCTGCTCGACACCACCGTCGCCGCCGTCAACAGCGCCGTCCAGCGGGCCCGCAAGGCACTGCCCGCCCCGGACCCGACACCAACCGCCGACGTGCGGGAGGTGGCCCGCGCCTATCGCGCCGCGTGGGAGGCCGGCGACGTCGACACCATCGTCAGCATGCTGGCCGACGACGCCAGGTATTCGATGCCTCCGCTGCCCGAGGTGTACGCCGGTGCCCCGGCCATCCGCGCGTTCCTCCTCGAAGGCCCCTCCCGCCACCGGTGGCGCTTCCTGCCCACCGCGGCGAACGGGCGGCCGGCGTTCGGCACGTACCTGCTGTCCGCGGGTCGCTTCGAGGCGGCCGGCATCGACCTGGTGACGGTGCGGGGCTCGCGGGTCACCGAGGTGGTGTCGTTCCTCGGTCCGGCGCTGTTCCCCGCCTTCGGCCTGCCGGAGTTCCTCGATCCGCGATGAGTTTCACCGCCGCGCCGGGTTGTATCAGCGACGGATGCATCCACCGGGAGGGAACCATCATGCTGCTGGCAGGTAGGAACGCGATCATCTACGGGGGCGGCGGCGCCATCGGCGGCGCCATGGCCAGGGCATATGGCCGGGCCGGCGCGCGGGTGTTCCTCGCCGGGCGCACCCCGGCCACCCTGTCCGCGGTCGCCTCGGAGATCCGCGCCGCCGGCGGGAGCGCGGACACGGCCGTCGTCGACACCCTCGACGAGCACGCCGTCGAGGAGCACGCGGCGGCTGTCGTCGCCGCGGCCGGCCGGATCGACGTGGCGATCAACGTCATCGCCGACGCCGACGTGCAGGGCACCCCGGTCCTCGACATGGCCGTCGAGGACTACCTGGCGCCCGTGGTCCAGTCGGTCCGCTCGAAGTTCATCACGTCCCGCGCCGCCGGCCGGCACATGGTCCGCCAGGGCGGCGGCGTCCTGCTGTTCTTCGGCGGCGCCGGCGACCCGCCGCGCGACTTCCACCTCGGCGGGCTGCAGGCCGGGTTCGCGGCGGTCGAACACCTTCGCCGCCAGCTGGCGGTGGAGCTCGGTGCGCATGGTGTGCGGGTGCTGACCCTGCGCACCGGCGGCGTGCCCGAGGTGATCCCGGCGGACGTCCCCGGCCGCGCCGCCATCGAGGCGAGCATCACCGGCCAGACCCTGCTCGGCCGGCCGGCGACGCTGAAGGACGCCGGCAACCTCGCCGTCTTCGCCGCCTCCGACCTGGCCCGCACGCTGACGGGCACCGCCCTGAACATGACCTGCGGCGCGATGCTCGACTGACCCGCTACGCGGGCCGGCGCGCCTTTCGCACGGCCACGACGGCGATCACCCCGGCGAGCAGCCCGGCCACGAGGTAGCTGAGGGTCCAGTTCTGCATGAACGCGAAGGCTCCGAGGGTGGCGTAGAACAGCAGCAGGAGCGCCACGAACCCGAACGGCACCGCGAACGCCAGCCGCAGCGCCGGACCCGCCGGCGTCCAGGCGTCCGTGCCGAGCGGGGTCCGGCGGCGCGCCACGACCAGGGCGACCAGCAGCCCGATGCCGATGAGCGCCACCACGGCGAACGGGAACCGCGCACCGCCGACCGGCACCCGGTTGAGCTCGCCGTAGTAGTACCCGGCGCAGTCCAGCCCTGACACGTTCGGCACCCACGGCCGATCGCACATGTTCCGCTGGTTGCCGAACCGGTCCGTGGCGACCATCAGCTGGGCGAACGGCCGGCCGAGCAGCCAGGTGAGGACGCCGCTCGTCCCGTACCAGGCCAGGGCGGCACCGGCGACCGCCCACCCGCCGACGGCGGACCTGCGCAGCGCTGCCCGCAGGCTCGTCGGTGCGGGCGTGACCTGCCGGGCGATGTCGGCGGCGGCACCGAACCTGGCCACCGCGTCGCGCTCGGCGGTCTCGGGATCCAGGCCGCGGCCGATGCCGTCCTCGGTCGCGGCGAGCAGGTGGCTCTCGGCCTCGGCGAGCATCCGGCGGCCGGGCGCGCCGGTGCCGGCCAGCCGGTCGAACATCTCGTCGAGATACCGCTCGACCGGGCTCTGCGCCGTGGTCATGCCGTCACCGGCCCGGTGGCCGGCCCGAGCACCGACTGCACGCCACTGACGAAGCTGCGCCACTCGACCTGCTTCGCGACCCGCGCCTGCCGGCCGTCGCTGGTGAGCGCGTAGACCCGGCGGCGGCGGGGCACGGCCTGCTCCCAGTGGCTCACGACGAGGCCTTCGCGCTCGAGCCGGTGCAACGCCGGATAGACGGTGCCTTCCGGCAGGTCGAACATCCCGTCGGAGCGGTCCCGCAGCGCGGCGATCAGGGCGTAACCGTGCACCGGGCCACCATCGGCCAGCACGGCAAGCAGCAACAGGTCGAGATGACCCCGGACGTCCATACCTAGACAAGCTAGGTATAGCCGCCGTCGATGTCAACCGCACCGGTACCGTCACCCCGGTGCGGATCATGTTGCTCGTCCTGGCCGGGGTCCTCGGCGGCGTGATCGGCACCGCGGGCGGCATCACGTCGCTCGTCACGTATCCCGCGCTGCTCGCCGCCGGCCTGGGCCCACTGCAGGCGAACGTCGCCAACACGGTCGCGCTGATCAGCGGTGCGGTGGCGTCCTCGGCCACGTCCCGGCGCGAGCTGCGGGTGCACCGGCGGCGGCTGCCGTGGTGGGCGGCGGTCGCGGTGGTCGGCGGCACCGGCGGGGCGGTGCTGCTGCTGGTCACCCCGCCGGGGGTGTTCGCGTGGATCGTGCCGTTCCTGATCGCGTTCGCCGCGGCGCTGATCCTGATCCGCCCCACGACCGACGAACCGGCCGCAGCCACCGCCGCCGGAGACACGGCGGTGGCCGGGTGGCAGCGGGTCGCCGCCGCGGCCGCGTTCTTCGCCGTCTGTGTCTACAGCGGATACTTCGGTGCCGGGTCGGGCATCCTCACCCTCGCCATCGTGCTGTTGCTGGTCGAGCCGCACCTGGTCCGCGCCAACGCGGTGAAGAACGCGCTCACGGCCTGTGCCGACATCGTGCCGGCGGCCATGTTCGCGGTCGTCGCCGACGTCACCTGGTGGGCCGTCGTCCCGCTCGCGGTCGGCTCGGGCATCGGCGGCGCGCTCGGCCCCGCCATCACCCGCCGTGCCGACCCGAAGGTGCTGCGGGTCGTTGTCGCGGTGATGGGCTTCGGCCTCGCGGCCTGGCTCCTCGTCCGGGTCGCCGACTGACGCCCGCGGCTGCTCTTCGCGTTTCTGGTCGGCATGACCTTCAAA